>NZ_LMCV01000011.1:0-102342 GCF_001424925.1 Pseudomonas sp. Root329 | reverse complement strand
CAGACGCCGGATAGATGAAAGCAAGCCAAACACGCATCAAAAACAGTATTGCAGAAAAGGGGGTAACCATAGATGTGGGAGCGGGCTTGCTCGCGAAGAGGTCAGTTCAGACGATGGAGATGTCGGCCTAGTTAAACTCATCCCCAATCGGATACCGACTGGCATTCAGACTTTCCTTGATCTTGCGCAAATGCGGCTGGAAATCCACGCCACGGCGCAAGGTCATGCCGGTGGCGAGCACGTCCAGCACGGTCAGTTGAATGATCCGCGACGTCATCGGCATATAGATGTCGGTGTCTTCCGGCAGCGGAATGTTCAGGCTCAACGTGCTGGCCTTGGCCAGTGGCGAACCCTCGGCCGTCAGGCCCAGTACCGAAGCGCCGTTTTCCCGGGCAATACGCGCCACTTCCACCAGTTCGCGGGTACGGCCGGTGTAGGAAATGATCACAAACAACTCGCCGGTGTGCGCCACCGACGCAATCATGCGCTGCATCAGCACGTCCGCATGGGCAGTGACCGCCAGGTTGAAGCGGAAGAACTTGTGCTGCGCATCCAGCGCCACCGGGGCCGAGGCGCCGAGGCCGAAGAAGTGGATCTGCCGGGCCTGGATCAACAGGTCGACGGCGCGGCTGATCAGGTTCGGGTCAAGCGCCTGTAAAGCACTGTCCAAAGAGGCGATGGCGCTGCCGAAAATCTTTTTGGTATAGGCTTCCGGATTGTCGTCGGCCTCGACCGCACGGCTGACATACGCCGCGCCGCTGGCCAGGCTCTGGGCCAATTGAAGCTTGAGTTCCGGGTAGCCGCTGACGCCGAACGAACGGCAGAAACGGTTGACCGTCGGCTCGCTGACCTTTGAGGCCTGGGCGAGGGCGGCGATGCTGAACCGGGTGGCCTGCTGTGGGTTGAGCAGGATCACCTCGGCGACTTTGCGTTCTGCCTTGTTCAGGTCTTCAAGGCGATTCTGGATCTGTTCCAGTAAATTTCGCACGCGGTCCATATATGTTCCTTAGCTCTGCAAACATGAGAGCAATGCAAATAAGGGCCCCGGCTATGCAAATTGGGACTTTGATCGGGCCCGTAACGGTGGCCTATCCTACTGATGGCTCCGACCGTCCACCACTCGGAATCTGTATTTTGCGAAAATGTTGTGGTTATTACTACATTTTCCCTTGAGTGATGCCTTGAAAAAAGGTATTTGTAGCTTAACTTGATAAAAGAACAAACATCATGCCTTCGATTACGGTTGAACCGTGCACCTTTGCCTTGTTCGGCGCCCTCGGCGATCTGGCCCTGCGCAAGCTGTTTCCTGCCCTTTATCAGCTCGATGGCGCAGGCCTCTTGCACGAGGACACGCGAATTATCGCGCTGGCCCGTGAGCCTGGCAGCGAGCAGCAGCATTTGGCGTTCATCGCCTCCGAGCTGCGCCGCTACGTCGTCGCCAAAGAACTGGACGAAGCCGTGGTCGAACGCTTCCTGGCCCGCCTGAGTTACCTACACGTCGATTTCCTCAAGGCTGACGATTACGTCGCCCTGGCCGAAATGGCCGGCGGCGCCCAGCGGGTGATTGCCTACTTCGCGACACCGGCCGCCGTTTACGGCGCGATCTGCGAGAACCTGTCGAAGGTCGGTCTGACCGAAAACACCCGCGTGGTGCTGGAAAAACCCATTGGTTCGGACCTGGAATCCTCGCGCAAGGTTAACGACGCCGTGGCGCAGTTCTTCCCGGAGAACCGCACCTACCGCATCGACCACTACCTGGGCAAAGAAACCGTCCAGAACCTGATCGCCCTGCGTTTCGCCAACAGCCTGTTCGAAACCCAGTGGAACCAGAATTATATCTCCCACGTGGAAATCACCGTGGCCGAGAAGGTCGGGATCGAAGGTCGCTGGGGTTACTTCGACAAGGCCGGCCAGCTGCGGGACATGATTCAGAATCACCTCCTGCAACTGCTCTGCCTGATCGCCATGGACCCGCCGGCCGACCTGTCCGCCGACAGCATCCGTGACGAGAAAGTCAAAGTGCTCAAGGCGCTGGCGCCGATCAGCCCGGAAGGCCTGACCACTCAGGTCGTGCGCGGTCAGTACATCGCCGGTTACAGCGAAGGCAAATCGGTTCCCGGTTACCTGGAAGAGCCGAATTCCAACACCCAGAGCGACACCGAAACCTTCGTTGCGCTGCGTGCCGATATCCGCAACTGGCGTTGGGCCGGCGTGCCGTTTTACCTGCGTACCGGCAAGCGCATGCCGCAGAAGCTGTCGCAGATCGTCATCCACTTCAAGGAACCGTCTCACTACATCTTCGCCCCCGAGCAGCGCCTGCAAATCAGCAACAAGCTGATTATCCGCCTGCAACCGGACGAAGGCATTTCCTTGCGCGTGATGACCAAAGAACAAGGCCTGGACAAGGGCATGCAGCTGCGCAGCGGTCCGTTGCAGCTGAACTTTTCCGACACTTATCGCAGCGCACGGATTCCCGATGCTTACGAGCGGTTGTTGCTGGAAGTGATGCGCGGCAATCAGAACCTGTTTGTCCGTAAAGATGAAATCGAAGCCGCGTGGAAGTGGTGTGACCAGTTGATCGCCGGGTGGAAAAAATCCGGTGATGCGCCCAAGCCGTACGCGGCTGGGTCCTGGGGGCCGATGAGCTCCATTGCATTGATCACGCGGGATGGGAGGTCGTGGTATGGCGATATCTGAATTGAAACTGCCTCAGGGCGTCAGCGCCCATGCGTTCAAAAGCCCGGTGCTGCTGGCCGAAGGCCTGGCGCTGAATGTGGCCAAGCAACTGAGTGACGCGATCGACGCGCGCGGCACCGCGACCTTGGTGGTTTCCGGTGGACGCAGCCCGGTGGCGTTTTTCCAGCACCTGGCCAAGCAGACGCTGGACTGGTCCAAGGTTGTCGTCACCCTGGCCGACGAGCGCTGGGTGCCGGTTGAACACGCCGACAGCAATGCCGGTCTGCTCAAGCGTTACCTGTTGCAAGGTCCGGCGACCAAGGCTCAGTTCCTGAGTCTGTACAGCGCCACGGCCAACCTTGAACTGGCGGCCGAACAGGCCGATCGCCTGCTCGCAGAATTGCCGCCGATCGACGTGCTGATACTGGGCATGGGCGACGACGGTCACACCGCCTCGCTGTTCCCCAACAGCCCGAACCTGAGCGATGCCTTGAAAGCCGACGGCACACGTCGTTGCTACCCGATGCTGGCGCCGACCGTGCCGCATCAGCGCCTGACCATGAGCCGCGCGCTGCTGGCCTCGGCCAAGACCACCGTTCTATCGATTTCCGGTCAGTCCAAGCTGACCACCTTGAGTGCCGCATTGGCCGGTGACGATGTCGCCGCCATGCCGATTCGCGCGTTTCTGCAACCTACGTTAGAGATTTACTGGTGCCCATGAACCAAGGATCAGCCGCTATGACAACCCCATCCCCGACCGTTTCCATGGCGGACAAAGTTGCCCTGATCGACAGCCTCTGCGCCAAGGCGCGGATCCTGCCGGTGATTACCATCGCTCGCGAACAGGACATCCTGCCGCTGGCCGACGCCCTCGCGGCCGGTGGCCTGACCGCCCTGGAAGTGACCTTGCGTTCACAGTTCGGCCTCAAGGCTATCCAGATTCTGCGTGAGCAACGCCCGGAACTGGTGACCGGTGCCGGCACTGTGCTGGATCGCAACATGCTGGCGGCTGCCGAAGCAGCCGGTTCGCAGTTCATCGTCACGCCGGGCATCACCCGTGACCTGCTCGAAGCCAGCGTCAACAGCCCGATTCCGCTGTTGCCAGGCATCAGCAACGCCTCCGGCATCATGGAAGGCTATGGCCTGGGTTATCGCCGCTTCAAGCTGTTCCCGGCGGAAGTCAGCGGCGGCGTTGCGGCCATCAAGGCCCTCGGCGGCCCGTTCGGCGAAGTGAAATTCTGCCCGACTGGCGGCGTCAGCCCGGCCAACATCAAAAGCTACATGGCGTTGAAAAACGTGATGTGCGTGGGCGGTAGCTGGATGCTTGATCCCGAGTGGATCAAGAACGGCGACTGGGCCCGCATTCAGGAATGCACTGCCGAGGCATTGGCGCTGCTGGACTGATCGGCTTTACCAAACACTTCGTTGTGTGTTCTACGGCTTTACGGTGCGCTTGGTCGGTGCACCGTTTTTTTTTGCCCGGTGAAAACCGTGCGGTGCGATACATAGTTACCGCATACCGACTTTCGGCCAATGCTAGCTTGCGTTCATCTTATGGAAGAGAGAACGTCATGGAAGACAACACTCCGGTTTCACCCGCACCAGCGGTTTACCTGCTTACACCCGAACAGATCGCCGGTCCTTATTTCCGAAATCCGAAATTGATCAGACGAAACATCAGCGAAGGCATGGATGGCATCCCCTTGGTGCTGAGGCTGACGATCGTCGATGCCATGACCGGTCAACCGGTGACTGACGCGTTAGTGGATATCTGGCATTGCAATGCACGCGGTGCGTATTCGGGCTGGAGCAAGCTCAATCCGGACAAGGAAATCGACGTCGATGAAATCGGTTCGATCCCGCGCACTGACGACGACACTTACCTGCGTGGCGGGCAATTTACGGACAAGCACGGCAGCGTGCGATTTACCACGATCTATCCAGGGTTCTATGCCGGCCGCGCACTGCACCTACACGTTGCCGTACGCATTACGGAAGGCAATAACTATCTGGAAGAACGGCATGTCGCCTGGGTCGGTCAGCTCTACTTTCCCGAGGTGGCTTCACGCTCGGTACTCAACGCCAGGGAGTACCGCGGTCGAGCCGTTTCGCCGCTGACCAACGATCAAGACTTTTTCTATGAAAGCATGGGCGGCGAAGCCTCGACCCTGAACGTTCACACCCTGGGTCGAGATTCGAAAGAAGACGGCTTTTTCGGGCACATGACCATCGCTATCGACACATTCGCGGTATCGACGCAGATCAAGCCCGAGGACTTCGACAAATACACGGTGTGACGTCAGCGCAGCTCGGTCAGCGCCCGGGCCAGCAAATCCATGTCTGCAGCCGTGGTGGTGAGCCCAGGCGTTATGCGAATGCACGGACCACTCGCGGCACCACTGCGCGCCACCGTAAACAGGTTGTAATCCTTGAGCAGCCGCTCGACCATCGCCTGTTGATCGGCATGCCGGGTAAAGCGCATCGAAGTGATGCCGCAATACAGTCGCGGGTCGTCCGGGGTCATGACGTCGATCCCCGGCAACTCGCGTACCGCGCTCACCCAGCGGTTGCGCAGGTAATTGAGCCGAGCGCCCTTGGCGGCGGAACCACCCATGGCCCGATGTTCCTCGAACACCAGCGGCAGGGTCAGCAGCGCCGGGATATTGGGCGTGCTGTACGGCGTGCGCGCGCGAATGTCGGTGACCGGGAAGTGCATCTCGCCCATGTCCGGGTCGATGTCGGCCAGGCGCTCGGGGGCGATGTACATGAAGCCTAGAGTCAGCGGTGCACCGATCCATTTGTGCAGGTTGTAGCCAGCAAAGGCGATGCCCAGTTTATCGAGATCGAACTCGAGCTGGCCGAGCGCATGGGCGCCGTCGAGGATCACGTCGATGCCATGTTCCCTTGCGGCTGCGGCAATGGCCTGCACCGGCATCACCAGCCCGGAGCGATGAGTGACGTGGGTCAGGGCCATCAGTTTGAGTCGCGGATAACGCTCGAAAGCTTCGTGATAAGTAGCCAGCAAGCTGTCGAAACTGGCGGGGTGCGGGTGTTCGATTTCGATCACTTCGACACCGCGGTGACGCGCCAGCCAGCGCATGGCGCCTTTGACAGTGTCGTATTCCAGATCACAGATCAGCACCTGATCGCCCGGCGTCAGACGGTTGTAGTTGCGGATCAGCGATTGCAGACCGTCCGAAGCGTTGCGGGTGAGGGCAACGGTGTCGGCGGGTACGCCCAGCAGCTCGGCGAGCTGTTTGCGAATCTCCAGGCTTTCGCCCTGTTCGAAGCGTTGTCGCACGTGCACCGAGTTGCTGCGATTGATCAGTTCGATGTTGCGCTGATACTCCTCGACCACCGTGCGCGACATGCGCCCGAAGTACCCGTTTTCGAGGTTGACCGGGCCGGGTTCAACCGCGTATCGGTCGGCAAAGGTTCGCCAGAAAGCTTCATCACGGGCGCGGCGGGTGTTATCGGGCATGGGCTACTCAATCAGGGGCCAGGTCTGGGTGTCGGGTCAGTGGCGAGGGGCGGGTTTGCCATGTTTGGCGCGTAGCGGCTCGAGCAGCTCCGACAGGCCGTTGTGATCGATTTCCTGCATCAAGGCCAGCAAGCCGCCGAGTTCGCCATGGGGGAAGCCTTCCCGAGCGAACCAGTTCAGGTATTGGCCGGGGAGGTCGGCAATGATTCGGCCCTTGTACTTGCCAAAGGGCATTTCACGGGTAATCAACAGTTCGAGCTTTTCAGGGTTCATCAATCAGTCGTCTTGATTCAAACAGTCTGGAAAATACAGGCATTCTGCATGCAGGCCAAATGACAGATCATGCAAAAAAAGCGGATACAGATTTCGCGTTAAACGATAAGTTATTGAAATATAAGTAGTAAGTAGTCAGTTAAAAGCTGGCATGCAGGGTGCAACACCTATTGCATCTTTCATCAACCCGCGAGGAATTGAAAATGACTGACATGAATAAAGAAGCCATCTCTGTGCTCAATGACCTGATTGAAACCAGTAAAGACGGTCAGGAAGGGTTCAAGACTTGCGCTGAAGACATCAAACACCCTGAACTGAAATCGCTGTTCATGCAACGCTCCGTCGACTGCGCCACTGCGGCTTCCGAACTGCAAGCGCAGGTGCGTTCGCTAGGCGGCGATCCGGAAACGTCCACCAGTGTCAGCGGTGACCTGCACCGTCGCTGGGTCGACGTGAAATCGATGTTCACCGGCAAGGATGAAGAAGCCGTGCTGAACGAAGCCGAGCGGGGTGAAGACCATGCTCTCAAGGCTTACAAAGAAGCCATCGAAAAAATCAGCAAACACAACCTGGTGGGCATTCGTGACCTGGTTGAACGTCAGTACCACGGCGTGCAACGCAATCACGATCAGGTAAAAGCCCTGCGTAACCAGGCTCGCGCACGCTCGTAAGCGTTCGTTGTCTGTCAAAAACGCCAGCCAGTCTGGCGTTTTTTTGTGTCCGGGAATTAGCACTGGACGGATGTTAGTTAGCTAGCTAATAATTTGTTTATCAAGTGACTGAACCGATCCCGACTATCGTTAAATCGCCTTTCCAAGAGTCCTTTACGTGCCTATCACCTTGCAGGCTTTATTTGCGCCTGACCGCCGCGCCTTACAGTTCGCGATCAAGACCTTGATCGGCGGCGGCCTGGCGCTGTGGCTGGCATTGCGCTGGGGCCTGGAGCAACCGGCCTGGGCGTTGATGACCGCGTTCATCGTCGCCCAGCCCTTGTCGGGGATGGTGGTGCAGAAGGGCTTGGCGCGGCTGTTGGGGACTTTGGTCGGGACGATCATGTCAGTGGTGTTCATGGGGTTGTTTGCCCAGACGCCTTGGCTGTTTTTGTTGGCCTTGGCATTGTGGCTGGGGTTGTGTACGGCGAGTTCGACCTTGCTGCGCAGCGCCTGGTCCTATTCGTTCGTGCTGGCCGGTTACACGGTGGCGATCATCGCGCTGCCGGCCATTACTCATCCGCTGACGGTGTTCGATCAAGCCGTGGCTCGCTGCACGGAAATCTGCCTGGGCATTCTTTGCGCCACCGCCGCCAGTGCGCTGCTCTGGCCGATGCGGGTCGAACGGCAATTGGCGGATCAGGCGCGGGCAGCGTGGCAAAGCGGTATGAACGCCGCGCGTGCGACCCTGGCCGGTGATGGTCAGGCGCGTAAAGGCTTGCTGGAAATCCTCGGGAGAATTGTCGCCGTCGATGCCCAGCGCGAGCATGCCTGGTTTGAAGGAGGCCTGGGACGGCAACGAGCGCGGGCGATCAGCGGCTTGAGCCAAAAGCTGTTGATGCTGCTGCGCATCGCCCGTTCGGTGCGCCGTCAGTGGAAGCAATTGGAACTCCAGGAAGCCGAGCAACTGTTGCCCTGGATGACCGAGGTTCAAGAGGCGCTCAACAGCCCGGATACCGCGACCCTGCAAGCGCTGCGTCCGCGGTTGCTCGACGCTTCCCACGACCCGCACATCAGCTCCGCACAGAGTTACTGCCTGGCTCGTTTCACTTTGTTGCTCGATACCGCCATGGCGGCCAGCGCCGCGTTGAACGCCGTTGAGGAGGGCAAGGAAGCGGTCGATCCACCGAGAACCCTGACACCACACCGCGACCTGTCATTGGCGCTGATTTTCGGTACCCGCAGTGCCCTGGCGTTTCTGGTGGTCTCGTGCTTCTGGTTGGCGACCGCCTGGCCCGCTGCCTCCGGCGCGCTGCTGTTGACGTGCGTGGTGTGTAGCCTGTTCGCCAGCCGCGAGAACGGTGCCCAGATAGGCATGAGTTTTATGCGCGGGATCTTCCTGGCAATTCCGGCCGCGTTTATCGTCGGGCAGATTCTGCTGCCGCAATGGAGTGGTTTTGCCTTGCTGTGCATGGGCATGGGCGTGCCGTTGTTCCTCGGCGCGCTGGGCATGGCCAAACCGCAGATCGGTGCGACGGCGACCTCATTTTGTCTGCACTTCATCGTGCTGGTCTCGCCGCTCAACGCGATGAAATTCGATGTCGCGACGTTCTTCAACAGCGCTCAATCCATTGTGGTCGGTGTCGGCGCTGCAGTGCTGGCGTTCCATTTGTTGATCCTGCGCGACCCGACGTGGCATGGCCGACGCTTATTGGCGGCGACACTCGACGATCTGGTGCGCCTGACCCGGCGCAATCTGCGCGGTGCCGAAAGCTGGTTTGGCGGACGCATGGCCGACCGCTTGCTACAACTGGCGCGGCACTATCCCGAATTGCCGGAACCGGCTCGCAGTCGCTGGGACGATGGCCTGCTCGGCCTGGACATCGGCGACGAATTGCTGCATTTGCGTTTGAGTCTGGCAGTGGCGCAGGCACCGGTCAGCGCGCCTCAACGGCGTTATCTCGAACAGCTGGAAAAAATCCTCGAGCAAGGCCCGACCGGCAATCGCGCCGAGGCGTTGGCGCAGCCGAGCGAAGAATTCTTGAAGACTTTGTATGCGTTGCCCCCCAGCGATGCGGTGAAACTGGCCCAAGGCGCGGTGCTGCAATTGCAAAGCAGCTGGCGCGCCTGGTGCCGTCAACAGGAGCAAAGCCATGGGCTTGCGTGAGTGGTCGGTGGGTGGCGTGCTGCTCAGTCCGTTTCTGATTTATGTGCTGCTGGCGCTGCTCGTGACCGGGGCCTTGCGCCTGCTCTTGCGCCTGACGCCAGTGGGCCGCTGGATCTGGCACGAAGCATTGTTTGATTGCGCCTTGTACGTCTGTGTATTGACCCTGATCACCGTCGTCCTCGGACCTTTATAAGGAGTTGAAAATGCGTACACCGATACGTGTCGCGGTGACCTTGTGCCTGGTGGCGGTGGCGATTTTTGCCGGCTTCCATTTATGGCAGTACTACATGCTCACGCCTTGGACTCGGGATGCGCGGATCCGCGCCGACGTGGTGGTCATCGCCCCGGACGTCTCGGGTTGGGTGCGTGAACTCAAGGCTTTTGATAACCAGCAGGTCAAGGCCGGCGATTTATTGCTGAGCATTGATCGCGACCGTTTCGAAGCGGCGCTGGAGAAAGCCCAGGCGGTGGTGCAGACCCGTCAGCAGCAACTCAATCTGCGCGAACGCGAAGCCAGTCGCCGCGCAGCCCTCGGTCCGCAGGCAATCAGTGCCGAGCTGCGTGAAAACGCACAGATCAACGCTGGCATTGCCCGTGGTGAACTGCGCGAAGCCCAGGCCGAAGCCAAGGTTGCAGAACTCAATCTCGCGCGCAGTCAGGTCCATGCGCCGCGCAATGGTCACATCACCAACCTGCGTCTGGCTGAAGGCAATTACGTGAATGCCGGGCAATCGGTGATGGCGTTGATCGACGATTCGACTTTCTATGTGCAGGCGTATTTCGAGGAAACCAAACTGCCACGGATTCGTGTTGGCGATCCGGTGAAGGTCTGGTTGATGAGCGCGGGGGAGGCGTTGCAGGGGCATGTGGAAAGCATCAGTCGCGGGATTACCGATCGCAATACCACGCCGGATGGGCAGTTGCTGGCAGAGGTCGAGCCGACATTTAACTGGGTGAGGTTGGCGCAGAGGATTCCGGTAAGGATCAAGATTGATCAGTTGCCGGAAGGGATGAATTTGAGTTCGGGGATGACGGCGAGTGTGCAGGTGCAGGAAGGGCCGTAAGATCAAAAGATCGCAGCCTCGTTTCACTCGACAGCTCCTACAGGTATATGGCAAACCCTGTAGGAGCTGTCGAGTGAAACGAGGCTGCGATCTCTTGAGGCAATCAGCCGATGCTGATTGCCGGCAGCTTGGGCAACGTCACGGTCTGTTGCTTACGCGGCGCCAGAATCTCCGCCTCGCCATCCACTACCAATTCATCGCGCTGGTTAAACACGCGAGTGGCAATCCGCACACGAAACTTCGGCAGCTTCTCGAGAATCTCCAGACGCACGGTCAGCGTGTCGCCAATCTTCACCGGCTTCTGAAAGCTCATTTGCTGACCGATATAGATAGTCCCCGGCCCAGGCAGCTCGCAGGCAACGGCAGCGCTGATCAGCGCACCGCTGAACATGCCGTGAGCGATGCGCTCCTTGAACATGGTGCCGGCGGCGAATTCAGCGTCCAGGTGCACCGGGTTGTGGTCGCCGGACATCGCGGCGAACAACTGAATGTCGCGCTCTTCGACCGTCTTGCTGTAGCTGGCGGTCTGGCCGACTTCAAGGGCTTCGTAAGGGGTGTTGGTAACCTGGGTCATCTGTTTCAATTCCTGTCACGAATAAATAAATTCAAAAAAACTATTCCGATCTGGGTGGTCGACGGTGGCTCAGCGCCTGGGCGATCCAGCTCAACACGTCATTGATCACTTCATCGCGGTTGCTCTCGTTGAACAGTTCATGCCGTGCCTGCGGGTAAATAGTCAGTTGCAGGCTCTGGCTGCCGGCAGCGCGCAGCGCATGGGCCAGATCTTTCAGACGCTTGCCTTCGCTCACCGGATCACATTCACCGCCGATGACCAGCAACGGCAGGCCCGGATCAATCTGAGCGAGATTGGACGCTTTGCTGATTTGCTGCAACCCACCGAGTAAATCGATCCACAGCTGATTGGTGCAGCGAAAGCCGCAGAGCGGGTCGTTGGCGTACAGGTCGACCTCCGCCGGATCGCGGCTAAGCCAGTCGAACTTAGTGCGCGCCGGTTTGAATTTTTTGTTGAACGAACCGAACGACAGCCATTCGATCAGCGCACTGCGACCCTTCGGGCCCTGGCGCAAACGTTCCAACCGCGCAATCTGCCGCGCCGCGCGATAAAGCGCCACCGGTTGGAAGTTCGAACCGCTGAGAACGGCCCCGTGCAGGCTGGCGCTGTGGTGCAGCAGATAAGCCTGGGCGATGTAACTGCCCATGCTGTGACCGAGTAGCACGATCGGCGCGCCGGGATGTTGTTGTCCGATGTGCTGGTTGAGGCTCGCCAGGTCGCCGACCACCTTGCACCAACCGTCATCGTCGGCGAAATGGCCCAGTGTCCCGTTTTCGGCAGTTTTGCCATGTCCACGCAGGTCCGGCGCATACACACCGTAGCCCTGATCACAGAGTTTTTCCGCCAGACGGGCGTAGCGGCCACTGTGTTCCGCCATGCCATGGGCCAACAGAATCACTGCTTTTAAAGGCGCGGCGGGCAGCCACTGGTTGACGAAGAGGCGGCTGCGGTCACTCGCGGTCAGCCAGAAAGTGTCGTGGATCATGGCGGTTCCTTTGCGCTTGGTCGTTGCATTGTATAGCGCATCCATAGCGTGCCGTCTGATCAGGCCACGCCGTGGCAGCAAGATTCACACGATCAATGTCGACCGTGCGCATATTTGCCTGATTCGCCATAGCTGCTAGTGTCCGTGAAGCTCCGTTTTTCGCTTTTTCTGCTTTTTGAGGGATAAGAGAGGAAGGACAGAAAAGCGGCCCCGGATAGGTTCAGGTAAAGAGGACAAGAATAATGCAACCTGATTTCTGGAATGACAAACGCCCGGCCGGCGTGCCCCTGGACATCGATCAAGGGGCCTATAAGTCGGTGATCGAGGTGTTCGAGCGTTCCTGCAAGAAATTTGCTGACCGCCCGGCATTCAGCAACATGGGCGTCACCCTGACCTACGCCGAACTGGAACGCTACAGCGCAGCGTTCGCCGGTTACCTGCAAGCCCACACCGACCTGGTGCCGGGGGATCGCATTGCGGTGCAGATGCCCAACGTCCTGCATTACCCGATTGCCGTGTTCGGAGCCTTGCGCGCCGGGCTGATCGTGGTCAACACCAACCCGCTGTACACCGCGCGGGAGATGCGTCATCAGTTCAAGGACTCCGGTGCCCGGGCGCTGGTCTACCTGAACATGTTCGGGGCCAAAGTCCAGGAAGTGCTGCCCGACACCGACATCCAGTACCTGATCGAAGCGAAGATGGGCGACCTGATGCCCGCCGCCAAGGGCTGGCTGGTCAATACGATGGTGAGCAAGGTCAAGAAGATGGTCCCGGCGTACTCCTTGCCGCAGGCCATTTCCTTCAAGAGCGCGCTGCGCCTGGGCCGGGGGCTGGGCATCAAGCCGCTGAAGATCCGGCTCGACGACATCGCCGTGCTGCAATACACCGGCGGCACTACCGGCCTGGCCAAGGGCGCGATGCTGACCCACGGCAATCTGGTGGCCAACATGCAGCAAGTGCGGGCGTGCCTGGAGCAGTTTGGCAATGACGGCCAGCCGCTGTTGCGCGAAGGGCAAGAGGTTATGGTCGCGCCGCTGCCGCTGTACCACATCTATGCGTTCACGGCGAATTGCATGTGCATGATGGTGTCGGGCAACCACAACGTGCTGATCACCAATCCGCGAGACATCAAGGGCTTCATCAAGGAGCTGAAGAACTGGCGGTTCTCGGCGCTGCTGGGGCTCAACACCCTGTTCGTCGCGCTGATGGACCATCCGGACTTCAAGACCCTGGATTTCTCCAGCCTCAAACTCACCAACTCCGGCGGCACCGCGCTGGTCAAGGCCACGGCCGAGCGCTGGGAACAGCTCACCGGTTGCCGCATCACCGAAGGTTACGGCCTGACCGAAACCTCGCCGGTGGCCTGCACCAACCCGTACGGCGACAAGTCGCGGCTCGGTACAGTCGGCCTGCCGGTGCCGGGCACCACGCTGAAAGTCATCAACGATGAAGGCGTCGAGCAGGCGCTGGGCGAGCGCGGCGAACTGTGCATCAAGGGCCCGCAGATCATGAAGGGCTACTGGCAGAAACCCGAAGCCACCGCCGAAGTGCTGGATGCCGAAGGCTGGTTCAAGTCGGGCGACATCGCGGTGATCGACCCAGACGGATTTGTGCGCATCGTCGATCGCAAGAAAGACATGATCATCGTTTCGGGTTTCAACGTGTACCCGAACGAGATCGAAGACGTGGTGATGGCTCACCCGAAAGTCGCCAACTGTGCGGTGATCGGTGTGCCGGACGAGCGTTCGGGGGAGGCGGTGAAGCTGTTTGTGGTGGCCCGTGAAACGGGTGTCAGCCTTGAAGAGCTGAAGGCCTATTGCAAGGAAAACTTCACGGCGTACAAAGTGCCCAAGCACATCGTCTTGCGTGAGTCGTTACCGATGACGCCGGTGGGCAAGATATTGCGGCGGGAGTTGCGTGATATCGCCTGATCGTTGAATGGCCGCGCTTCGCACGGATCGCGAGCAGGCTCGCTCCCACAAGGTTCTCGGTGATCCTGTGGGAGCGAGCCTGCTCGCGATTTTTTTTGGAAAGCCCCGAATTCAGGGGCTTTCAGCGACATATAGGTTTATTGCTCTAAAATGAC
Source organism: Pseudomonas sp. Root329 (assembly GCF_001424925.1). NCBI lineage: Bacteria > Pseudomonadati > Pseudomonadota > Gammaproteobacteria > Pseudomonadales > Pseudomonadaceae > Pseudomonas > Pseudomonas sp. Root329. The sequence continues at coordinate 88,386 of NZ_LMCV01000011.1, read as the reverse complement.
CGCTTGTTATTCTTGAGTCATTAAAGTGACTGTAGAGGCTGCTTTTGGCTCTGGTCGGCCCTTGGCAAAGCTGCTACTCTCGGCGCGCTTTGTGACTTCTCGGCCTTGTTAAAAGCCAGACTCACCAATAATCAAACACCAATAATAATCGCATCAAATGCGGTATTTGAATTCGCGTTGCTGAGGAGTGGGCTTCCATGATCGAAGACTTTTGGAAGGATAAGTACCCTGCCGGGATTGCTGCCGACATCAATCCGGACGAGTATCCGAATATTCAGGCGGTGTTGAAGCAGTCCTGCCAACGCTTTGCCGACAAACCGGCATTCAGCAACCTGGGCAAGACAATCACCTACGGTGAACTGTACGAATTGTCCGGTGCCTTTGCCGCCTACCTGCAACAGCATACCGACTTGCAGCCGGGCGATCGAATCGCCGTGCAGCTGCCCAACGTGTTGCAGTACCCGGTCGCCGTCTTCGGTGCCATCCGCGCCGGGCTGATCGTGGTCAACACCAACCCGCTGTACACCGCGCGGGAAATGGAACACCAATTCAACGACTCCGGTGCCAAAGCCCTGGTCTGCCTGGCCAACATGGCCCACCTGGCCCAGCTCGTCGTGCCGAAAACCGGCGTCAAGCACGTGATCGTCACCGAAGTGGCCGACCTGCTGCCGCCGCTCAAGCGCCTGCTGGTCAACAGCGTCATCAAGTACGTGAAGAAGATGGTCCCGGCGTATCACTTGCCCAAGGCCATCAAGTTCAACGACGTACTGCGCAAGGGCCACGGCCAGCCAGTGGCTGAAGCCAACCCGGCCAGCAGCGACGTTGCCGTGCTGCAATACACCGGCGGCACCACCGGCGTGGCCAAAGGCGCGATGCTGACCCACCGCAACCTGGTGGCGAACATGCTGCAGTGCAAGGCGCTGATGGGTTCCAACCTCAATGAAGGTTGTGAGGTCCTGATCACGCCGCTGCCGCTGTACCACATCTATGCTTTCACCTTTCATTGCATGGCGATGATGCTGATCGGCAACCACAACATCCTGATCAGCAACCCGCGCGATTTGACGGCGATGGTCAAGGAACTGTCGAAGTGGAAGTTCAGCGGTTTCGTCGGGCTCAACACGCTGTTCGTCGCCCTGTGCAACAACGAAGGCTTCCGCAAGCTGGACTTCTCGGCGCTGAAAGTCACCCTGTCCGGTGGCATGGCCCTGCAACTGGCCGCGGCCGAGCGTTGGAAAGCGGTCACCGGTTGCGCCATCTGTGAAGGTTACGGCATGACCGAAACCAGTCCGGTGGCCACCGTCAATCCAATCCAGAACATCCAGATCGGCACCATCGGTATTCCGGTTCCGTCGACCCTGTGCAAAGTCATCGACGACGCCGGCGTTGAACAGCCGTTGGGCGATATCGGCGAGCTGTGCGTGAAAGGTCCGCAAGTGATGAAGGGTTACTGGCAGCGTCAGGACGCCACCGATGAAATCCTCGACAGCGAAGGTTGGTTGAAGACCGGTGACATCGCGCTGATCCAGCCTGACGGTTACATGCGCATTGTCGATCGCAAGAAAGACATGATTCTGGTCTCCGGTTTCAACGTGTACCCGAACGAACTGGAAGACGTGCTCGCGACCCTGCCGGGCGTGCTGCAATGCGCAGCCATCGGCGTGCCGGACGAGAAGTCGGGTGAGGCGATCAAGATCTTCATCGTCGCCAAACCGGGCGTGACGCTGACCAAGGAACAGGTGATGGAGCACATGCGCGCCAACGTCACTGGCTACAAGGTTCCGCGCTCCGTGGAGTTCCGCGACGCGCTGCCGACCACCAACGTCGGCAAGATCCTGCGCCGCGAGCTGCGCGATGAAGAGCTGAAGAAGCTCGGCGTCAAAAAGGTAAGCGCGTAACAAACAAAAGCCCCGCAATGCGGGGCTTTTTGTTGAAGATCAAAAGATCGCAGCCTGCGGCAGCTCCTACGGGGTGTACACCAATTCCATGTAGGAGCTGCCGAAGGCTGCGATCTTTTGCTTTTAAAGGCGGAACTGCGCGAAATTGACGTTGGTACCCGCCGGGCGCATGTCCTGGAGGTACGAGTCCTTGTCTGCGCTCAATTCCAGGCTCAAGGCTGCTTTACGCTTGCCTTCATTGCGCACCACCAGACCTTCGAGCTTCTCCCGAAGGAATACCGTCGGTACTTTCAGGTGCAGCAGTTCGTCGGTATCCGGGGTGTGCATCAGCAGGTGAACCCACTCGTACTGACCAATGGCCAGACGCGCGACCGGAATATCGAACCACCAGATGTTGCGATTGCGGTTCAATTCGGTGAAATGGCAGTTGTTGACGCCAAGCACAGCACCGCCAAGTTCCTGGTTTCTGCGGGCAATGGCCTGCTTTTTATCGAGTTTCATAACATTCCTACGGGATTGGATCTTCAGCGCCATGGCCTGAATACGTTGCGCATTCTCGGGGGTTGGTCGGCAAACATAAAGCCCAACCTGCACTGAACGATGAAATGTCGCCGGGAAAATAAATGAAACTCCGTGCAAACGCCTTCGGTCAACCTTGTGTAACGACTTTCCCCGTTGAATGGTTCACAGGAGAAACACCATGAGCAGCACTGGCGATAAAGTAAAAGGCATGGCCAACGAAGCCGCCGGCAACGTCAAGCAAGGCGTCGGCAAGGCTACCGGTAACGACAAAATGCGCACCGAAGGCGTCGCTCAGGAAAGGAAAGGCGAAGCCCAGCAAGCGGTCGGCAAAGCCAAGGATGCTCTTAAAAAAGGCATCGACAAGGCGTGATCAGGCCTTTGATGAGCAACAGAAACGGCCATCCGCAGATGGCCGTTTTTGTGTCAGCCTGAACTTGCACAAGGAAATTGTTTCAAACTCGCCAAGTAGGCTACTTTGATGTAGAAAACGGCCCCTGAGTCGCCACGACTTCGAGCAAATTTGCGGCGAAAGGAGACGCTAATGTTTTTCCCACACATGAAAGGTCAGCGCCTGCACCGTGTCATGGTGCGCACGATCACCGAGTTCGTCGACGACGAGATGTCGACCTATGCCTCGGCGTTGGCCTACCAGATGCTGTTTTCGCTGTTCCCCTTCATTCTGTTCCTGATCGCCCTGATCGGTTTCCTGCACCTGCCGGACTTCTTCTCCTGGCTGCGCCTGCAATCGGAACTGGTCCTGCCGCCCCAGGCGCTGGAACAGGTGAACCCGGTCATCGACCAGCTCCAGCAATCCAAGGGTGGCTTGCTGTCGGTCGGTATCGTGATTGCCCTGTGGACCGCGTCCGCCGGTGTGCGGCTGATGATGAGCGCGATGAACGCCGCCTACGACGTGGTCGAAGGCCGGCCAGCGTGGAAGCGTTTTCCGCTGTCGATTTTCTACACCATCGGCATCGCCGGCATGCTGCTGGCGGCCGCTGCGCTGATGGTGCTCGGGCCGCAGGTGATGGAATGGATCGCCTCGCAAGTCGGCCTTGAAGAAATCATCGTGACCCTTTGGACCATCGTGCGTTGGCCGGTGGTCGTGATTCTGTTGATGATGGCGGTCGCGCTGATTTATTACGTCATGCCCGACGTCAAACAAGAGTTTCGCTTCATCACCCCGGGTGCGGTGTTGTCCGTGGTGGTCTGGATCATCGCTTCGCTGGGCTTCGGTTTCTACGTCAAAACCTTCGCCAACTACAACGCCATGTATGGCAGTATCGGCGCGATCATCGTGTTGCTGCTGTACTTCTATATTTCCGCGGCAGTGCTGTTGCTCGGCGCGGAAATGAACGCGGTGATCGAGCACATGTCGCGCGAGGGAAAAGACCCTGGCGAGAAGGTCCCAGGCGAGCACGGCCCCGGCCATGAAGAAAAACACCACGTGTCGGGACTGGGTCGGGACCACTCGATCAAGCCGACCACTGACGAAGTCATCAAATGATCCGTGAAATTCTGAAAATGGGCGACGAGCGCCTGCTGCGCATTGCCCCGCCGGTACCCGCCGAAATGTTCAACAGCCCGGAGCTGTGGCAACTGATCGACGACATGTTCCAGACCATGGAAAGCGTCGGCGGAGTCGGCCTGGCTGCGCCGCAGATTGGCGTCGACCTGCAACTGGTGATCTTCGGCTTCGAGCACAGCGAACGCTACCCGGACGCCGAAGCGGTGCCGCAGACGATTCTGATCAACCCGCTGATCACACCGTTGAGCCCGACGCTGGAAGAGGGTTTCGAAGGCTGCCTGTCGGTGCCCGACCTGCGTGGCGCGGTGGATCGCTATCAGCACATTCGGTACGAAGGGTTTGATCCAAAAGGCCAGCCGATTGTGCGCATTGCTTCAGGCTTCCACGCTCGGGTAGTGCAGCATGAATGCGATCACCTGATCGGCCGGTTATACCCGTCGCGCATCAGTGACTTCAGCAAGTTCGGGTTTACCGAAGTGATGTTCCCGGATCTCGATCCTGCTGCAGACGACTGACGCCTTCCTGAATCATCCAGAGGCTTCCAGACCCATGGCGATCATCGGTTTACTGCGCGCATAACGGCTCAAGCGTTCCGCCATGGCGTAGGGCAATGGCGGGTCGAAGGTAAAACCACGACGTTCATAAAACCCGCGCAAGTCCGGATGACAAAACAGCCACACCGGGCCTTCAAGATCCTTGAGCGCCTCGGCGATCAACGCCGCAGCGATGCCCTGTTTACGGCAGGCCGGATCGACAAACAAACCCGTCAGCCAATGCCCGTCCGCCACCGGTCGCAAACACAGTGCGCCAATGATCTCCTCGCGCCGGGCCACCCAGAGTTGAGCGTCGCGGACCGCTTTCATCGACGATTGGTGAGCGCGATAAAACTTGTTCATCAAGGGCCATAAAGGCTCGGCGAGCAAGGTGTATTGGGTGTTGGGCATGGTCTTCGACTGTCGGTGCGCAAAGCGGGCGATTATAAAAGAACGCGCGCTCAGCGATAGGTGTATACCTGATCTCACATCCCGTATGAGTGGAGTACGTATCATGGCCAAAGGCATGGATTCAAAAAAAGCGGCAAAGAAGAAACCGGCAAAAACCGCCGATGAAAAGCGCGCGGACAAGAAGGCCAAGAAGGTGGATGTGTTCGGTCATTGATCCCGTGACAAGGGAGCCCGGCCTCGGGCTCCCGCTGCTTCTGATGTAATAACCAAATAATCTGCAAGAAAACCCTGAGCCATTGCACAGAAGGGGATTGGTCCCCGATCTGAGCAACGCCATGCCCCATTACTTCGATACCGCCCATCGTGAAGAAATCGAAACCCTGCGCCAACGCCTGACCGCGCGCACCGAGTGGCCGACCTGGTTGCTGCTGATCGGTGTGTACGTCGGCTGGTTCGGCATCGTGCTCGCCAGTGGCTGGTTGGGGCTCTGGTGGAGCACTGTGCTGTTGATTCCATTGGTGGTGCTCTGGTTATCGGTGCAGCATGAATTGCTTCACGGGCATCCGACCCGTTGGACATTTCTCAATAAAGTCCTCGGCTACGCGCCGTTCGCCGTCTGGTATCCCTACACCCTGTATCGCGATAGCCATTTGCTGCATCACCGCGACGAAGACCTGACCCTTCCGGGGCGCGATCCGGAAAGCCGTTACCTGAGCACCGAGCAATGGCAGGACAGCTCACTGTTCGAACAAGGCCTGCACTGGCTGAACAAAACCGTGCTCGGACGCTTCGCCCTCGGTGCACCGCTGGCCTTGCTGGCGCTGGCCCGGGAAGAACTGCAACGTCTAAAAGCAGGTGAGCGACAGGCCTGGTTGATGTGGTTCAGCCACGGCACCTTGGCCCTGCTGATGTTGCTGTTTATCGCCCGCTACAGCGTGTTGCCGGTGTGGCATTACCTGTTGCTGATCAGTGTGCCGGCGCTATCGATTGCCATGATTCGCTCCTACTATGAACACCGTCCCCACGCCGAGCCCGAGCAAAGGACGGTCATCAATGAAGCCGCCTGGCCGTGGCGCTGGCTGTTCCTCAACCTCAATCTGCATTTGGTGCATCACGACTTGCCGGGGCTGCCCTGGTACGACTTGCCCCGCGCCTACCACGCGCGTCGCGAGCAATGGCTGGCGCGCAGCGGCGGGTTTCTGGTGCAGGGTTATGGCCAGTTGTGGCGTCAGCATGGGGTGAAGGCTATCGACAGCCCTCGGCATCCGTTCAGTTGAGAAATCCAATGACTTCAGCCTACGCAGAACTTTTGATGTACGTCGCCCCCGAGCCGATCCGCGAGGCCAACGAGCGCTGGCTGACGCGAATGCTCGAGCGAGTGGGTGCTAGCCGCCGCAACGCCGAGAGCCTTTCGCTGATGGACCTCTGGCTGTCCCCGCACTTGCTGCTGACCCAAACCTGCGGCTACCCGCTGATGACCGCGTTGCGCGGTCGGGTCCGGGTCATCGGTCGTCCTCGTTATGAACTGCCGGACGCCAATGGTGGCAACCATTGCAGCCTGTTGTTGAGTCGCGTCGATGATCCACGGCGCGGCCTGCCAGCCTTTCGCGACAGTCGTGGGGTGATCAATGGCGAAGACTCCAACAGCGGCATGAACCTGCTGCGTCACCGATTGGCGCCGTTGCATCGAGACGGGCAGTTCTTCGCCAGTGTCGGTATCAGCGGCAGCCACCGAGAAAGCCTGCGTTGGTTGCGTGAGGAGATGGCGGACCTGGCGGCCATCGACAGCGTCACCTTCGCCTATCTGGCGCGGCACGCCGAAGAAGAAGTGGCTGGCCTGCGGGTCATTGCGCGAAGTGCGTTCAGTCCGACCTTGCCGTATATCACCGCCGCGACCGTCACCGATGAACAAGCTGAAGAGCTGCGGCAGGTGATGAACACGACGTTGCAGGAATTGCCCGAAGTCAGCGAAATCCTCGGTCTGCAAGAGGTTCTGCCGGCCAGCGAAAGCGACTATCAAATCGTTCTCGACTATCAGCAAGAGGCCGAAGCGCTGGGGTATGGGCGATTGCGGTAGGCGGTGTGACAAGATCGCAGCCTCGTTTCACTCGACAGCTGCTACAGGAAATCGGTGTGCATCTGTAGCAGCTGTCGAGTGAAACGAGGCTGCGTTCTTTTGATGTTTAATTTCATAATGGAATATAAAAATTCTTTTTAAGTATTATTAATGAATAAGGCTCCTTGCTAGGATCGCGTCACCGGATCACCGGACATTCAGCGACCCCTAACCCTTGGAGCCTCTATGTCCGGCACCGACCTTTCCCATCGCAACGACGTGGGCGGATTATTCCGCGCGCATTACCCCTGGCTGTGCGCACGGTTGCGCCGGCATCTGGGCGCCAGTTCCAGCGTCGAAGACATCGCTGCCGAAACCTTTTTACAGCTGCTCGAATCGCCGGGGCTGACCCCGATCCGCGAGCCTCGTGCCTTGCTCACCACCATTGCCCAGCGCTTGATCTATCAGCTCTGGCACCGCCGTGACCTGGAACGCCAGCACCTCGATCAGTTGCAACACATGGATCAACAGCAAGCGATCTCGCCCGAAGATCGGGTGCAACTGACCCAGGCCTTGCATGGCCTCGACCGTACGCTTGAGCGCTTGCCGGGCAAGGTTCGGGCAACCTTCCTGTTGTCGCGAATCGACGGTCTGACCTACCCGCAAATCGCCGCCGAACTGGGCATTTCCCAACGTTCGGTCAGCGTTTACATGACGCGTACCCAAGCCCTGTGTGCCCGGCACAGCGCCAACCAATCCTTGAATTCCCTGACCCGGAGGTCCGCATGAGATCGATCAAAACCCTGCTCGGCAGTTCACTGCTGGCCCTGAGCCTTGTGGCAACTCACGTTCCCGCGGCAGAAAAAACCGCGCCGATCCACTTCGGTGACATCACCTGGGAAAGCGGCAGCCTCATCACCGAAATCCTGCGCTTGATTGTCGAGAAAGGTTACGGCTACCCGACAGATACCTTGCCGGGCAGCACCGTCAGCCTCGAAGCGGCGTTGGCCAAGAACGATATTCAAGTGATCGGCGAAGAGTGGGCCGGGCGCAGTCCGGCGTGGGTCAAAGCCGCCTCGGAAGGCAAAGTGTTTGGGCTGGGTGACACAGTCAAAGGCGCCACCGAAGGCTGGTGGGTGCCGGAATACGTGATCAAGGGCGACCCTGAACGCGGCATCAAACCTCTGGCACCGGAGCTGAAATCCGTCGCCGACCTGGCGCGCTACAAGGACGTGTTCCGCGATCCGGAAGACCCAAGCCGTGGGCGCTTCCTCAACAGTCCGACCGGCTGGACCTCGGAGATCGTCAACAGTCAAAAACTCAAGGCCTATGACCTGACCGACAGCTTCGTCAACTTCCGCACGGGTTCTGGCGCCGCACTGGATGCCGAGGTGGCTTCGTCGATCCGTCGTGGCAAACCGGTGCTGTTCTACTACTGGTCGCCGACGCCGCTGTTGGGGCGTTTCAAACTGGTGAAACTCGACGAGCCGGCGTTCGACGCCGAAGCCTGGAAGACCTTGGCCGACGCCAACAACCCGAATCCAAAGGGCACGCGCTCGATGCCGGCAAGCCTGGCGATTGGGGTGTCCGCGCCGTTCAAGGCGCAGTACCCGGACCTGGTGGCGTTCTTCGAAAAGGTCGACCTGCCGATCGATCTGCTGAACCACACGCTCGGCCAGATGAGCGAAAAACGCCTGCAACCGCGTCAGGTGGCCGAATCGTTTTTGCGTGATCAGCCGCAGGTGTGGCAGGGCTGGGTACCGGGTGAAGTGGCTACCAAAGTGACAGAGAATTTGTAGGTTCATCTGCGCCTGTTCCACCGCCATCGCGAGCAGGCTCGCTCCCACAGGGGATCTATGTCGTGACGAAAATCCAATGTGGGAGCGAGCCTGCTCGCGATGGTCTTGAGGCCTACACCAACTCCGCGGCCAACGCCTTCTTCACGGCCGACCGTTCATCAACCCTGGCTTGAAACCGCGCCAATGCCGGCCACTGGTTCAAATCAATGGCAAACAGCCGAGCCCAGCGCAACACCGTAAACAAATACGCATCGGCAATGCTGAACCCGTCAGCCATCAAATAATCCTGGCGCTCCAGCGTCTGACACAACACCGCAAACCGCTTGAACAGTTTCTCCTTGATCAGCACTTTGACCTCATCCGGGAACTGCAAACTGAACAACCAGCCCAGCCCGCCATGAATCTCGGTCGAGATGAAATTCAGCCATTCCTGCAACCGTACCCGCTCGAACGTACCGTTCGCTGCCGCCAGGTTTGCCTCGGGTCGCAGGTCTGCCAGGTATTGCAGGATCGCCGGACCTTCGGTCAGCACTTGGCCATTGTCCAATTGCAGTGCCGCGACGTAGCCCTTTGGGTTGATGGCGAGGAAGTCGTCGCCGCTGGCGGTTCGCTTGGTGGTGTTGTCGACGCGGATCAATTCGAATGGCAGATCGAGTTCGCGCAGCACGATATGCGGCGCGAGCGAGCAGGCGTGTGGGGCGTAATACAACTTCATCGGCAGGGCTCTGGCTGGGGATTTGCGCCAGTGTCATAGTGCGCGGCACCCTCGGTAAAATTAATCTTTCAGAAAGCCGCCATAAGGAAAGCTACTGCCATGATGAATCTGATGCACTGGCGAATGGTGGTGGCCGTGGCTGACACGGGCAACATTACCCGGGCTGCCGAGCGGGTCGGCATGACCCAGTCCGGCGCCAGCCAGGCCTTGGCGTTGATCGAAGAAACCCTGGGCGTTCAACTGTTCAGTCGGGAGAATCGCCAGACCTTGCCGACGGCAATCGGCCTGTCTGTGATCGAACACGCGAGAACCATGCTCGGTGCTCTGGAAACCATTCGCAGTACTGTCGATTCCACCAAAGACATTCAGCGCGGGACGATTCGCCTGGCCAGTTTCCCCATGGTGCTGGCGACTTTTCTGCCACCGCTGCTGCGTCAGTTCAATCGGCTTTATCCCGGCATTCAGGTGGTCGCGCTGGAAGTCAGTGACGATGAAGTGGAAACGCTGCTCGGCGCCGGGCTGGTGGATGTCGGCGTGGTGTTGAACCCGGCGCCCGAGCGCAATGCCGGACGCCTGGGACGTGATGCCTGGATGGCGGTGGTGCCTGGTGGCCATCCCTTGGCTCGCCGTTCGAATGAAGAAGGCGTCTCCCTGGCCGAGTTGGCGGAACAACCTTTTGTACTGGCTACCGGCGGTTGTTCGACCAACGCTCGCAGCCTGGCAGAGGATGCCGGGCTGCAACTGCTTGATGTGCGGGTTGAGGTCCGTGAATGGAGCAGTGCGTTCACCCTGGTGCGGGAAAACATCGGCGTGACGCTGGTGCCGGAGATGACGCTGCCGAGCCAACTTCAGGGTCTGCGGGTAGTGCCGGTCAAACCGCGTATCGATCGCGAATTTGCCTTGGTGGCCGCTGCGACCAAGCCACCCTCGGCGGCGGTGCAGGCGTTGATGGGCATGCTCGCCGAGAAATGACGCATACCGATGCTGAACCGATTTTGTCCTCAATACTGGCCGACTAGTGGCCTTGCTTACGTGCCTCGCCTGTCTATGCTGACTCGTAACTAACTATGTCGGCCGCCATGTGAAGGCCGTCATACAGGTTAAAAGTGTGCGCAACCCAAGGCACCGACGCTGAACAACACGGAGCTGTCCGGTCAATGGAATGTCTTATCAGAACGTTAGGGCTGGCCCGATTCCGGGCTATCAAGAGAAGGATGTCTTGATAAGAGCGTTGCAGCATGGACTCTCCGATTAAACATCATTGATCACCTGACCAAGTCCTTCCTGTGGAGGGATGCGTGTGCCTGTTCCTTGGAACGTAGTGGTGGAACTGTTGAAAGACCAAAGAACTTTCATCAAACAAAAGACCGCGCTGAAGGTGATACGACTATGTTTAACCGACGTCATAAGACTGACCTGCTGGAAATCGAACGATTCAGTTGCGCGCTGACCGAGGCTAACGCGAAGTTGGCCGCGGTCAGCCGCTCGATGGCAATGATTGAGTTCACTCCCGAAGGGATCGTGCTCGATGCCAACGACAACTTTTGCACTGCCATGGGTTACAGCGCCGAAGAAGTGCGCGGTAAGCATCACCGGATCTTTTGCGAAGAAGCGTTTTATCGAAGCGAAGCCTACGCCAAGTTGTGGCGTGACCTGGCCCGTGGCGAACCGGTGAGCGGGACCTTTTTACGCTTGAACAGGAGCGGCAAGGAGGTCTGGCTCGAAGCCAGCTATATGCCGGTGCTCGGCGCTGATCGTCAGGTTCGGAGTGTGATCAAAGTCGCCACTGACATCTCAGCCAGGACCTACAAGGAACACGAAAACGAGAGCCTGCTCGCGGCGATCGGTCGTTCCATGGCCGTGATCGAATTCACTCCGGATGGCAAGGTCATCACCGCCAACGACAACTTCTTGAAGACGATGCATTACTCGCTCAACGAAGTGGTTGGCCAGCACCACAGCCTGTTTTGTCATCGTGCCGAAGCCGAATCTCAGGCCTACAAAGCGTTCTGGGCCTCGCTCAATCGCGGCGAATATCACTCGCACCGTTTCGAGCGCAAAGATAAGCACGGTCATACGGTTTTCCTGGAGGCCTCCTACAACCCGCTGTTCGACACCAAGGGTCGCTTGTACAAAGTGGTCAAGTTCGCCAGCGACATCACCCAGCAAGTCACCACCCTGCAAACCGCCGCGGAATCGGCCCACAGCACCTCGGTTCAAAACGACGCTTGTGCACAGAAAGGTTCTCAGGTGGTGCAGCAAACGGTGCAGACCATCCAGGACATTTCCAAAGACTTGAACGAAGCGGCGCTGAGCATTGATGCGGTGAGCAAGCAGTCGGACATCATCGGTACCATCGTCCAGACCATTCGTGGCATTGCCGATCAAACCAACCTGCTGGCACTCAACGCCGCGATCGAAGCGGCCCGGGCCGGGGAACACGGGCGCGGGTTCGCGGTAGTCGCCGATGAAGTTCGCAGCCTTGCGGCACGAACGAGCCAGGCAACGGTGGAGATCGTTGAAGTGGTGCGCAAGAACCACGATTTGTCATTGAGTGCGGTGTCGAGCATGCAGTCCAGTTTGAGTCGGACCGGGCTTGGGGTGGAACTGGCGAATGAGGCGGGAGCGGTGATTCTGGAGATTCAACAAGGGTCGCGGCATGTGGTGGATGCGATCAGTCAGTTCAACTCGACCTTGCAGATAAGTTGATAGCGGCACATTGAAAAAGGGTCCTTCAAAGGGTAATGCCGATCAGTTAAGCCAAAACGCGATCCGTAGCAGCTGGCGAAGCCTGCGTTCGGCTGCGAAGCAGTCGTGAAATCAGAAGATGCGGTGTTTCAGGAAGACCGCAAACTCAGGTTTTACGACTGCTGCGCAGCCGAACGCAGGCTTCGCCAGCTGCTACGGATTATATCGCCCGCACTGTTAAAGCGAAGCGAGGAACTTGTCGACCACCTGGCTGCTGCCTTTTTCGCTGCTGCTGCTGTTTTCTTTCTCGGCCTGCGCGAGTTTGATCTTGTCTTGCATGCGCTCGGCAATCTCTTTACCGATCGCCAGTTGTTTTTCCGGTGGCATGGCTTTTAGGTCATCTTCCGTCAGCCCCATCTCTTGCAAAATACTGTCGCGCAACCGCTGTTCCGGCGTTTTGCTCATGTACTCCTTGAAGGCGTCCGTGGCCGTTTCAACATCGGTCGGTAGTTGTGCGGACGAGGCTTGCAGTCCCACGCGGGTTTTGGCGAACGCCTCATCGACGTTGTCGCTGATCCGGGTCGCTTCGCTGACCTGTTGCGTAGCGATTTGGGTGGCGGAGTCCTGGACCTGCTTAGTGGTCTGCGCGGTTTGCGCCTGCACATTGTTTTGCAGGGCTTGCGTCATGGCGGCTTGCAGGCCGCCCTGAAGTCCGGCGGCAGCGTCCGTGATCGGTTCGTCGCCGGGACGCTTGGGGAGGGGCGCCACCAGGTTTTGTTTTGCACTGACCAACATGATGAATAGACCTTGTAGGTATTTGCGGTGCAGTGCTTTCAGCAAATAGTGTGCCTTGTTAAAAAATATCAATAAAAACAATTAGTTGGGTTTTTAAGGCTCGGCGAGTGACGAAGGATTGAGGTCAACCTTTGCCGCCAGGCGGCAGAGGTCGATCGCACGGTGGATCAGCGATGGGCTTATGGAGCAATCGGGATATCGAACGTCTGAAACGCATCATCCACCGGTCGGTAACCCAACACCCGCATGGTTTCGCTGAGGTCCAGGCGCTTGAAGCGGTTGTTGGAAATGCCGTGGGCGATCAGGTGTTGCACGCCTTCGACCTCCACCGAACGCTGCAGCAACTGCACCGCATCGCGTGGGCTCAGCCAGGCGCTCAGGTCTCGGGCATTGGTCAGTTCATGACGGTCCGGGAATTCGAAAGCGCCGATCCGTATCGCGATGGTCGAGAGGTTGCGTTTGGCAGCATAGAACGCACACAACGCTTCGCCATAACACTTGCTGACGCCATACAGATTGGCCGGCATGACCTGCATGCCCGAGGTGATCTGCCGGTCCACCGGATAGCCTTCGATGGTTTGCGCACTGCTGGCGAACACCAGTCGTTTGCAGCCAGCTGCAGCCGCGGCTTCGAACAGGTAAGTGGTGGCCAGAATGTTATTGGGCAGCAGCTCATTGAAAGTGGCAGTGGCGTGAGGAATGCCGGCCAGGTGCACGATGACGTCGATCCCTTGCAATACTTCGCCCATTGCCGCGGGGTCGGACAGGTCCAGGCTGACGAAACGGTGAGGCGCATCGACCGCAAAGTCGGGCTCGATGCGATCCGTCAGGACGAAGGTGTAGCGGTCTTTTGAGGCTTCGAAAAAGGTTTTGCCGATTCTGCCGCAGGCACCGGTCAGCAGTACGTTGAGTCCGTTCATGAGTCTCTCTTTTCAGGGTAGGAGCGTTGCGGGTTTGGCGTTATGGCAGGCCGTTGCAGCCATGTTTCAGAAATCCCGGGCGTTGTGCCAACCGTTGGAAATACTCGTCGATGGCCGGGTAGTCGGGACGCTCCATCGGTGTCATCAGCCAGCGGTTGATCGACAGCCCGATGACGATGTCCGCCAGCGTGAAGTGCGGCCCGGCGACATACGCTTTGGTGGCCGCGAGCTGATGCTCGAGGATGCCCATTTTCTGATTCCAGCCGTGTACACCAGCGGCAATGTGATGCGGGTCCTGGAACTCCGGATCTTTGCGTACCAACGCCGTGAACGCGTAGCTCCAGGAGGCATTGAGTTCGGTGGCTTGCCAATCCATCCACTGCTCTACCCGAGCGCGTGCCGCCGGTTCGTGGGGTAGCAGATCGGTGTTGTGGTGTTTACCGGCCAGATAGCGGCAGATGGTGTTGGACTCCCACAGCACGCCGGCCTCATCGATGATCACCGGCACCAGTGCGTTGGGATTGAGCCTGAGAAACTCCGGTGTGTGGGTCGACGCATAACCGCCGCCCCAGTCTTCACGTTCGTAGGCAACACCCAGTTCCTCACAGGTCCACAGGACTTTTCTGACGTTGATGGACGAGGCTTTACCCAGAATCTTCAGTGCATGTTCCATTGAGCTACTCCGTTAGCGATTCGACGCTTCAGGAATCTAACAGACATTCAGCGTTTTCAAACCGGGTCCGGCAGCGCCGAAGTTGGCAAACCAAACGAGCGATCAAACAGCCAGTTGAAGGCGAAGGTGTAGCACGGGATGAAAATGATCAGCGCCGCGTCCAGCAGGAAGGCTTGCACAAGGCTGATGTTCATCCACCAGGCGATCAACGGGATGAGGAACACTATCAAGGTTAGTTGAAAACCCACGGCATGGGCGATGCGCCGTTTAACGGTGCGGGTGCGCGAAGGCTGACGGCTTTCCCAGCGCTCGAACAGGGTGGTGTAGATGAAGTTCCAGGTCACCGCGATGGTGGTGATGATCACTGCCAACGGGCCAGTGCTGCCGGGCGAGGTGCCGGACAACAACGCCAGACCCAGGGCCGAGAAGGTCATGCCGATGACTTCGTAAAGGGATACGTAGAGCAGTTTTCGTTTAACGCCTTGCATGGGAATTTGCCTCTTTCTGCCAACTTGAAGCCAGGAGCACTGGCGAAGGAGGCGAAAGATAGCTTCAATAGGGCTGACAGAAAAAGTCAGTAGCTTTCAGTTTTATTGATAGGACGAGGAATGAATTTCAACAGTGACAGCATCGAGTTGTTCCTCGCGGTGATCGAGCGTGGCTCGTTTTCCGCTGCAGCTCGGGCGCTGGGGAAAGTGCCGTCGGCGGTGAGCATGGGCATCGCCAACCTGGAAGCCGAACTCGGTTATCCACTGTTCGACCGCAGCCATCGCGAACCGGTGCCGACGGCGATGGCCAGCGCATTGGTGCCTCACGCGCGATTGATCGCCGAGCAGCTCAAACAGCTGCAAGTGCATGCGGTCGAGTTGTCGCTGGGGCTGGAAAGCAAGTTGTCGATCGGGGTCGTGGCGGACATCGACAAGGGCCGCGTGATGGCGGCGATCAAGGTCATCGCCGAGCGTCATCCGTTACTGGAAATCGAAATGCTCAGCGCGCCGCAGGATGATGTGCTGGCGATGCTCCATAGCGGCCGGGTCAGCGTTTGCCTGGCGTTCGCCGGGCTGAGCATGAACGTGCTGGAGCGGTTCCAGTTCGTTGGCACCGAACGGATGATCGCCACGCTGGCGGCGGACAATCCGCTGTTTCAGGGCAAGAATTTGTTCCTGGAAGACTTGGTCCACGTACGGCAAATCATCGTCGCCAGCCGCGACCTGCCGATCAGCGAAACCCGGCCACTGGTGGCCGAGTCTTACTGGCGCACCGACACGTTGGCTATGGCGCTGGAAATGGTCGAGGCCGGATTGGGCTGGGGCAATTTTCCGCTGTCGGTGGTCCAGCCGTTGCTGGATGCTGGAAGGCTCAAGCGCCTGAGCTTCCGCAACATCGAGAACGGGTTGGTGCTGCCGGTGCATGCGGTGTGGCTCAAGAGCCAGCCATTGCAGAAAGGGGCGTTGGCGTTTGTGGAATTGATGGAGCGTTGACTAGTGATGATCCCACAGGGGGTTATGTGCTTTCCCGGATTTTTAGTTCAAACCCCATGTCCTGCACCGGTTTCGCAACCGTATTGCCAGCCATCAACGTCAACATCTGCTCCGCCGCGCGGCGGCCGATGGCTTCTCGCGGGGTGCTGATGCTGCTCAGGCGCGGGACCATGTGGGCCGAGGCCGGCAGGTCGTTGAAGCCGAGGATCGCCACTTGTTCGGGGATCTTGATCCCGCAGCGCATGGCTTCGAGCAGTGCGCCCTGGGCCAGGTCGTCGTTGCCGAAGAAGATCGCATCGACATCGGGATGAGTGGCGAGCAGTTGCAGGAACAGTTCGCCACCAAGGCCGACGGAGGAAGAGCGAGGTGTCAGCACTTCCAGGTCCGGGTCATACAACCCTGCCTTTTGCAGAGCTTTGCGGAAACCTTCGCCGCGCAGCAACGTGCGTTGATCCAGTTGCGCGCCGATGTAGGCCAGACGCTTACGACCGCGCGACAGCAAATGCCCGGCCGCTGTTTCGCCAGCCGCGAGTTGCGAAAAACCCACGCAATTGAGGCCGGCTGCGCTGTCCAGTTCCATCATGTACACGCAGGGAATGTTGCTGGCCTCGATCATCCGGCGCGAGCTTTCGGTGCGGTCGAAACCGGTCAGCAGCAAACCGCGAGGCTGATACGCCATGTAGTTGCGCAGCAGGTTTTCTTCTTCATCACGTGAGTAATGGAAGTTCCCGATCAGCACTTCGAAGCCTTTTGGGCGCAAAACCTGATGAATGGCTTCCAGTGTGTCGATGAACAATAAGTTGGACAGCGACGGCACTAAAACCACCACCGAATGGCTCTGGGCCGAGGCTAACGCGCGGGCGGCGGGGTTGACCACGTAGTTGAGGTCGAGGGCCGCTTTCTGGACTTTTTCCACCAGTTCGGTGGCCACCGTGCTGACCCCGCGCAGGGCGCGAGAGGCGGTGATCGGGCTGACACCGGCCAGGCGTGCGACTTCGTTCAAAGTGGGGCGGCCAGTGGTGCGCGTATTTTTATCGTTTTTAGGGGAGATCATCGGACGGCTTGCCAAACAAAATTCGAGGCACTAAGGTAGCGCTGTCTCGACGCAGCTGCAAATGCGTGAGCGGGGTTTGCCTGATCCCCGTTTTTTGGCGTTGGGAACGAACATGCTGCAACCCACAAAAATGACAAGAAGGCGTCGGCAACTTCTGCTTTTTCTGGTGTCATAACTGGCAAAGGTAGCGCTGTCTGCGCGCTGAGGTGTTACATGAATCATCCCATCACCGCCCTGGTCATCATGGGCGTTGCCGGTTGCGGCAAGACTTGCGTCAGCGAGGCCTTGTGCCAACTCAGCGGCGCGACCGCCATTGAAGGCGACACTTTCCACCCTGCCGCCAATATCGAAAAGATGAGCGCGGGTATCCCCCTGAACGACGACGACCGTGCCGGCTGGCTCGACAGCCTGTGCGATGAATTGCGCCGCATCGACGCCAAGGGCGAACGCCCGGTGCTGACCTGCTCGGCCCTCAAACACATTTACCGTGAACGTCTGCGCAGCGCCTTGCCGGGCCTGGGCTTCGTGTTCCTGGAGCTGACCCCTGAAGTCGCCGCTGATCGTGTCTCCCATCGGCCGGGCCACTTCATGCCGTCGACGTTGATCGACAGCCAGTTCGCCACCCTTGAATCGCCCGTTGGCGAGCCCCTGACCCTGGCTCTGGACGCTTCGAACCACAGCGTCGACCAATTGGCGAAGCAAGCTCATGACTGGTGGCAGGCTCATGGCCTGAAACACGCCGTATGAGTTTTGCCCGAAAAGATAGCGCTGTCCTGTTGGCTTGCGAATTACCCGCTTTAATAACAACAACAACCAGGAGACACCCCTAATGTTTGGCATGTCCCACGAGACGTTCCTGCTGCTCGATGCAGTGGTCACGGTGATCGGGCTTATCGTCCTGATTACCAAGTTCAAGCTTCACCCGTTCATTGCCCTGATCATCGCCGCCGCCTTTCTCGGACTGACCTCCGGCATGCCGATCGGCACCATCATCAAGGCGTTCCAGGACGGCTTCGGTGGGGTGCTTGGTTTCGTCGGGATCATCCTCGCGCTGGGCACGATGCTCGGCAAAATGATGGCCGAGTCGGGCGGGGCGGATCAGATTGCCCAAACCCTGATTCGCGCGTTCGGCAAGGACAAGGTGCAGTGGGCGATGATGTTCGCGGCCTTCCTGGTCGGCATTCCGCTGTTCTTCGAAATCGGCTTCGTGCTGCTGATCCCGCTGGTGTTCATCGTGGCCCGGCGTACCGGCGTGTCGATCATCAAGATCGGTATCCCGCTGCTGGCCGGTCTGTCCGCCGTGCACGGTCTGGTTCCGCCGCACCCGGGTCCGTTGCTGGCCATCGGCGTATTCGGTGCCGACATTGGTAAAACCATTCTGTACGGCCTGATCGTTGCGCTGCCGACGGCCATCATCGCCGGCCCGATCTACGGCACGTTCATTGCCAAGTACATTCCGGGTCATCCTAACCAGGAGCTGGTCGATCAACTGGCTCGCGAACCAGAGGCGGCTGAGCTGCCGAGCTTCAGCATCACCCTGATCACCGTGCTGTTGCCGGTGTTCCTGATGTTGCTCAAGACCTTTGCCGACGTGGTGCTGCCGGAAGGCAATTTCTTCCGCTCGTTCATGGACCTGATCGGTCACCCGATCTCGGCGCTGCTGCTGGCGTTGCTGCTGTCGCTGTACACCTTCGGGCACCGTCAGGGCATGGGCTCGAACAAGATCCTCAAGTTGCTCGACGCGAGTCTTGCGCCGACCGCCGCGATCATTCTGATCATCGGTGCCGGTGGTGGCTTCAAGCAGATGCTGGTGACCAGCGGCGTGGGTGACGTGATCGGCCACATGGCGGTGAACGCACAGATCTCGCCGATCCTGCTGGCCTGGCTGGTGGCGGCGGTGATCCGTATCGCGACCGGTTCGGCGACCGTGGCGACCATTACTGGCGCAGGCATTGTGGTGCCGGTGGTGGGGATGATTCCGGGTGTGAACCGTGAGCTGCTGGTGCTGGCCACCGGTGCCGGTTCGCTGATCCTGTCGCACGTTAACGACGCCGGTTTCTGGCTGGTGAAGCAGTACTTCAACATGACCGTGGCGGAAACCTTCAAGACCTGGACCGCGATGGAAACCATCCTGTCCGTGGTGGGCCTGGGCTTCATCCTGCTGTTGTCGTTGTTCGTCTAAGCACACCGCAAAACCAAATGTGGGAGCGGGCTTGCTCGCGAAGGGGACATAACATTCAAAGTAAATGTTGAATGTAAGTCCGCTTTCGCGAGCAAGCCCGCTCCCACAGTGTTATGTGTCAGGCGTCAGGATTTGGTAGCCAACCCATCCGCCCGGAACATCCCGCGAATCCCGCGTATGGCCTGACGAATCCGGTCCTGGTTTTCGATCAGCGCGAAGCGCACGTGATCGTCCCCATACTCACCAAACCCTACGCCCGGCGAGACACAAACCTTGGCCTCGGCCAGCAGCTTCTTGGCGAACTCCAGCGAGCCCAAGTGCGCATACGCCTCGGGGATCTTCGCCCAGACATACATCGACGCTTTCGGGTTCTCGACCATCCAGCCCAGTTCATGCAGGCCTTTGACCAGTACGTTGCGACGCTGACGATACTGCTCGGCAATGTCTTTGACGCACTGCTGATCACCTTCCAGCGCCGCAATCGCCGCGACCTGCAGCGGAGTAAACGTACCGTAGTCGTGATAACTCTTGATCCGCGCCAGGGCGTTGACCAGTTCGGCGTTGCCGACCATGAAACCGATGCGCCAGCCCGCCATGTTGTAGCTCTTGGACAGGGTGAAAAACTCCACCGCAATGTCCTTGGCGCCCGGCACTTGCATGATCGACGGGGCTTTCCAGCCGTCGTAGACGATGTCGGCGTAAGCCAGGTCGTGCACCACCAAAACGTCGTACTGCTTGGCGAGGGCGATCACCCGTTCGAAGAAGTCCAGTTCCACGCACTGGGCGGTGGGGTTGGACGGGAAGCCGAGGATCATCATTTTCGGTTTCGGGATCGAGCCGCGAATGGCGCTTTCCAGTTCGGCGAAGAAGTCCACGCCCGGAATCAACGGCACCGAACGCACCTGAGCGCCGGCAATCACCGCGCCGTAGATGTGAATCGGGTAGCTCGGGTTCGGCACCAGAACGGTATCGCCCTGGTCGAGGGTGGCCAGCATCAAATGCGCCAGGCCTTCCTTGGAACCGATGGTGACGATGGCTTCGCTTTCCGGGTCGATGTCGACCTCGTAGCGATCCTTGTACCAATTGGAAATTGCCCGGCGCAGACGCGGAATGCCCTTGGACGTCGAATAACCGTGGGTGTCTTCGCGCTGGGCGACGGTCACCAGTTTTTCGACGATGTGCGGCGGAGTAGGGCCGTCAGGGTTGCCCATGCTGAAGTCGATGATGTCTTCGCCACGACGACGGGCGGCCATCTTCAGCTCGGCAGTGATGTTGAATACGTAAGGGGGGAGTCGATCTATGCGCGCAAAGCGGCGCGGCGAACCTGGGTTAGCCATTGTTGCCTCGGATAACGTGAGCGCCCGGAACCGTCCGAGCGACGCTGGTCACTGCGGTGACCTGTGGCGGAATGTAAGGGTTGATGTGGCAAACTGTCCAGCGACTATGTAAACAAATTTGTCCGAAGGAAATCGGTTGATGGAATTTACCAGTGGCTTCTTGCTGAGCCTTTCGCTGTGCCTGGACATCGGCGTGGCCAACATCGCGATGATCACGTTGGCGATGCAACGTGGCTATTTTCAAGGCTTTGCGCTGGGTTTGGGGACGTGTGTCGGCGACCTGATCTACGCCGTGCTGGCCTTGGCCGGGATGACCGTTTTGCTGCAATACGAAACCGTGCGCTGGGTACTGTGGATCGGTGGTTCAGCGCTGTTGGTGTATTTCGCGGCGAAGATGATCTATTCGGCGATTCACCATGAGGCGGTACTGGCGCAGACCGCAGAGGTGGGGCAGAACTCTCACCGGAAGGAGTTTTTTCGAGGGATCTTCCTGGCCATGTCGTCACCCAGCGCCATTCTCTGGTTCGCAGCGGTGGGTGGCACATTGATCGCTCGTTCCGGTGGCGGTGGCACACTCAGTTCGGCGTTGTTTCTCGGCGGATTTCTGTGCGCCGGGGTGCTCTGGTGCGTCGCTTTGTGCTTCGCCGCGAGTCACGGCGGCAAGTTGCTGGGAGACAAACTACTGCGTTACTCCTATATGGCATCGGCGGCGATCTTCTGCTATTTCGCGGTCTACGTGATCCTATCTGGGTATAACGAGTTCGTCGGCGCAGGTGCTGTCGAGCCGTTGCATGCACTGTAACTGGGCGAATTCGGTTTGGGTTCTATACTCCCAGCCGAACCCACTTTTTTGTTCCAGGAGTTGAGTCATGGATGAGCAAACAGGCGTCGAAACCGCCAAGCCACGCTTCGAGCACGGGCACTTCCTGCTCATTGCAGGGCTTGGCGGACGATTTACCCAGGAAACCTCCAAGAAAATTCCCGATCTCTGGGAGAAATTCATTCCCGAGATTGGCAAAATTCCCGGTCAAAAAAACGAAGTGACCTACGGCATCTGTTGCAATCCGGATGGCAAGGGCGGCTTCGAATACATCGCCGGCGTTGAAATCAGCAAGCTCGACGACCTGCCGGATAAATACCGTTGGGTCGAGGTCCAGCCTCAACATTACGCCGTGTTCGAGCACAAGGGCTCTCTCGATCAGTTGCCCCAGACGTTCCAATACATCTGGAAAACCTGGCTGCCGCAGTCCGGTTATCAGGCGGCGGACGCCCCGGAATTCGAACGCTATAGCGAAGACTTCAACCCGAAGCTCAACACAGGCGTGCTGGAAATCTGGCTGCCACTCAAGCCTTGACTCCATCGGGAGGCGGACTTGGCATCCGCCTCCTGCCCGTTACTTGCCTTGCTTCATCCGTCGCGCCCGCAACAGGTCAATCGTCAACGTGATGAAGCCAAACGAGTTGATGCCCAACAACATAAGAAGTCCGATCTGAACGCTGCTCATGGTGTATTCCCCTTATTGATGGCCAGAGACAGGACACATCAATAATCCGCACCGACAAGCAATGACAGCGCCTATACGCAGGCTTTACGGCGCCTACAGTGATCGATATGAACACCTTATTAATTTATGATCCCCAGCCTTCCATCGCTGATCCCGAGCTGCCATGAACACCGTCATCCGTCACGTCACACCTGCTGATCTGGACCGCTGCTACGCCATCGAAACCGTTGCCTACGAAGGCGACGAAGCCGCCACCCGCGAAAAAATCGCCACGCGCATTGCCACCTGGCCCGAAGGTTTCATCGTGGCCGAAGTCGACGGCGTTGTAGCCGGTTTCATCAATTCCGGTGCGGCGTTTCAGGTAGAAATGTCGGACGAGGCGTTCAAGGAACTGATCGGCCACGACCCGGCCGGCCCGCACGTGGTCATCATGTCGGTGGTGGTGCACCCGGATTATCAGGGGCAGGGCCTGGCGAAACAGTTGATGGGCGAATTCATCGAGCGGATGCGCGCGCTGGGCAAGACCCACATCCATCTGATGTGCAAGGAGCGGCACATTCCGCTGTATGCGGGGTTTGGCTTTGCCTACATCAAGCCTTCAGCGTCCGACCATGGCGGGATGGCATGGCATGAGATGGTGTTGGAGTTGGGACAAGAGCAAATGAGTTCTTGAGATAAGTTTTTTAATGGCCTAAATTCAGACCTTGTTGCAGCGACCATCCTGTTCGGATGGTGAGCAGAGGAATGAATGATGCGAGTTGAAACTATCAGTTTTGTTAAAAAGAATGCGGCAGCGCTGGATCTTTCTGAGCCGATGCTCGTCACTCAGAATGGTGTTCCGGCTTATGTGATCGAGTCCTACGAGGAGCGTAAGCGACGAGATGAGGCCATCGCGCTGATCAAACTTCTTTCGTTTTCTTCTCGCGACAAAGAACAGGGTAAGCTGATTTCTGGCGACACTTTGCTGGCCAGACTGGCGCAGCGGCGCCAATTGCAGCAAGACGATAACGATGCCTGAGGCCTTCAGGGTAGAGTTTGCGACTGCTGCGGAGCATGGGGTTGTTTCGCTGGAGCATTATCTCACGCAGCAATGCGGTCGAAAAAAAGCGGCAGAGATGGTTGATCAGCTGGTGATGCAGATCGTTACGGCTCTGAGCAATCAGGCCCATGTTTACGGTGTATGTCAGGAAGCAGCGTCGCTTGGGGTCACTCATTTTCGTGAGTACTTGCCCATGGGGCAGCGGGTTTTGTATGAGGTGTTCCCGAGTGAAAACCTTGTAGTGGTCGCTTTGGTTATCGGCCAGCGTCAAAGTATCGAGAAACAGTTGCTCGATTACTGTCTTCTCCTCTAACCGCTAGTCAAATCCCAAAAGGGTTGCCTCAAGGCAACCCTTTTTCGTGTTTGATCAGTAGAGGCTGTTGCGCACTCTGGCCGGTGCTTCCCGGTCATACGTCTCGGCATCGAACTGCCCATCGTTCAAACGCTTGTGAAATGCACCCGCCGTCGGCAGGGCAGAGCGTTCGAGGTGCTTCTCAGGGTTCCATAAATCCGAACGAACGATGGCCTTGGAGCAGTGGAAGTACGCCGCTTCCACCGTCACCAGCATCACCGTGCGCGCCGGTTTGCCATTGACCGCAAAGCTCTCCAGCAACCCAGGTTCGGCGCTGATCTGTGCCGTGCCGTTAACCCGCAACGTTTCGCCAATCCCGGGAATGATAAACAGCAGCGATACCCGCGAGTCGAGTACGACGTTACGCAGCGTGTCGATGCGGTTGTTGCCCGGCCGATCGGGGATTGCCAGGGTGCGTTCATCAATGATTCGCACGAAACCCGGCGTGTCGCCCCGCGGTGAACCGTCCATCCCGTCTGGCCCCACCGAGCTGACAATCACCAGCGGCGAGGCGCGGACCATCGTCTGATAATCCTCGTTCAGAAAGGGGATCTGCTTGCGCACGGCGCGGTCGTGGGGTTGGCCGTAGAGAGCTTCCAGTTCTTCGATGCTGTTGAGCATAACCACCTCAGAAAATCAGACCCATGCGCCGTTCATAACCGATCCGGCCCCTGTAGGCTTCGCCGCTGTCGACCCAGCCGAACTTTGCGTAGAGCGCGATGGCCGATGCGTTATCCGCATCCACCGACAATTCCAGCCCCTTTATTTCCGGAAATGCCTGACGCGCCACGTCGGGCAGGGCTTGCAGACAGGCCTTGCCATAGCCTTTGCCCTGAGCCCTATGATCGACTTGCAGTGCGTGAAGGGTGGCGCTGTGTTCATCGGCCCAGGCCGGCAGCACGGGCGGGCGCTTGAGCAGCAGAAAGGCCACGGGAACCTCCTCGACCAGTAGCGCAAATCCTTTGACGCCGGGGCCGGGTTTGGACAGCAAGGTGTGCAACGCACCGTGAATGTCGCCGGAGAACTTGATTTGTTCTTTGTGTACTTCAATGGCCTCGACCTGCTGGCGCTGGAGCGCGTTCAGGCTGTCGTAAGGCACGAGTCGGGATGTCACTGGAGTGTCCTTTTTCCAACAAAATGTGTTTCGGATTCTAACGAGTTTGCGTCCATGGATTATTTTTATTTGGGCTGTCGATTTGGCTTTTCGCCAGACGACTAAGGGTGTCTTCACAACAAAAACCACGGAGAACCACCATGAACGCTACCCACGAAATCCAGACCCTGATCGACACCTATCGTCAGGCGGTCATCGCCAAGGATGTCGAGAAACTCATGCCCCTGTATGCCGAGGACATCGTCTCCTACGACGCGGTCAAGGCCCTGCAATTTCGGGGCAAAGCCGCCTACCGCGCGCATTGGCAGGAATGCATGGAAATGTGCCAGGGTGCGCACAAGTTCGACTTCGACCATATGAACATCGTCGCGGACGAGCACATCGCCTTCGCCCATTGGCTGGCCCATTGCGGCGGCACCAACGAGAAGGGCGAAACCCAGGCCTGCTGGATGCGCGTGACCGCCTGTTATCGGCGCGACGATGGGCACTGGCGCATCGTCCACGAACACTGGTCGGCCCCGTTCGACATGATGAGCGGCACGGCGCTGTTCAACCTGGAACCTTGAACGTCAGGCCGATTCGTCGGGAATGTCGCGAAAGCGTCAATCAGCAGCCATAGTTGATCCGTTCGATTCAGGAGAGCCCCATGAAGTATTTATGCCTGGTCTACAGCAACGAGCACGAGTTGCACTCGCTGCCCGAAAGTCCGAATGACGCTGAATGCATGGCTTACGCCGAGGCGATCCAGGGCAGCGGCCGAATGGTCGCCGCCGAGGCGCTGGAGTCGGTGCAGACCGCGACCACGGTGCGCATGCGCAACGGGAAAATGTCGATCACCGACGGCCCGTTCGCCGAAACCAAGGAGCAATTGGCCGGCTTTTACCTGATCGATGCCAAGGATCTCAATGAAGCCATCCAGGTCGCCGGCAATATTCCGGCGGCCCGGGTCGGCTGTGTCGAGGTGCGTCCCGTTCGCCAGTTGAATCCCGGCGCCTGATGTCGGCCGAGTCGGTACGGGCGCGGGTCGAGCAGGTTTACCGCGAAGAGTCACGGCGGATTTTGGCGACCCTGATCCGTTTGCTTGGCGATTTCGATCTCGCCGAAGAAGCCTTGCACGAGGCGTTTTTCGTCGCGGTCGAGCGCTGGCAGCGTGACGGTGTGCCGGACAATCCGCGTACCTGGCTCGTGTCCACGGGGCGCTTCAAGGCCATCGATGTGTTGCGGCGGCGCGCACGCTTCATCGCGTCGCAACCGATGTTGATCGCTCAACTGGAGGCGCTGGAGCAGGCCGACTGGAGTGACGAAGACGTGGAAGACGATCGCTTGCGCCTGATCTTCACCTGTTGTCACCCGGCACTCGCGGCGAACGCCCAGGTGCCGTTGACGCTGCGCGAAGTCTGCGACCTGACCACGGAAGAAATCGCCCGAGCCTTTCTGTCGGCGCCAGCGACCATAGCCCAGCGCATCGTGCGTGCCAAGGCGAAAATCCGTGACGCGAAAATTCCTTATCAAGTGCCAACCCTGGCGGAGTTGCCCGAACGCCTGGACAGCGTGCTGCGGGTGATTTACCTGGTGTTCAACGAGGGCTATTCCGCGTCCATGGGCGCGGAGCTGACCCGTGAAGATTTGACCCGCGAGGCGATTCGGCTCGGTCGTCTGTTGATGGAACTGCTGCCCGAACCCGAGGTGATGGGGCTGCTGGCGCTGATGCTGCTGCACGAGTCCCGACGCCCGGCCCGGACGTCGGCGAGCGGGGAGTTGATCGTGCTGGATGAGCAGGACCGTTCGTTGTGGGACGCCGAGATGATCGAAGAAGGTTGCGCGTTGGTAGAGCGGGCGCTGACGACTCGGCGCTTCGGGCCTTATTGCCTGCAAGCGGCGATTGCGGCATCGCATGCCGAAGCGCCCACGGCGGCGGAAACGGACTGGCTGGAGATTGTGGGTCTGTATGACGTGCTGTTGCGGGCGGCGCCTTCGCCAGTGATCGAGTTGAACCGTGCGGCGGCGAT
The DNA here is from genome assembly GCF_001424925.1 of Pseudomonas sp. Root329. Lineage (NCBI taxonomy): Bacteria > Pseudomonadati > Pseudomonadota > Gammaproteobacteria > Pseudomonadales > Pseudomonadaceae > Pseudomonas > Pseudomonas sp. Root329. Next base: position 61,778 of record NZ_LMCV01000011.1, on the reverse strand, counting down.
CTCCAAGCGGGATGGACCGTTGGCGGGGGTGACGTTGGTTGAAGGGATTCTGGCTCGGGGTGATTTGCTGGATTACCACTTGGCGCACGCGGCGCGGGCGGAGTTTTGTCGGCAGTTGGGAAGGGTAGATGAGGCAAGGGCGGCTTATGAGCGGGCGTTGGAGTTGACGCAGCAAGTGCCGGAGCGACGGTTTATCGAGGCCCGGTTGCGGGCGTTGGAGTGATGTGATCTTGCGGGCCTCTTCGCGAGCAAGCCCGCTCCCACATTCGACCGCATTTCTGTTGAAGGAACTCGGTCAACTGTGGGAGCGGGCTTGCTCGCGAATGGCAGCAACGCTATTCCAGCATCTTGCCAAGCAACCAACTCCCCGCAGGCCCCGGCGGATGCAGCCGCGACCACAGCGCATCGACGAATACCGGTTTCGGCCAGCCGCGCACGTCCAGTTCCTGCAACGTCCCGGGGCCAAACCGCTCCACCAGCCACCGGGGCAACGGCGCCCAGCCGAATCCGCCCTGGGCCATTTCCAGCAGCATCAGATAACTCGGCGCCGACCAGACGCGCCCCTTTGCCCGGCTTTCATACGGATTGACGATCGTCGCCAGACGCAGCTCCCGGTGTTGTTGCAACACGTCCTGATCGATGTGGCTCAGCGCCGCCAACGGATGCTCACGGGACACGAACAGGGCAATCTCCGTCCGTTCTTCCACGGTCGAGCTGACCAGGTCCGGCGGGTAACTGTCTTGTTTTTCGGCGAAGGCCACCTGCGCCCGACCCCGTTGCACCAAGGCCACCAAGTCATCGCACTCGGCGATCAGGCATTCAAGTTCCAGATCCGGATAGCGCTGCTCGAAGGCACTGAGCGCCGCTTCGAATCGGTCGGACTGATAGGTATCAGAAATCGCCACCGTCAGCTTTGGCTCGACCCCTTGGGACAGTTGGCTGGCGGTCATTTCCAGTCGGCTGGTGGCGGCCAGGATTTCCTCGGCCCGTTGCAGCATCACGTGCCCGGCCGGCGTCAGGCTCGGCTTGCGGCTGCTGCGGTCGAACAGCGTCAGGTTCAAGTCGATTTCAAGGCTGGCCACGGCGGCGCTGATGGTCGACTGACTGCGCCCCAGTTTGCGCGCCGCGGCGGAAAACGAGCCTTGAGTCGCTGCCTGGACAAAGGCCTGCAGCACTTCTTGAGAGGCCATGAACTATCGCCTTGATCGATGGTTATTGGTTATGAAGTATCGGTGCGAAGAAGGATCATGGCAACCACAGTCACTCAGAGGAGTCTGGCCATGAGCGCCAACAAATCCATCACTGAACGTATTTTCCAGGCCATTGGTTTCGAATTGCTGGCCATCCTGATCTGTACGCCGCTGCTGGCGTGGATCATGGACAAACCGATGCTCGACATGGGCGTCGTGACCATGGCTATCGCGGCACTTGCCCTGGCCTGGAACGTGGTCTTCAACGGATTGTTCGACCGTGCGCTCAAACACTACAACCTCGTGCACAACGCGTGGGTACGTGTTGTCCATGCGCTGTTGTTCGAAGGCGGTCTGGTCGCGGTGGGTGTGCCGTTGATTGCCTGGTGGCTGAAGGTCAGCCTGTGGCAAGCGTTCGTGCTGGATATCGGCGTGCTGCTGTTTTTCCTGCCGTACACCTACGTCTACCACTGGACGTATGACGTGGTGCGGGAGCGGTTGATCCTGCGCCAGGCTTACGAAGCTTAAAAACAAAGATCGCAGCCTCGTTTCACTCGACAGCTCCTACAGGGATCGCATTCCAATGTAGGAGCTGTCGAGTGAAACGAGGCTGCGTGAACCTTAACTGGTGTCCAGAATTACTTGACCAGTTCAGGCTCGCTCCCACAGGGTTATGCGTTAGACGTGGAAATAACCTACGCAGCTATCAAACGGCAAACGCTTGAGCTCGATCTTGTTCAGGTCGAGTACTTCGCGCAGGGCTTTGGTTTCGCCGGGGAAGTTGCGGTAAGCGACTTCGTCGAGTACCACGATTGCGCCTTTTGGCATGTACGGCAGGAAGGTTTCCAGCGCGACTTTGGTCGATTCGTACAGGTCGGTGTCGAGGATCAGCATGGCCACGACCAGGTCCGGCCGGGTCTTGACCCACTCAGGCACGGTCTTGACGATGTCGCCTTTCACCAACTCGCAACGCGGGATGCGGTTGACCGGGCGGAGCAGGTCGTTGGCGTCGATCATGTCCTGGATCAGGGACTGGTCGGTGTCGGAGAACATTGTCTCGTTGACGTCGGCCGGGTCTTCGTTTTTGTCGATGCTCTGGAAGCCTTCGAACGTGTCGAAGCCAACGATCGAACGGTTGATCGCGTACGGTTCGAGAATCATCGACAGGTGCATGTAAAGCATCAGCGAGTTGCCCTTGTACACGCCGCACTCGATGATCGCGCCCGGCACTTCGGCCACCTTCTTGAACAGCTCCATGCGCGAGAGTGCAGCAGTCACGCCGATGCGGTTGGCGAAGACGAACGGCGCGTCGGCCACGTACTCGGCATCGACCCGTTTCAGAACGTTGGCACGGGTTTCGTTGTACTGGGCCTCGGCAGGCGTGATGCGACGCTTGGTCATTGCTGGATTCCTTGGAAATTCGAAAAGTCGTGGGCGTGGAAATAGTCTTTGAAACCGGCGCCGACATCAGGGCAGGCGCTATCGACGTTGATCGCGCCGCGCTTGTGCTTGAGGTCGTCGAGGTGCATCAGGCGGAAGTCCACGCTGAAGCGGGTTTGATCGGTGTGGTTGGCGACCGTGCCGTGCAGGTGCGAGCCGGAGAAGATCAGCATCTCACCGGTGTTGCCGGCGATGCGCATTTCGGATGCGGTGTTGATCGCCTCCAGCGGTACCGGGTGCACGCGGACTTCCTCTTTGAGGTTGTCCTTGGCCTTGTGCCGCTGGTTGTTGATCCAGTCGTTGAGGCTCCATTCGCTGGAGGTGTTCTTCACCGGCACGTCGAAGTAGCCGGCGTTGATCATCATGGTCTGGTCGGGGCTGATGGTGTGCACCGGCATCCAGGTGTTGATCTGGCAATCGACGCTGCCGTACCAGGTGTCGCGATGCGGTTTGTAGGCATAGCTGACACCGGCGTGCAGGTAGTCGTAGTTCGGCACCACACGAATGCGCGGCACGTCGAAAATGTACTCGTGCGGGTCGACACCGATCTCGTCGATAAACGACAAGATCAGGTCCTTGGCGCGCTGGCTGTTGGTGAACTGGCCCTTGAGGCGCGTCACCAGCACCACGAATTCTTCCACCGGCATCAGCGTGTGCAGCGCCTGGTGGTTGGTCTCGCCGTCGAAGGCGGCGGTGATGCTTTCCTGAGCAAACGCACACAGCTCTTTGGCGGCACGCAACTGAGTGTTCAGGAAGATGTCGCCGGCGTAGATGGCTTCTTTGAAGTCAGCTTTCTGTTGAAGCTGATTGATGTACAGATTCACGATTCCACTCCTGAATGCATCGAGTCTCTAATGAGTCGGCCACACGTTAGCAAACTGAAGTGCAATCCGGCGGGTGGCAGATCAATAAAGCCGCAACCCCAATAATTTGCGACGAAATGCGTTTTCCGTGCAAAAAAAATCCCGGCTCAGAAACGAACCGGGACTGTTGAAACGTTGATCAGATCAGAACAGTTGGGTGAACAACCAGTACAGGCTGCCCGACAACAGAATCGCCGCCGGCAAGGTCAACACCCAGGCCATCAGCAGGTTGCGGATGGTCTTCATCTGCAAGCCGCCGCCGTTGGCGACCATGGTCCCGGCCACGCCCGATGACAGTACGTGCGTGGTCGACACCGGCAGGCCGAACATGTCCGCCGCGCCGATGGTCAGCATCGCGACGGTTTCCGCCGAGGCGCCTTGCGCATACGTCAGGTGGGTCTTGCCGATCTTCTCGCCGACCGTCACCACGATGCGTTTCCAGCCGACCATGGTGCCCAGGCCCAGGGCGATGGCCACCGCGATTTTCACCCACAGCGGAATGAACCGCGTGGCGTTGTCGATCTGCTGCTTGAACAGTTGCAGCTTGCCGCTGGTGTCGGCGTCGAAGTTGCCGACCTTGTTCTTGTCCATCAGGCGAATGGTTTCGCTGGTCAGGTACATGTCGTTACGCACGTTGCCCATGGCCTCAGCCGGGACTTTCGAGAGCGAGCCGTAGCCCTTCACTTCGCTCCCGATATTGCCGGTCAACGCGGCGAGGGCGGGGATCAGTTGCGGCGTGACTTCCTTGCTGCGCACGTAATCGGACAGCACCGGACGCGGGTCGGCCGGCGCTGGCAGCGGCGCACTTTTGACCAACGCTTGTTGGGTGACTTCGGCCACGGCGGCAAACTGCAGCGCCTGGTCCGCCGGCATGGTGCGGTTCAGCGCGTAAGCCATCGGCAGCGTGCCGACCAGAATCAGCATGATCAGGCCCATGCCTTTCTGGCCATCGTTGGAACCGTGGGCGAAGGACACGCCGGTGCAGGTCAGGATCAACATGCCGCGAATCCACCACGGTGGCGGAGTGTCGCCCTTCGGTGCTTTGTACAGTGCACGATTCTTCACGAAAGCACGCAAGGCCAGCAGCAACAGCGCGGCGAACGCGAAGCCGATCAGCGGCGACAGCAACAGCGCATAGCCGACTTTGGTTGCCTGCGCCCAGTCCACGCCGCTGGTGCCGTCGCGGCCGTGCATCAGGGCATTGGCCACGCCAACCCCGATGATCGAGCCGATCAGGGTGTGCGACGACGAGGCAGGCAAGCCCAGCCACCAGGTGCCGAGGTTCCACAATATCGCGGCGATCAACAGGGCGAAGATCATGGCGAAACCGGCGGAGGAACCGACTTGCAGAATCAGCTCCACCGGCAGCAGGGCGATGATGCCGAACGCCACCGCACCGCTGGACAGCAGCACCCCGAGGAAGTTGAAGAACCCGGACCAGGCCACCGCGAAATTCGGCGGCAAGGAGTTGGTGTAAATCACCGTGGCCACGGCGTTGGCGGTGTCGTGGAAACCGTTGACGAACTCAAAGCCGAGGGCAATCAGCAGCGCCACGCCCAACAGCAGAAACGGCGTCCAGGTGGTCACCACGGTGCCGAGTTCGTTCATGTCGTGCATCAGGCTGTAGGCGGTGAACAACAGCCCGCTGCCCAGCACAGCGAAGAAAATCACGATGGTCAGCAGGCCGGGCTTTTTATCGAGTTGAGGTTTAGCGCTACTGGCGGGCGCCTGGGCGGCGGTGAAGGAAGGAGTAGCCATGACGGACAATCCTGAGGGGAGAAGGAGTGTCGCCCATGATCGTTGCTGAATGTTACAGAGAGGCTGCGCTGGATCAGGGTTTGGGGTTTTTTAAAGGCAGAAACAAAAGATCGCAGCCTCGTTTCACTCGACAGCTCCTACAGGGTTGCGCATTCCAAATGTAGGAGCTGTCGAGTGAAACGAGGCTGCGATCTTTTGATCTTAATAATCCTGGCGCTTGCGAAACGCCCAACGCCCGGCGATCACGGTAAACGTCGCGACCAGTGCCACCAGAATCCAGAACCCTTCCGGGTCGCCGGAAAGCGGCACCCCACCGACGTTCATCCCGAAGAAACCGGCGATGATGTTGATCGGCAAGGCCAGCACCGTGACCACGGTCAGGGTGAACAGCGTGCGGTTGCTCTGTTCGTTGAGGTTGGCGGCGATTTCTTCCTGCAACAGCTTGATCCGTTCGCCCAGCGCCGTGAGGTCGTTGATGATCAGCGCGAACTCCTCGGTGGACTTGCGCAGCTCCTTGACGTCTTCCTTCTGCAACCACTGCGGCGGGCGATTGAGCAGGCGCAGCAACGAGCCCGGTTCCAGCGCCAACAAGCGTTGCAGGCGCACCAGTACCCGTCGGTTGGCACCCAGCTCAGCCCGGTTGGTCGACAGCCGCGAGGACAGCAACTCATCCTCGATCTGATCGACACTGAGGCTGGTCTTGCGCACGATCTGGGTCAGCACTTCGCCCTGATCGCGCAGCAGATGCACCAGTAACTCCAGCGGCGAGCGAAAGCACTCACCGGCCTTCACCGATGAGCGCAGTTTGTCCACCGAGTGCAGCGGTTGCAGGCGTGCGCTGACGATCAGCCGACTGCGGGCGCAAACCCACAGCGTCGAAACATCTGAAGAAACCATGCTGCTGAGGTTGAACACCACGTCGTTGACCACCGCTAGCAACGCCGAATCCACATGCTCGATACGCGTCGAACGAGAGCCCTCATGCAGCGCTTCGAAAAATTCGTCGGGCAATTCCAGATGGCTTTTCATCCAGCGCTCGCATGCGGCGTGGGCCAGGTTCAGGTGCAGCCAGAGAAATTCGTCGTTGTCGCCGGGTTGTTGCAGGCACTGCAAGGCCTTGGCCGAATCGAGCTCGCGGCCGCGCTCACCGGGGCGAAAACTGAAACCGTACAGCAGACCGAACAGGTCCGTGTCGCGATGACTTTGGTCGATGCTGTGGTTCATGAGGTCTCACTGAGGGAGGTGCGGTCGGTCGCTTTGTGTAGCAGCTGTCGAGCTTGCGAGGCTGCGTTCGGCTGCGCAGCAGTCGTAAAACCTGAGTGCGAGGTTTTTCTGAAACACCGCATCGTCTAATTTCACGACTGCTACGTCCGAACGCGGCCCGAACCGAACGCAGGCTTCGCCAGCTGCTACAGGTCGCGTTACGGCGGGTTTCACAGGTTCACTTGAGCCGCATCATCGCAAGGATTTTTGACGGTTTTGTGACGGTTAGTCGGTTGGCGAAAGGCCTTTGTATCGGCGCTGAGACTGAGTCGGTACACAGTCGATCTCAAGTCCGCAGTGTCGATGTCGATGACCACGGTAATCCCAAATCCCAATGGAAAACCGCCATGGTCAGCATCACTTCCGTTTCGATCACCCCGACGGCCACGACTGCTTCGAACAAGACTGCCGTCAGTGAGAGCACCGAAGACACCTCAGTCACGGCAACCGCCGAGGCGTCCAGTGACACCACCAAGGTATCCGCCGGCGGCGCCCCCGCGGCGAGCGGCAGCAGCTCCAGCAGCAGCGAAGAATCCGATACGGTGAAAGAGCTGCGCAAGCAGATCGCCGAGCTGCAAAAGCAATTGCAGGAACAACAGCAGCAACTGCAAGCGGCCCAAGCCAGGCAGGAAAGCGCCGAAGCCAAAGCGGCAGACGTCGCGGCGGCTCAGTCGCAGATTGCGACGACTTCGGGTTCGTTGCAGACCGCGACGGCGGCGTTGTTGCAGGCGTTGCAGGATGAGGGGGGCAGTACTTCCGGTTCCTTGGTCAGTACGACTGCTTAACTCAGTGCTGGAAGACTGAAGGTGAACGTCGTGCCCTGTTGCTCGGTCGAGGCCACGTCCAGTTTTCCGCCATGGGACTGCGCAATCTGACGGGCAATGTACAACCCTAACCCGAGACCGGTCTGCGGTGTTCCGCTGGCCGATCGCGAGTAGGGTCGGAACAGATGGGGCAGCACATCCTCGGCAATCAGCCCCTGATTGTTCACGCTCAGCACGAACTGTCCTTCATTGATCTGCGCGCTGATATCGATCGGGCCGTCGGGATCGCCATGAGCAACCGCGTTCGCCACCAGATTGGAGAGTAACTGTGCGACCCGTTCGCGATCGCAATGAACGCTGTGCAGGTCACCGATGGACGATTGAATGGTACGGTCGGGATGGACGCTCTGAACCTCTGAAATCACATGCCGCAACGCATCCTCGAGATCCGGGCACGGCTCGATGTTCACGGGAATGCCACGGCCCAAAGAGCCGCGAGCGAAATCCAGAACGTCATCGACCAGTTTGGTCGCACGACGGGCACTGGTGAGGATGTGCCGGGCCCGTTGCTGATTCGCCGGATCGGGTAGTTTGCGCAGGAACATTTCGGCGCCGGCGCTGATGGCGAACAAGGGATTGCGCAGATCATGCCCGAGCACGGCGATGAACTGTTCGCGCAGTTCGGCGGTTTCCCGTTCCTGCTTCAGCGCTGCTTCGGTCTTTTGCAGGATTTCTTCGGCTTCGATCTGCAGCGCCAGCATCCGGGCGAAGGATTCCATGGTGCTCTGGATCGTGCTGGATTTGAGGGGCGCAGGGTTGGGATCAAGGGCGCAGAGGGTGCCGAAAAAGCGTCCGTCGGTGCGGAAAACCGGCACGGATATGTAGCTTTCGAACTGATAGAGGCGAGGGGTGTGGTGATCGCGGTAAAGCGGGTCTTCACTGGCTTTTTCGATGACCACCGAATGATGCGACCGACGAATTTCGTGGCACAGGGTCGTGACAAGATCCAGCTCACCGCCGACCTGCAAACCGAAATTCAGCTGATCGAGCACCGCACACGCCGTCCACGATTCTTCGGTGACCCGGGCCACGGCGACGAAGCGCAGTCCCGTCAGTTCATGGATCACTTGAAGAATCGCCGGCACCGCACTGATCCGACCGATCGTGGCGATGTCTGCTGCCGCTGCTTGCCCCATTTCAATCTATCCCTGTATGAACGGTGTGGTGGGATTCTAGCGGGCTGGCGCGGCGTTGGCGCGACTTCATTGTCTGAATTTGACGTGCAAAAAAGCCGCACGATCCGAAGATCGTGCGGCTTGGTGTTTGTGCATCAGGTGTCTTGTTTGTTGCTCAGTACTTTGCCGGTGGCGGCATCGAAGTCCACGTCAAACTCTTTGCCGTCAGCGGTTTTCAGTTCGACTTCGTACTCGTAGCCGTTGAAGTGATTATCCAGATCCGTGTCAGTGATGGTCGCACCCGGATGCAACTTCAGAGCAGCCTGATTCATTTCTTCCAATGGCTTGATCTTGCCGCTTTTGACCAGCTCAGGGATCTGGTCGACGCGGACATCAGCCTGAGCCAGGCCCGCGGTGAGGGTCAGGGCAGCAGCAGTGAACAGGGCAGTCAGGGTTTTCATGAGGTTCTATCCTTGGGTGATCTGTTTAAGTGGGATCAGGTTATCCGGCGCAACTTAATCCACCCTTAATTCTCCAACCGCGACTGAGTGACGATCGTTCCCTCGTTCATCAGTAACCGTTGTTCTGCAGCAACTGCGCAACGCTGGCCGCCGCCGGGCGTTTGTAGAACTTGAGCAGTTCGCTGGCGCGGTTGGTGAAGATGCCGTCGACGCCGGCGTCCATGACTTTCTGGTAATCCACGGCATCGTCGATGGTGTAGACGTGCACCAACAAGCCCTGATCGTGGGTGTACTGGTTCATCCACGGTTGCACCAGGTCCGAATAGCTCTGATCGCCACCCTTGGTCAGCGCGGCTGAAGGGCCGGTGCCGATCGCGCCCTGGGCTTTGGCGTACTCGACCCATTGCTGGAATTCGGCTTTGTCTTTCGGTTGCTGTTTGGCGTAGTAAGTGGCTTTGTCCTTGTCGCCGGACTCGGCAAACGTCACCTTGGATTTCGGCTCGATGCTGCCTTCACCGACCCACAACAGGAGGATTTTCGGCACTTTCGGCATTTCCTTCTCGAGCAGTTCGAGGCTGCTCTTCTCGAAGGTTTGCAGCACGACTTTACCTTTGCCCTGGCCAACCGCCAGATCGCTCTTCGCCAGTTTCGAACCTGCCGGGCTCAACCAGCCGCGGTCCTGGAGTTTTTCCTTGAGGTCGCGCTCGATCCCGGGAAATTGCTTCGGTTCTTTGGTTTCGATGTACAGGCCGGGCTTGTGCAGCGGATTGCCTTGGGCAATGTCGATGATTTCGTCGAGGGTCTGAATTTTCAGACCGACGTACGCAGGACGCGCGCGGTCCGGGTAGGCGGTGTTGAACCAGCTACCGGCATCCAGGGTTTTCAGCTCGGCGATAGTGAACTCGTTGGCCGGGCGGTCCTTGCGCTCAGGGAATTTACTGGCGACGTCGGTGGTGCGTTGCAGGTTGTTGTCATGCAGGGCGAACAGCACGCCATCCTTGCTGCGTTGCACGTCCAGTTCCAAGTAGTCGGCACCCAGGTCGCGGGCCAGTTTGTAGGCCGCGGCAGTGGATTCCGGTGCATCGAAGGACGCGCCACGGTGAGCGATCACGGCCGGATGCGGGATGCCCGTGCGGGTTGCCAATGCGGTGGGGCTTGGTTCGCTGGCGGCCTGTGCGTGGCCGAGACCCAGCATCAGACTCAGAAGCAGGGCGCTCTTGGTAAAGGGAACGGGCATGGTCGAGGTCCTTTCGCAGATTTTCAAAGACGTATCTTTTAACAACTGAGCGCCGCTTGCGCTATCGCCAGACCGACATAAACGTGTTTAAAGCAGATTTTTTCAGCGCTTTTGTGCGCTTCTTTGCAGTACTCTTGGCCCCGGCAGTTACCCCGGCAGAGGGAACGCCCATTCGCTTGCCCTGCGTGTAAACCATCGATCACCGGTCCTTTGCGACCTTCTGTGAGGTTTATCATGCGCATCACTTCCGAGCTCATCTGCCAGGCCGCCGACCAACTCAAAGGCTTCGTCGGCCTCAATCGCAAGACCGGCCAGTACATCGTTCGTTTCAGCGAAGACTCCTTCGGCATGGACGTGGCTGACGACGGCATTATTCCCACCAGCGAATTCGTCTGGGCCCCAGGTTCCGCGCAGGCCATGACGCTCAAGCGTGAGTTGATTCAGTTGTTGCTGGATCAGAACATCGATGACCGGATCAACATCACCGAGCCGTTGCGGGTGTACATGAATCGCCGGGAAGTGCCGGAGATTTCGGCGGTTCGCAGTTTGGTGCAGGGCTGAGTTTTGCGGTGACTGTGCGGGCCTCTTCGCGAGCAAGCCCGCTCCCACATTTGATCTGTGCATCAACACAAATCCAATGTGGGAGCGGGCTTGCTCGCGAAGACGGCCTGAAGAGCGCAGCATTATTTACAGCTTGAACGCATACGCCCGCTCAACCTTGCACACCCGCGTATGGCAAGACGAATACCAGGTCGACCGCCCGCGTTCGCGAATCTCACTGTGCTCGGGTTGATGTTTCCACGCCAGGATCGCCGCTTCGCTGGCCCAGTAGGACACCGTAATCCCGAGCCCGTCTTCACCCCGAGCCGATTCCACACCCAGAAAACCAGGTTGCTCACGGGCCAGTTCGAGCATGCGCGTGGCGGCCTGCTCGTAACCGTGATCACCGTCGGTGCGCAGGGAGGTAAAAATCACCGCGTAGTAAGGCGCTGGCGGAGTCTTGGCGATCATGACTTCTGCCTCTTGCAGGCTGCGATCAACGCACGGACCAGCGGCGGCAGCTTGCCCTTGAGCGCTGCGCGTTCAGGTTGGAACAGCGTCGCGACGAAGAACGGATGTCCTTTGAGTTCCACCACCCGCAAGTCGCCGGTTGAGTCGTGTCCAACGGCGCACAGCTGTTGGCTCAACAACTCACGTTCGAACGCGGGATTAATGCCGTAGCGGCAGTGATAGCCTTCGACAATCTCAGCGCTTTCGTACGCCTGGGCGATCAACGAGCCTTCCACCAGATGAATGCTGTCGACGGCCTCCACCAGCGAACAGGTCAGTGGCGTGAGCAGCGCTCGCGCCGCATCGGGCGATGTCTCGCCATGTTCGGCATCGTCCCAGCCCAGAACATGTCGGGCGTATTCGAGTACGGCGTGTTGAAAGCCGCCGCAGGTGCCAAGGAACGGCCGTTGCTGTTCACGGGCAAAACGAATCGCCCGCAACGCACCGTCCCTATCGCGGTAAGGGCTGGCGGGCACGCACCAGAAACCGTCGAAATCAGCCAATGGCGCATCGGCGCTGATGCGGTCGGTGGCCAACCATTGGAACTGCACGTCTGCGTTCGCCCGTTCAGCGGCCATGTCGAGGGCGATGGGGATGGCTTGGTGAGCGGTGACATGCGGGTCGTAATCGCCGATCAGGGCGATGCGGATTGGGCGGGTTTCCATGAGTGCGCTCCACGCTTGTTGATTCCTGGCACCCACTATAGATTGGCGTTCACGCACTCAATATTGGCGTTATCCCAATTGATCAATGCATCAACGCACTATCGACTGGATTACCCCGACCTGTCCCTGATCCTCGCGCTGGTGCGCGGCGGCTCTCTGGCCCGGGCGTCGACGCTGTTGAAGGTCGACGTCTCGACCGTATTTCGCGCCGTGCGCCGATTGGAAGCCGCGCTGGGCCAGCAACTGTTCGAAAAGAGCCGCGCCGGCTACTTGCCCACCACCTTGGCGCAGACCCTGGCCGAGCAAGCTGAACGGGCCGAACAGGCGCTGGAGGTGGCGCGCATTGGTGTGGAGCAGGGCGGTGAAGTCATCAGCGGCACGGTGCGCCTGACCTGCACCGATTCGGTCTTGCAAGGCTTGCTGCTGCCAGCGTTGGCGAAGTTCATGCCCGGCTATCCGGCGCTGACCATCGAGTTGAGTACGTCCAACGACTTCGCCAACCTTAGCCGCCGGGATGCCGATATCGCCTTGCGTCTGACCCGCACACCGCCCGAGCACTTGGTCGGCCGGCGATTGGCTGAGGTGTCCTATCGAGTCTGTGCCAGCGAGGCGTATCTGAAATCGGTCGATTCCGAAGACCTGGCTTCGCTGACCTGGATTGCCCCGGACGACTTCCTGCCTGATCACCCCACCGTCGTGTGGCGTCGTCAGCAGTTGCCCGGCGTCACACCGGGTTATCGCTGCAACAGCATGTTGTCGGTGACTGAGCTGGTACGGGCCGGGCTCGGTGTTGCGGCATTGCCGGACTTCCTCATCGGTGAAGGGCTGCAACCGTTGAGCGAGCCGTTACACGGTTACGACACGGCGCTCTGGTTGCTGACCCGCCCGGACTGCCGCGCCTTGCGCTCGGTGGTGACGTTGTTCGATGAGTTGGGGCGGGCGCTTCGATTGCCTTGACCGAGCGCTAAACTTTCGGCTGATCCTTGCGCACGAAGTGCTGATGCATTTCCGAGGTCAGGCTTTCGATGCGTTCGGTGAGGGCCTTGGTCATTTCGGTGAGCCGGGTGTTTTGTTCGAGCAACTCCAGCAGTTGCGTGGTGTTCTGCGCTGCTTGTGCCTGACGTTCACTGTTGGCGACGGCCAGGGTTTCGCGGTGCAGGGCGTCGGCGTCGGACTGGGCTTTATCCCGCGCCGCCTGACGGGTCTGGGCCAGCAGAATCAACGGCGCGGCATACGCCGATTGCAGGCTGAACGCCAGGTTGAGCAGGATGAACGGGTAGAGATCGAAATGGGCCACGCCAAACAGATTGAGGCAAACCCATATCACCACGATCAGCGTCTGCGCACCGAGAAAGGTCGGCGTGCCGAAGAACCGCGCAAAGGCCTCGGCGCGCAGGGCAAACTTGTCGTTGCCAAAGGTAGGCGCCAAGTGTGCATGGGCGCGATGAAAGCGCAGATGGTCGACGGGGAGGGCGGGTTGAGTGTCGGAAGTCGTGGTGGTCATGGTGCTCTCTGCATGGCGCTGGGACTGAAGCTCACTATAGCCCCAGCGCCAGTTTCATTCTGAAACACATTGCGGAGTTTTATTCCGCGCTATTGATCACCGCTAAAGCGGCGGACATTGTCATTTATTGCAGCTGATAGCAGGCCAGAAACATGTCCAGCGCCGACTCCACAACAGTGGTCTGCATCTCGGCTGACAGGCCGGGGAAGCCCATGGAAATCTGCGGCCAGAACGCAAAGGATTTGAGCATTCCCTGAATCTGTTGTGCAGCGAATTCGGGGGCGACCGGTTTCAAACGGCCATCGGCCTGAGCGGCGCGGATCCACACGGTCAGGCCTTCTTCGCGCTCACCCATTCGGGCGACCATGTTCTGCGCACGCTCGGGGGAATGGATGGTGGCGGCAATGGCTACCCGCGCCAGGTCGAGAAAATTGTCATCGCCCAGCATCTGCAATTTCGCCATCAACATCCGGCGCATCTGATCGCGCAGCGGCAGGTCAGGGCGGTAGGGCGTTTCCTGTTCTGACGTCACCCGCGCCCACAATTGATTGAGGATTTCGGCGAACAACTCTTCCTTGCTGGGGAAGTGGTTGTACACCGTGCGCTTCGACACGCCGGCGGTGGCAGCGATCTTGTCCATGCTGGTGATGTCGAAACCGTTGGCACGGAATTCGGCAATCGCCGCCTGAATGATGGCTTCGCGTTTTCGGTCGGTGAGGCGCTGTGGAGCTGTCATAAGTACGCTTCGGCAGGAAAAAGTGAGAATTACACTTGGCAGTTTACTTGTGATCGGGTTTGATGCAACCTAGAAACTACACTGTGCAGTGTAATGTTTTGTTAATCCTGCGCAGTGAACAATAGATCTCCGGCTGATGCGTGCGTGCCTTGGCCATTTATCGTCCCAAGCGGAAAACCGCGAATCATGCGGTTTTCCTGGAGTCATTCAGTCATGGCCACTTCAACTTCCCCTGCGGACAACGCCCCCACGCCTGAAGCATCCCGCCAGGCAGAAGGGCACTTCCGAAACCATGCGCCCGTGCAACGTGAAGGCTTTCGCAAAATGGTGCGCATCATGTGGAACATGATTTTCCACAAACCGCGTAACACCCGCCCGACGGCGCCTGTCCCGGTGCAAACCCTGACTCAGGCAGCCTTGATCGCCGCCCCCAACCACAGCGTTTACCGTCTCGGCCATTCCACCGTACTGCTGAAACTGCGGGACAAATTCTGGATCACCGACCCGGTCTTCGCCGAGCGCGCCTCACCCGTGCAATGGGCCGGCCCCAAGCGCTTCCACCAGCCGCCGATCAGCCTTGAAGAGTTGCCGCCGATTGAAGCGGTGATCCTGTCCCACGATCACTACGACCACCTCGATTATCAAGCGGTGCTCAAACTGGCGGACAAGGCCAAGTACTTTCTGACGCCGCTGGGCGTGGGCGACACCTTGATCAAATGGGGCATCGACGCCAGCAAGGTCCGTCAACTGGACTGGTGGCAAGGTACTGAGGTCGACGGTGTTCAGTTCATCGCCACGCCTTCGCAACACTTTTCCGGTCGCGGTCTGTTCGATGGCAACAGCACGCTGTGGGCCTCGTGGGTGATGATCGACGGCGACACGCGGATCTTCTTCAGCGGCGACAGCGGTTATTTCGACGGCTTCAAACGCATCGGCGAACAGTACGGCCCATTCGACCTGACGCTCATGGAAACCGGTGCCTACAACGTCGAGTGGCCGCATGTTCACATGCAGCCGGAGCAAACCCTGCAAGCACACATCGACCTTAAAGGCCGCTGGTTATTGCCGATTCACAACGGCACGTTCGATTTGTCGATGCACGCCTGGTTCGAACCTTTCGACCGCATTCTGGCGTTGGCCTGGGAGCGGAATGTTTCGATCACCACGCCGCAGATGGGGCAGGCGTTCAATGTGATGTATCCGCAGCGGGGTGGAGCCTGGTGGTCGGAGATGGAAAACGTTGGCGATCAGGTGGAACCTCAGAACGCTTGATGATGTGTCGCCGGGCCGACCCGCGGGAGCGGCCCGAGATTCGCAACTAAACTAGCTGCGTTCATCCTGTAGCAGGTCTAGATATTCCGAGATCTTTGCCACGGTCAAATCGCGAAATTTTCCGCGGAGCATTTCATTCAGCTCCTTCTGAGACAGTCCGAGCTTTTGTGCCGCCTCAGTCTTACTCAGACGACCGGTTTCGAGAAATATGCCAATCTTCATAACGTACTCAGATTTGGCCCGCATCTCACCCGCATCGGGATATCCCAGCACCTCATAAACACAGCTGTCGCTTCCATTGACTTCACTCATTTGCTGACACCTCACTCAACCATCGCATAATCCGCCCGCCCAACCGGATCAGGCGTAGACCCTTTCACATTCATCCCTCGACCCGGCGCAAACCCCGGGAAGAACACCAACCCCTCCGATTCAAACCGATAAGCCAGCGCCAGCCGCGTAACATCCAGCACATCGCGTTCATCCTCAAATCGCTGAATAGCGTCCACCGAAACCCCGGATTCCCGAGACAGTTCCTCCACACTCCAACCCAGCATCGCTCTGGCCTGAACGCTATGCGCGGGGGTGAATTGGAAAAGGGCGATACGTTCCAGGGTGATTTTCATCGCATGAGAGGCCATGGTGTTCTCCGGGCTCAAGAGTGCTGATTCAAAAAATACTGTGTTTTTGTACAGTTGTTTTGAGCGCGGATCAACCTCATTTTTTGATCGGTTCTATCTCGTCCCGTCCAGCCAGGTCGTTGGCGCCTGTCCCAGTACGCGGCGGAACATCGTGGAGAACGCCGCCGGGCTGTCATAGCCAAAATCCAGGGCAATCCGCGTCACCGGCTCGCCCACCACCAGCCGCGCCAGAGCCAGCACCACACAAGCCCGCTGCCGCCATTGGCTGAAACTCAGACCCGTCTGTTGGCGGAACAGGCGATTGAAAGTACGCAGGCTGATGTGCAACTGATCGGCCCATTGCTGTGGCGACTGGTGAGCGTCGGGCCGCTGCACAAAGTCCTGGCACAACGCGAGCAGCCGTGCATCGACGGGCAGCGGAATGTGCAACGGCAGGTGAGTGCTGCGCGCCAGTTCATGCAGCAGCAAGCCGATCAGCGTGCCGTCGCGCCCGCGCTCGTCATACACCAGCGGGATCTCCACCGCCTCCATCAGCAAGTGCCGCATCAACGGCGAAACGCTGATCACCTGGCAGCGATCCCCCAGATCCACCGCGCCCGGCTCGATATACACACTGCGAGTACTCACCCCCAGCATCAGCACTTCATGCGCCACTCCTGCCGGAATCCACACCGCCCGCTGAGGCGGCACCACCCAATTGCCGTCGTGCGTGCTGACCTGCATCACCCCGGTGGCGCCGTACAACAATTGCGCCCGCCGATGCGTATGACGAGGCAACAAATGGCCGTGGGAATAATCCGTACCGATGGCCACCACCGGCCGTGGCGTGTGGTCCAGCAGATCAATCGAAACATTGCGCATCGAGCAGCCTCAGCGATTGGCGTAAACGCGAACATTATTGGCTGACTTGCTGAAGCAGGCCAAGACACATCGCTCTATCGTCGACCGCTCTCAACTAACGGACGACACCGATGTTCTATCTCCTGCTGGCACTCTTCGGCTGCATGACCGGCATCACCGCGGTGCTGTTCGGTTTCGGCGGTGGCTTCGTCGTCGTGCCATTGCTCTACCGCATGCTCATGACCAGCCACGGCACAGACGATCCCGTCAGCCAATCGGCGATGCACATTGCTGTGGCAACCTCGACCTGCGTGATGATCGTCAACGCAACGATCGCCACTGGAAAACACCGACGCGCCGGTAATCTCATTCGCCATTACCTGTGGCCGCTGGGTGGGTTTATCGGCGTGGGCGCGATCATCGGCGCAGTGGCCGCGATGTGGGTGAGTGGCGAGGTGATTCGCTATGCCTTCATCGCGTACCTGGGCGTGACCATCGCGGATTGCCTGTTGCGACGCGGCTTTCTTACAGCGTCCGACACCGCCATCCCACGGCGATTGGGAAGGGTAGAAGTGTCTGGTGGCGGCGTAGGAATCGGCACCATCGCCACGTTTCTCGGCGTAGGCGGCAGCGTCATGACCGTGCCGTTGTTGCGGCGTTGTGGGTTGAGCATGTCCCAAGCGACGTCCATGGCCAATCCGCTCAGTTTGCCCATGGCGCTGGCCGGGACGCTGACTTACATGGTCATGGCTGGTTTCACCGAGTTTGATCTTGGGCCGTGGTTTGTCGGTTATGTGGATCTGCTGGCGTTTGCGGTGTTGACGGTGGGGTCGCTGGTGGGGATTCGATTGGCTACGCCTTGGATCGGGCGGATACCGGACCGAACCCATGCGCGGGTGTATATCGCTTTACTGGTGCTGGTGATGCTTGGTATGTGGGTCAAGTAGGGTTGGAATCAGGAGGTTTTTTCGCAAGAATAAGTCTTTGCATTGATCAAGATTTCACGCAGGAGAACGTCATGTCGATCCTCGAAAGCGACTGGAAGAAATTCAAGGAACTGCGCAAGATCGCGCTCGATCGTTTTTGCCAAGGAGTGCTCGCCGATGCCAAGGCTATTGCACAACATGGTGCACTTTCTGCGCATGCTCGCTATGGAATGCTCTACGGTCTGATGCATGACCGGAACAAGGACATGGCCCGCGCCTTTGACCATAACAGTCAATCCCGTTCCAGTGCGCTCACCGGCTTGCGCTTGATGGTCATGCATGACTTGCTGACCGACGCAGAGATATCAGTACTCAGCGAGGATGCGTTGGACTACATCTCGGATGTTGGTCGCCGGCCCTATGAGCTTGAGTGGGTCGAAGAGATCGTGAGACAGGACTGACAGTCGTATACAGATGTCATAAAAGGACAATGCATGTTGATCTTCAACTGCACCGAAGCAGCCAGCAACCTTTTCAGCCGCGTCCACAAGGGTAAGAAAATGACCCCGGTGGAGAAACCGCCATCGCCCGTTATCGAGGACGATGAACAAGGTGAGCTCACCGAACAGTGGCTGGTCCATGCCATCACCGTGCAACGCAAACACGTGCTGTTCGTCATTCACATGCAAACCCGCTACTGCATGATTTTTGCGGATGCGAAGAAGGCCGACGTTAAAGGTTTCATTCAGCGGTTTTCTGATCGTTGGATGAACGGACTGATGCGTGATGCACTGCACCATGATGTCCTGCAATGGGTTGGTCATGACTCCATGCTTGAAAGATTCAATGAAAGCTGCCGCCAATACAGGCTCTACAAACGCGGTCATCGCAGTGCGCAAGGCCATATAGGCGAAATCGCCTGGATCTTTGAGGATTACGCCGCAGAGTGGGGTTGTTTGCCGCCTGACGAGATCATGGCTGGTCGCGTTGACGCGAAGATGAACCACTTCATTAGAGGCAGCAAAAACGTCAAAGGCTATTTAGTGCCGGATGAGGAGATGATGGCTCACTGGATGCGTCAGTACTGTGGACTCGACGAGCCTGGCATCCAGGCCGCACGCAATCGACGTGATGAAGTCAAACGAGAAATACGAGAGCTGGAAGCG
This sequence comes from Pseudomonas sp. Root329, assembly GCF_001424925.1. NCBI lineage: Bacteria > Pseudomonadati > Pseudomonadota > Gammaproteobacteria > Pseudomonadales > Pseudomonadaceae > Pseudomonas > Pseudomonas sp. Root329. Next base: position 42,827 of record NZ_LMCV01000011.1, on the reverse strand, counting down.
GCCTACGCGAAGCAGGGCCAGCCACCGCAATAATGCTATGAAGCAAGTTACTTATCCGCCAACCCCGGCGCTTCCCGAACAATAAAGTGATCCAGGTTCTCAATATTCGCGCTGAACACCCCGAACGTTTGCTCGGGGTTTTTCTTGCTTGGCACCTGCTTCAACTCCGGCGTCACACCATAAAAGAAGCAAAACAACTCTTTCCCGCTCTCACTGGCGTGCTTGATCTCTTCCAGAAACGCTTTGCGCTTGCGGTAGTTGTCGATCAGCTTTTTGCTCAGGTAAACGTTGACTGAATAAGGCTTCTTCTTCGCCTCGTCCGCTTGCTTGAACCAGACCTTTTGTTCGAAGTCGATGCGAAAACTCTGCGTGTAATCCTTGATCTCCTTGATCTTGCCCCAGTAAATCAGCCCCTTGTTGTCCTGCAGATACTCGATCTTCTTGAAGAACGACCCATAAGGCGCCGTGTGCTCGCCAATCTTCAGCGGCATGCGCTTGAGCAGCTCCTTATCCTCGAAGTTCGACACAAAACATTCCACCGGATGGGCGAAGACACTGGTCTTGTCCGGTGCTGATTCGCGGCTCGGGTGTTCGACGTCACTGGCCGCTGAAGAGGGTTTCGGATCGTCCCGCATCACGTCAGCCGCCACCGCCGGGTTCGACGGCTTACGCACATACTCACGCCGCGTCAGCAACAACTCCGACGGGAAATGCTCCTCGCGACTGTCATCCGTTTCCGCACCGTCCGCGTCCACACCTGACGCCGACGCCTTGAGACTGACATAAGGACAATCCGCCACATGCCGGGTGCTGGGCGTGTTCTTGAAATGCGGGGTGCGCACGTAATTCACGTTTTTGGCGTTGAACGTCGTCAACACATTTGCCGCATCGAATGCCAAACGACAGGCATCGTTGGGGCACTGGAAGTGTTCCTTGGCGGAATCGAACTCCATGGTTTCGTCGAAATTCAAATCGCGCACGTCATAGATCGACAGCTTGTCGTCGAGGCTGAGGCAGTAGGCGAGGTCGAATTTCATGGGGGCTCGGGTCCTTGAGTGGGGAAGGGTATTAATAGCGGGAGGCGGGGCGGGTTGCACTGACTGTTTTCAACACTCCGCGAAACTTGCGGCAACACACCAAACCTGTGGGAGCGAGCTTGCTCGCGATTTCCAATATCACTGCATTACCTACGCCTGGCGCACAACCTGTGGCGAGGGGGTTTACCCCCGTTGGGCTGCGCAGCAGTCCTAAAACCAGCAAACGCGGAATGTCAGGCATGACCAGTTTTTTCTTGGCGACTGCTCCGCAGCCGGAACGGGGGTAAACCCCCTCGCCACAGATTTCATTCAACCCAATTATTCGGTTTTCAACCGCTTCACCTTCTTATAGAGCGAGGAAGTGAATTCATCCTTATCGCTTGAATGGTGACAACGTCGATGACAATTCGGGCAAAGCGCCACGGCATTGCTAGGACGATCCGACCCTTCCTGCGCCAAATGCTTAACGTGATGAACCTCAAGATACGGCCTGCCATCCTTTTCAAACGGAGCAGGCTGGCCACAACCTTCGCAGATACCCTTGGCCTCCTTCCGTACCCAAGCTCTTACCTCAGGATCGCGGACATAGGCGTCTCCAGAGGCGGGCAACTGCTGTGGTTTCAAAATCCCTTTCGGCTCACTCTTGAACGATTGCTTCTCAAGCTTGGCGGCACGTCGTTCTAGCGTTGCTTCGTCAGCGGTCGGTGCAAAGTCTTCAGGAGTCAAAGTGCTTGGAGCATTCAGCGCGTCGCGAATGCTGCGAACTACATTCGCGCCGACATTCTTGGCAGGTTTGTACCCCTGAATGCGATCACGCTTCAGCTCTTCCAACACGGTAGAAATGTTCTGCATCCGAAACTCAACCGAGCCTTTGGTGCGACCGGCGAGGGCACCTTCACGCAAGACGCGATTTTCATGAGCCTTATTGACCTTCTGACCGCTCTGCTCGCGTGACAGCATGCTGAGATAGGCATCGACCGCAGCCTGAATCTCCACGTCACTCCAGTCGCTGTTGCCCTTTTCCATGTCCATACAATCGCCGAGGGTTGAAAACCCTCGGACAATACTGAGTGGCCATTACTACTGTCTACGAAAATTCCTACAGAAAAGACCGACGTATCGCTCAAGCGATCCTACAAATACACCGTCGCTCTAACCCACCGAATGCTTCGAAGACTGAAACACCTCCAAAACCTTCCGCCACCAAGGCTTAACCACAGGCACCCGCCGTCGCGTGCGATTCAGCAACAGATAAGGCATGTCCCGCAGCCGTATCCAACCTTCATCCTGCCAATGCAACAGACTCAACGACATCTCCGGCCAATCCAGCAAACTCAACATCGGCCGATCTGCATTCTTTGACTGCCCCGCGTCGCGCAAGGCTGGCACTACTTGATGAGTCAGCCACTCGCGCAACAGCCGATTCCCCGGCGCGTAGTGATAGACCAGCAACGCATACACGCCTGACTCGCTGAGCATCAGTCGTTTTTCCGGTTGCCCGTGGTAGTCGATCAGCAATGTATGCCGTTGATCCTCGTCCAGTTTGCTAACCACGCGATCACTGAGATGGAAACCCATTAAGCGACCCAGATCGAGGGCACAGAACCATGGCTGATTTTCTAGGAGGAGGGCGTGGAGTTTGAGGTTGTGGCGGGTGAAGACAGTGGGAGCGTAGGGATCAATCATGGTGAACCTCCCGCGAACGGAGAGCATGACTAGTGAGCCAGGCGTAACAAAACGCCATCGTAGGGAAGGGCAAGTGATTAGGCATATCCGTTACCTCTGGTTGCTTTCTTAGGGCATTCGTTATGGGTGTCGGGAGCTAAGAAACCCACCAGAGACGGGCCGGACATATTCCCCTTTCGGGTCTTTTATTCGCCCACTCCCGACATATCGGGGATTTTTCACAGGCGTTGAAAAACCGCTGGCGAAAAAACGCATGGCTATCGGGTGCGGAGAACCGCTCTGGTTTTTAGAGTTTCTTAGGCTCGAAGCAAAGGCTAGAGAAATGCACTACGATGGTCAAGAGGTAGAGCATTGTGGAATGCTGGGATTGGTTGTAGGGTTGGCTTGCTAAGATCGGGGTAAATGTTGGAAATATTTTCAAACGATTTTATAAAATGTTTAAAGAATGTGGTTGTTTATTAAATTTTTGGATTTGTTTCTAGCAATTAACTGATCGATTATATGAATGATTTGAGTGAGATATATGGAAGTCGAATCATATGTGAGCTTCGAGCGGCTAAAGGCTTGGTTTCTTAGAAAAACGCCCTCCAGTGGGGTTCGGCGATTGTCGACAATGTCTGGCGCGATAGCATCAGATATAGGCGTTTCTAGAGAAGAGAATCAAGATCGCGCGGCAATTATTCGAACTAGTGATATTGATGGGGTTGTTTACACATTAGTGGCAATAAGTGACGGGATGGGAGGCATGCAGGCGGGTGGTGTTTGTGCCGCTACTACGCTTGCAGCTTTTTTCACTTCGTTTATTGTTAGAGGTAGAGCAGGTGTTAGATTCGATGAGGGTATTGTTGAGTCTGCTCTAGATGCTAATCAAGCTGTTCATAAACTTTTTGGCGGTAGAGGCGGAGCAACTCTCTCTGCTTTGCTGATTAGGGAGGATGGTAGTTGTATCTGGCTTAATATTGGTGATAGTCGAATTTACGGTGTGCGCAGTGATGGAATACTGCAGTTTACAACTGATGATACTATTGCAGGTCAACTTGGTGAAGAGTTTAGTGGCTTAAAAAATAGATCTGAGCTTTTGCAGTTTGTAGGTATGGGGGAAGAGCTTGAACCTCACTACTCAGCGTTTAGTCTTGGCGATGCCAGTCATTTTTTGATGACTACCGATGGTATCCATTATCTTGACGAAAAATTAATGGGTAGCATAACTGTTAACTCCCCCGATCCCGGAACTTGTCTGAAGAGATTGGTGGATATCTCCAAATGGTGCGGCGGAAAAGATAATTGTAGTGCTGTTATGTTTTCCATAAGTGAAAACCTTCTTCCTCACAACGATTTCATCGGTCACGGCGTGTGCGAAGTTTGGGACTCTTTTGGAGATCTGCAGTTTTCTTTCGAAGAAAAAAATTATGGAATGCTAAGTAGTAAATTTAAAGACGTCGGTGTCGGAGAGACCTTAAAGGGAGGTAAGTCAAAATCTCGGTCAAAAGTAAAAGCAAAGGGCTCATTGTCGGGAAAAAAAATACTAACTCCCTGGGAATATTTGTTAACTGAAAAACATAAGAATGTTTATATTGAGACTGTTTCGAATACAGAAAAAAATAATCCAGTAAAAGTTTCAGAAAAGACACCTCCACAATTAAAAATTTCTTTTCCAAGCAAGGATTAGCATATGCTTCAACTGCCGGAGCGTTATAAAGAGGTGGGGGATTCTTCTGACGGAGGGATGGGGACGGTAATTTTTTGTGATGATATGGTGCTGGAACGAACTGTCGCAATAAAATTTATCAAAAATAAAGCTGACCATAGACGGATGTTAGATGAGTTGGCGGCATTGATGCAGATTCGTTCGAAACATGTTGTTCAGGTTTACGATTTTTTAGATCTCAATGAGCGTGGATTGGGTATTGTTCAAGAGTGTATAAAAGGCGATGATCTTTTTGAAGCTTTAGAGGGTCGGATTCAGAATACAAGTAATTTCTATAAAGATATTTGGCAGATAGCGTCAGGGATAAGTGATATACACAGTGTAGGAGTTATCCATCGTGATATAAAACCAAATAATATTAAGATTGATCCTGAAGGTGTTTTCAAAATATTCGATTTTGGTTTGGCTAGGAATGATGGTCCAGAGGCATGTACTTTAGGTTTTATTGGAACCCATGGGTTTGCTGCACCAGAGTTATACAAGCCCGCTGCAGAGTTTACAAATGCCGTGGATATATATGCTTTCGGTGCTACTGCGTTATATTTGGGCCTCGGGAAGCTCCCGAAAATACTGCATCATTCATATAGTCGTGTTGAAAACTCGGATTTTTTTTCAAGCCTTCCATTTTTTATAGCTCCGCAATTAGTTGATTTATTAAATCAGTGCTTGCATCCGAATGCTGAGCTTAGACCAAATATGGCAGCGGTGCGCGATGAACTCGCAAAGCATATATTGCATGATACACATCAGGCGTTAGTTGTTTATAAGGGGCAGGCTAAGTATCTGGGGTTTAAGCAGCGTACAATAACGTTGAATTTGAATGAGCGCGGAACTACGAATCAAATTGGAAATGTGACAATTGAGTACGATGGGTTAAGATTCTATGTTACTAAAGTGTCGGGTGAAGTATTTATAAATAATTCACCTGTTCAGGTCGATGGAGAACTACCTGGTAGCTGTGTTGTTGGATTGGGAAACTCACAGCGAGAGAGCTTCAATCGTGCATTTATTACTTTTGATCTTTCGCATCCGGAGATTGTTTTATGAGTGGTCCACATAAGAAAGGAGACGTTATTGGTGGGCGGTATCAGGTATTGGGGTTTGTAGGGCAGGGAGGTATGCAATATGTTTATAAAGCAATCGATACGGTTATGTTGCGTGAGGTCGCTTTAAAGACACCTAAAAATAGTTCAGCCACTAAGCGGTTTAAACGTAGTGCTATTGTTGCAGCTAAAGTGAATCACCATAATGTAGCCAAAACACTAGATTATGTCAGAGAAGGGGATAATAGGTATTTGATTGAGGAGTTTGTTGAGGGGAGTGATTTGCAAGAAGCATTGCTCAACAATAATTCTTTCATTGATCCTTATCTTGCGGCGAGAATTTTCCATTATCTTGCTAAAGGATTAGCTGCTGCTCATCATGCGAACGTTGTGCATAGAGATTTAAAGCCTACTAATATCATGATAGGAGGAGGGTACTCTCTTAGTGAAGTAAAAATCACCGATTTTGGTATCGCTAAGATGGCGGATGAAGAGTTGATTGATGCCGCCGAAGGTGGAGAGTCAACTATGACGACCTCTCAGACTGCGGTTGGTGCGCTGCCGTATATGGCGCCTGAGGCAATTGAAAAACCAAGAGAAGTTGGGCCTCCAGCTGACGTTTGGTCGATAGGCGCAATGATTTTTCAACTCGTCACCGGGCAATTGCCTTTTGGTAGCGGGTTAAAGGCTGTATTAAGAATTCTCCGAGAACCGCCATCTGCTGTTCCAGTATTTGTTTTGGCAAACCCGCAATTCAGTCCTCTTGCCAATGATTTGTTAAGTATTGCAATTGCATGTATGAATAAAGATTCAGCAGCAAGGCCTACTGCAGATGATCTGGTAAGGTCGTGCGGCCGCCTCTGCTATGCAAGAAGTGTTCGTGCAGAAGGGGTTATTAGTGAGTATAACTATAAGGCCTGGGGCTACATCAACTCTGATCGGCCTAGGGTGTTTTTTCATCGGTCGAGTGTTTATGGGCCGAAGCCAATTGTTGATGGTTCAAAAGTCTTGTTTTCTTCTTATTCTGGCGGCGGGGCTGATAGGGCTCACCCAGTGGTCATTCTCAATGACTAGTGATAGTAGGTTTTTAAGTTTTTTTAAGAATTTAGTATAAGCCGTTTATTTCGTATCGAATTTTGTGTGAGTTTTTCCATAAAAAAGCCCTGGGTTCTCAGGGCTTTTTTATATGTCGTGTTTTATAAAATTCTAGGCAGTTATCGAATCAATCCCAGCTAAGCGCACCGCCGGTTTGATACTCAATAACCCGAGTCTCAAAGAAATTCTTCTCTTTCTTCAAGTCCATAATCTCGCTCATCCAAGGGAACGGATTCGTAGTCCCCGGATACTCTTCTTTCAAACCGATCTGCGACAGACGACGGTTAGCGATGAACTTCAGATAGTCTTCCATCATCGCCGCATTCATCCCCAACACCCCACGAGGCATGGTGTCACGCGCGTATTCGATTTCCAGCTGAGTGCCCTGCAGAATCATCTGCGAAGCTTCTTCCTTCATTTCAGCATCCCACAAGTGTGGGTTTTCGATTTTGATCTGGTTGATCACGTCGATGCCGAAGTTCAGGTGCATGGATTCGTCGCGCAGGATGTATTGGAACTGCTCGGCGACGCCGGTCATTTTGTTGCGGCGGCCCATGGAGAGGATCTGGGTGAAGCCGCAGTAGAAGAAGATGCCTTCCAGAACGCAGTAGTAGGCGATCAGGTTGCGCAGCAGTTCTTTGTCGGTTTCGACGGTGCCGGTTTCGAACTTCGGATCGGAGATCGAACGGGTGTATTTGAGGCCCCAGGTGGCTTTTTTCGCGACCGATGGGATCTCGTGGTACATGTTGAAGATCTCGCCTTCATCCATGGCCAACGATTCGATGCAGTACTGGTAGGCGTGGGTGTGGATCGCCTCTTCGAACGCCTGGCGCAGGATGTACTGGCGGCATTCCGGGTTGGTGATCAGGCGGTACACGGCCAGGACCAGGTTGTTGGCAACCAGGGAGTCGGCGGTGGAGAAGAAGCCGAGGTTGCGCATGACGATGCGGCGCTCGTCGTCGGTCAGGCCTTCCGGGTCTTTCCAGAGGGCGATGTCGGCGGTCATGTTGACTTCTTGCGGCATCCAGTGGTTTGCGCAACCGTCCAGGTACTTCTGCCAGGCCCAGTCGTACTTGAAAGGAACGAGCTGGTTGAGGTCGGCGCGGCAGTTGATCATGCGCTTTTCGTCGACAGCCACACGGGCGGAGGCGCCTTCGAGTTCGGCGAGGCCTTCGGCGATGTCGAGGTTGTCCAGGGCAGCTTTTGCACGGGCGATTGCGGCGGAGTCGGACGCGGTTACAGCGCGGGCTTCTTGAGCCGCGACGCCACCAGCGGTGTCGAGGCGGTCCATGTTGGCTTCAGTTGCGTGCCCAGCGTTGGCGCCTTTTACAACGGTTTCGCCGCTGTCTTCTTTGTCGAATTCGTCCCAGCTCAGCATGACGTGTCGTCTCCTGCGTGAGGGCCAGATGCCCGTGTGAAAACTGATAGGTTGGTTTTTCACACGGCCGTACTGGCCGCGTTGGATAGCGTTTTTTGCAGCGGTACACGCAGGCAAATAAACATAATTTTGTACGGGGTTCCGAGAGCCTCTGAGGGGCGCAGAAATCGGTGAAGACTTCGGCGTGGGCTTCAGACTGGCTGTTATCCCTGTAAGGGAATATTGCAGGCCCGTTAAGGCGGCATTATAGGGAAATTTTTGCGGCCGTGGTGGGGCGAATCCGCGCATGGAGCGGTCGAGAAGGAGTGTTTTTCGGTTGGAGCGAGGGTTTACAGGGCTTTGGCTGGATGTCGCGGGTGCAGATTTTTTTTCATAAATTTTGGTGGGCAATTTTTTTGTTCAAAAAATAGCCAGAAAACTGCGTTTTTCACTACATGTTGTGTTTTGAGTCACTTTTCGATGCCCCCAGACACAACTAAGCCCGACCGAAGCCGGGCTGTAAAGTCACGCTTGATGATCAGCTGAGGCGAGCGGCGCCCACGTGATCTGCGCCATCGGCAGCGACTTTGGCAGCGCCGGTGTGATCAAAACCGTCAGAAGCGAGTTTGGCAGCGCCCGTGTGATCGGAACCGTCGGAGGCGAAAGACGCCGAACCGGTATGGTCGTAACCGTCAGAAGCGACAGCCGCTTCAGTGGTGTAAGCAGCCGAGCCAGTGCGGTCGTAGCCGTCAGCGGCGAAGGTGTTAGCGGCCAGGACAGAGAGGGTCAGGGCGAGGATCAATTTGGTTTTCATGAGTGGCTCCAGGTTCGTTGGCGTTTTGTGCCTTGGGTGTGGAATTCATACTAAGGCCAGTTAATTTGATTAAAAAGCGTAAATAAACGCTTAAACTAATCGAGTTAGTCGATATTTAAGGTTCGGCGCTTCATCTGCCTTAAATAGCAGGCAGGTGGGTCGAACCTTGGGAGGGTGAGAGCGGGTGATTAGCCGTTAGAGCAACCGTTACCCATGACGCTGTAACGAAGAATGTGGCGTTGGCCTTTAGAGTCGTCGTATTCCATTTTCGCCGGAACAACTTCACACACATTCGGGATTTCGCTCATGGAGATAACTTTGGCGATGTCCAGGTGAGTGGAGTAAGTGTAATCCTCGATGGCGGGTTGCTGCTGCGCGACATCAGTCGGGACCTCGTCTGCCATGGCGGTTGCGCACAGGCTGCTGAGGGCCAGAACTAATAAAGCTTTCATTTCAGATTTACCTTTTAGAGGTCGAATGGGGTCACGCAACCTTTTTGGGGTTGCGTGTAGAACTTAAGTACTGGTTTTGGATTAACTGCCTTCGTGGGGGCTGCAACTTGGTTAATCACGTTGCCTGGTTGGCGAGGCTGATTTTAGGCGTGGGGTTTACATTCATATAGGCGTGCTTTTGATAAACACCTTTGGCGAATTTCGTAACAATCCTTGTAGGAGCTGCCGAAGGCTGCGATCTTTTGATCTTCAAACGGCCGCCAAGATCAAAAGATCGCAGCCTTCGGCAGCTCCTACAGGGACCCTAAATAGCCGGGTTTGAGCGCCTCATCGGGGTATAGCCACATTTTGTAGGGGCTTGTTACTACCATCGTCGAATGGTTCTATAGGCCCGGCCCGGCTACAACTGGGTCATACAAAAACAACTATTCCACCGAGGTAACAAAGATGAGTGCGGCTTCTCTGTATCCCGTTCGTCCCGAGGTTTTGGCCAACACGCTGACTGACGAGGCGACCTACAAGGCCATGTACCAGCAGTCCGTCGTTAACCCGGACGGCTTCTGGCGCGAGCAAGCCAAGCGCCTCGACTGGATCAAGCCTTTCACCACGGTGAAACAGACTTCTTTCGACGATCACCATGTCGACATCAAATGGTTCGCCGATGGCACCCTGAACGTTTCCTACAACTGCCTCGACCGTCATCTGGCCGAGCGCGGCGATCAAGTCGCGATTATTTGGGAAGGGGATGACCCTGCCGAAAGCCGCAACATCACCTACCGCGAGCTGCACGAACAAGTCTGCAAGTTCGCCAACGCTCTGCGCGGCCAGGATGTGCACCGCGGCGACGTGGTGACTATCTATATGCCGATGATCCCCGAAGCCGTGGTCGCCATGCTGGCGTGTACCCGGATCGGCGCGATTCACTCGGTGGTGTTTGGTGGTTTCTCGCCGGAAGCCCTGGCGGGTCGGATCATCGACTGCAAATCCAAAGTGGTGATCACGGCTGATGAAGGCGTTCGTGCCGGCAAAAAGATTCCACTCAAGACCAACGTCGACGACGCGCTGACCAACCCGGAAACCAGCAGCATCCAGAAAGTCATCGTGTGCAAGCGCACCGGTGGCAACATCAAGTGGAACCAGCATCGCGACATCTGGTACGAAGACCTGATGAAAGTGGCGGGCAGTGTCTGCGCGCCGAAAGAGATGGGTGCTGAAGAAGCGCTGTTCATCCTTTATACCTCCGGCTCGACCGGCAAGCCGAAGGGCGTGCAGCACACCACCGCCGGCTACCTGTTGTACGCGGCGATGACTCACGAGCGCGTGTTCGACTACCGTCCGGGCGAAGTCTACTGGTGCACCGCCGACGTCGGTTGGGTCACCGGCCACAGTTACATCGTCTACGGCCCGCTGGCCAATGGCGCGACCACGCTGCTGTTCGAAGGTGTGCCGAACTATCCGGACATCACCCGGGTGGCGAAAATCGTCGACAAGCACAAGGTCAACATCCTTTACACCGCGCCCACCGCCATCCGCGCGATGATGGCGTCGGGCAAGGCCGCCGTTGAAGGCGCTGATGGCAGCAGCTTGCGTCTGTTGGGTTCGGTCGGTGAGCCGATCAACCCGGAAGCGTGGGATTGGTACTACAAGAACGTCGGCCAATCCCGTTGCCCGATCGTCGACACTTGGTGGCAGACCGAAACCGGCGGCAACATGATGAGCCCGCTGCCGGGTGCGCATGCGCTCAAGCCGGGTTCTGCGGCACGTCCGTTCTTCGGTGTAGTGCCGGCGTTGGTGGACAACCTGGGCAACATCATCGAAGGCGTTGCCGAGGGCAACCTGGTGATTCTCGATTCGTGGCCGGGCCAGGCGCGCACGCTGTATGGCGACCATGACCGTTTCGTCGATACCTACTTCAAGACGTTCCGCGGCATGTACTTCACCGGTGACGGTGCGCGTCGTGACGAAGACGGTTACTACTGGATTACCGGTCGCGTGGATGATGTGCTCAACGTGTCCGGCCACCGCATGGGGACTGCCGAGATTGAAAGCGCGATGGTCGCCCACCCGAAAGTCGCCGAAGCGGCCGTGGTCGGTGTGCCGCACGACATCAAAGGGCAGGGCATCTATGTCTATGTCACGTTGATCGGTGGCGAAGAGCCGAGCGAGCAACTGCGTCTGGAGCTGAAAAACTGGGTCCGTAAAGAGATCGGTCCGATTGCTTCGCCGGATGTCATCCAGTGGGCGCCGGGCCTGCCGAAAACCCGTTCGGGCAAAATCATGCGCCGTATCCTGCGCAAGATTGCTACGGCCGAATACGATGGGTTGGGGGATATCTCCACCCTGGCCGATCCGGGTGTGGTGCAGCACTTGATTGATGAACACAAGATCATGAACGTCGCATAACCCGCCGTTCCTGAGTCATCGAAGCCCCGCCCGGCATTGCGCCTGGCGGGGCTTTTTACTGTCTGATGTTTTTGTGTCGGCAGTCCGGGCCTCTTCGCGAGCAAGTCGAATCGTCGCACCGCCGCTCCCACATTGAATCTGAGTCGGTCACAAATTCAGTGTTCACTGAAGATCAATGTGGGAGCGGCGGTGCGACGATTCGACTTGCTCGCGAAGGCGTCCTGTCAGACACCACATCCACAACGGCCAATAATTATCGGCTTCACTTGTAGGCGCTTTCCCACTGTTACCCGCCACCGTTCAAGTAACTGAATGTGTAACCGCTCGCTCCCATACGGGGCGTGGGGAAACGCAAAGCCCCGTCATCGGGTCTCTTCAGGCCCTGCAACAAATAAGACACAACGCTACGCTTGCCGGATTAGAAGGGTTTGCCAATAATAGGCCCGCAATTTGCAGCATAGATCGGTTCACTGTCTTTTGCTATTGCATGAATTTGCAAGGCTGTCAACGCGCCCAAGCGGCTTTCTCGGTGCTTCTGTAATTAGTTGTCGCATTGAAGAAATATCGGCTTCGGGCCTGTCGTTAGAATGCCGATCACTCGCTCGTTGTTGCTCGCGTTGAAAAAAGCGCGCGATTCCTACAGCGCAGCACCGCTTTGCGGTTCCACTCATTCGCATATTGGGCTGTCGCTCACTCTGCCGTTTTAGCCCTTTACCGATGGAGTCCCAAGATGAAGAAACTCGTGCTGCTTGGCGCCCTGGCACTGTCCGTGCTGTCCCTGCCGACTTTCGCCGATGAAAAGCCTCTGAAAATTGGTATCGAAGCGGCTTACCCTCCGTTCGCTTCCAAAGCGCCGGACGGCAGCATCGTTGGTTTCGACTACGACATCGGCAACGCTCTGTGCGAAGAGATGAAGGTCAAGTGCGTCTGGGTCGAGCAAGAGTTCGACGGTCTGATCCCGGCACTCAAAGTGCGCAAGATCGACGCGATCCTGTCGTCCATGTCGATCACTGAAGACCGCAAGAAGTCCGTGGACTTCACCAACAAGTACTACAACACCCCGGCTCGCCTGGTCATGAAGGCCGGCACTCCAGTCAGCGACAGCCTGGCTGAGCTCAAGGGCAAGAACATCGGCGTGCAACGTGGTTCGATCCACGAGCGTTTCGCCCGCGAAGTGCTGGCCCCGCTGGGTGCCGAGATCAAGCCATACGGCTCGCAAAACGAAATCTACCTCGACGTGGCTGCTGGCCGCCTCGACGGCACCGTGGCAGACGCAACGCTGCTGGATGACGGTTTCCTGAAAACCGACGCCGGCAAAGGGTTTGCCTTCGTTGGCCCGGCCTTCACCGACGTCAAATATTTCGGCGACGGCGTGGGTATCGCGGTTCGCAAGGGTGACGCGCTGAAAGACAAGATCAACACCGCGATCACCGCCATTCGCGAGAACGGCAAGTACAAGCAAATCCAGGACAAGTACTTCGCCTTCGATATCTACGGCAAGTAATACGTCCCGGCGACAAGTCCGAAATGGCGCAAGCAACAGGATCTCTGAGGTTTGCGCCATTTTTTCATCCCCCTTTTCGAGGACCTGAATCATGTTGAAAGGCTACGGGGCTGTCATCCTCGATGGCGCATGGCTGACGCTTCAGCTCGCCTTGTCGTCCATGGTCTTGGCCATTGTTCTGGGTCTGATCGGCGTTGCGCTGCGTCTGTCCCCGATTCGCTGGCTGGCCTGGCTGGGCGACCTGTATTCCACGGTGATCCGCGGTATTCCCGATCTGGTGCTGATCCTGCTGATTTTCTACGGTGGTCAGGACCTGCTCAACCGCGTCGCGCCGATGCTCGGTTTTGACGACTACATCGACCTGAACCCGTTGGCCGCCGGTATCGGCACCCTGGGCTTCATCTTCGGTGCGTACCTGTCCGAAACCTTCCGTGGTGCCTTCATGGCCATCCCGAAAGGTCAGGCAGAAGCCGGTATGGCGTACGGCATGAGCAGTTTTCAGGTGTTCTTCCGGGTGTTGGTGCCGCAGATGATTCGTCTGGCGATTCCGGGTTTCACCAACAACTGGCTGGTACTGACCAAGGCCACCGCGCTGATTTCGGTGGTGGGTCTGCAAGACATGATGTTCAAGGCCAAGCAGGCGGCAGATGCCACCCGCGAGCCTTTCACCTTCTTCCTCGCAGTGGCGGCGATGTACCTGGTGATCACCAGCGTCTCGTTGTTGGCATTGCGTCACCTTGAGAAGCGCTACTCGGTAGGCGTAAGGGCGGCTGATCTATGATCTTCGACTACAACGTCATTTGGGAGGCCCTGCCGCTGTATTTCGGCGGCCTGGTGACCACCCTCAAATTGCTCGCGCTGTCGCTGTTCTTCGGCCTGCTGTGCGCGTTGCCGCTGGGCTTGATGCGCGTCTCGAAAAACGCGGCCGTCAACATGAGCGCCTGGCTCTACACCTACGTGATCCGCGGTACACCGATGCTGGTGCAGCTGTTCTTGATCTACTACGGTCTGGCGCAGTTCGAAGCGGTACGTGAAAGTTTCCTCTGGCCGTGGCTGTCCAGCGCGACGTTCTGTGCGTGCCTGGCCTTTGCGATCAACACCAGCGCCTACACCGCTGAAATCATCGCCGGCAGCCTGCGCGCTACGCCGAATGGTGAGATCGAAGCGGCCAAGGCGATGGGCATGTCGCGCTACAAGTTGTACAAGCGAATTCTGCTGCCGTCGGCTCTGCGCCGGGCGCTGCCGCAATACAGCAACGAAGTGATCATGATGCTGCAGACCACCAGTCTGGCGTCCATCGTGACCCTGATCGACATCACCGGTGCCGCGCGCACGGTCAACGCTCAGTTCTACCTGCCGTTCGAAGCCTACATCACCGCCGGCGTGTTCTACCTGTGCCTGACGTTCATTCTGGTGAAGCTGTTCAAACTGGCCGAGCGCCGCTGGCTGGGCTATCTGGCCCCGCGGAAGCACTGACATGGAACGCATCGATCATTCATTGCCGTGGAGCCACTTGGGCAGCGAACGTCAGATTTCGGTGTTCCGCTTCGGCGCTGGCGAGCGCAAGGCCTACATCCAGGCCAGCCTGCACGCCGATGAATTGCCGGGCATGCGTACGGCTTGGGAGCTGAAAAAGCGCCTGACCGAACTTGAAGCCCAAGGCTTGCTCAACGGTGTGATCGAACTGGTGCCGGTGGCCAATCCACTGGGCCTCGGTCAACTGCTTCAGGGCAATCATCAAGGGCGTTTTGAGGCGGGCAGCGGCAAGAACTTCAACCGGGATTTCGTCGAGCTGAGCGCGCCAGTGGCCGCCGAGCTGGAAGGGCACCTGGGTGATGATCCTCACGCCAATATCCGTCTGATCCGTCAGGCCATGAGCGATGTGCTCGCCGCATTGCCGCCAGCTACAAGTCAGTTGCAAGGCATGCAGCGCATTTTGCTCAGTCATGCCTGCACCGCTGACGTGGTGCTGGATCTGCATTGCGATGCCGAAGCGGCGCTGCACATGTACGCCTTGCCGCAACACTGGCCGCAATGGCGTTCGTTGGCCGCGCACCTGGACGTGAAGGTGGGGCTGCTGGCGGAAGATTCCGGTGGCAGTTCGTTTGATGAAGCGTGTTCGCTGCCGTGGTTGCGTCTGTCGCGTCTGTTTCCTGATGCGCAGATTCCCCTGGCCTGCCTGGCGACTACCATTGAATTAGGCGGTCAGGCCGATACCGGTCGCGCCGAAGCCTGCGCTTACGCCGAAGGCATTTTGGCGTTCCTCGCCGAGCAAGGCTTGATCAGCGGCGAATGGCCAAAACCTGCGCAAGATGCTTGCGAAGGCATGCCGTTCGAAGGCACCGAATTACTGTTCGCGCCACACCCTGGCGTGATCAGTTTCTTGCGTAAACCCGGTGAATGGATTGAAGCCGGCGATGAGATTTTCGAAGTGATCGATCCGTTATCGGATCGGGTCAGCACGGTGTGTGCTGGTACGTCCGGGGTGCTGTTTGCCATTGAACGGCTGCGTTATGCCCAACCCGGTTTCTGGCTGGCCAAGGTGGCGGGGCGCGAAGCGCTGCGTCACGGGCGCTTGCTCAACGACTGACTGACTGTTTTTGTGAGAACCGACCGCATGTACAAACTTGAAGTCCAAGACCTGCATAAACGCTATGGCAGTCACGAAGTGCTCAAGGGCGTGTCCCTGAAAGCGGCGGCTGGCGATGTGATCAGCATCATCGGCTCCAGTGGCTCCGGCAAAAGTACCTTCCTGCGCTGCATCAACCTGCTGGAGCAGCCGCACGCGGGCAAGATTCTGCTCAACAACGAAGAGCTGAAACTGGTTGCCAACAAGGACGGCGCGCTCAAAGCGGCCGACCCGAAGCAGCTGCAACGCATGCGTTCGCGCCTGTCGATGGTGTTCCAGCATTTCAACCTGTGGTCGCACATGACCGCGCTGGAAAACATCATGGAAGCGCCGGTCCACGTGCTCGGCATGTCCAAGGCCGAAGCCCGCGAGAAGGCCGAGCACTACCTGAATAAGGTCGGTGTGGCCCATCGCAAAGATGCTTACCCGGGCCACATGTCCGGCGGCGAGCAGCAGCGTGTGGCGATTGCTCGTGCGCTGGCGATGGAGCCTGAGGTGATGCTGTTCGACGAACCGACGTCGGCACTCGACCCGGAACTGGTCGGCGACGTGCTGAAAGTCATGCAGGCCCTGGCGCTGGAAGGCCGGACCATGGTGGTGGTGACACACGAAATGGGCTTCGCCCGTGAAGTGTCGAACCAGCTGGTGTTCCTGCACAAAGGTGTCGTCGAAGAATGCGGCAACCCGCGTGAGGTGCTGGTCAATCCACAGTCCGAACGCCTGCAACAATTCCTCTCGGGCAGCCTGAAGTAATCGCTCCCGTTACGCACCAAATTAGGTCATGCTGCGCACCGCGCGCCAGATGGTCTAATTTGGTTGCAGCCGCTTTCGGCTTCTAACACTGTTTTCGTTTCGGATTGCCCGCCATGACTGCCCATCGAATTGGTTTCCTGATTTGGCCCAGCACTAAAGCACTGACGCTTGCGCTGGCTGAGGAGGCCTTGCGTGTTGCCCAGCGTGTGCATCCGGACGTTGTCTACGAACTGTCGTTTTTGCAGGCCGAACCGCCGACCGAAGGCGCCTGGCAATTACCGGGTGAGCCGTGGGCCGGGAAGCTCGAAAACTTCCAGAAATTGTTTCTGCTCGCCGATGAGCCACCCATCACACTCGCGCCGGCGCTCAGCAGTGCGCTGAAACAACTGGTGCGTGCTGGCTGCGTGATCGGTGGTTTGTCGGCCGGTGTTTACCCGTTGGCGCAACTGGGTTTGCTCGACGGTTATCGCGCTGCCGTGCATTGGCGCTGGCAGGACGACTTCACCGAACGTTTCCCGAAAGTCATTGCTACCAGCCATCTGTTCGACTGGGATCGCGATCGTCTGACCGCGTGCGGCGGCCTGTCGGTACTCGACTTGCTGCTGGCCGTGCTGGCTCGTGATCACGGCGCCGAACTGGCCGGTGCGGTATCCGAAGAACTGGTGGTCGAGCGCATCCGCGAAGGCGGCGAGCGCCAGCGCATTCCGCTGCAAAACCGCCTGGGTTCCAGTCATCCAAAGCTCACGCAAGCCGTGTTGCTGATGGAAGCCAACATCGAAGAGCCGCTGACCACCGACGAAATCGCCCAGCATGTGTGCGTGTCCCGTCGGCAGCTGGAGCGGATCTTCAAGCAATACCTCAACCGTGTGCCGAGCCAGTATTACCTGGAACTGCGCCTGAACAAGGCCCGGCAGATGTTGATGCAAACCAGCAAGTCGATCATCCAGATCGGCCTGTCGTGTGGCTTCTCCTCGGGGCCGCATTTCTCCAGCGCCTACCGCAACTTCTTCGGCGCCACGCCGCGGGAAGATCGCAACCAGCGGCGCAGCAGCAGCCCGTTCGAATTGTCGTCGGTGCCCTCGGAGCGTGGGTGACAGAGCAACCACGTCATCTGCTGAGGCTGATTTACTCCTCCATGTCGGAGCCTTCAGAAGTCGAGATATCCATCTCACCTCGATTGATCACCTCTTCCACGCCAAAGTCCATGCCCGTCCGTTCGAAGTAATCGATCAGCCGTAGCAGGCTCTCCCCGGAAAACCGATTACCTCGAAAGCTGATGTTTTCAGCGATTCCCACCGGCAGTTCCAGCACGTCGCTGGGGACTTCGGTGATGGCGTTGCCACTGAGGTCGGCCCAGTCCAGCTCTGTCATTTGCAGCAGACCGTGCGGTATTTCGGTGATGCCGGTGTCATTCAGCAGTACGGTCGCGAGCTCCATCATCTGACTCAGGTCAGGCGTTTGCCCCAGGGGGTTGTGGGCCAGATCGAGATAATCGAGCTGTTCCATTCCCGCCAGCGCACTTGCCGATTCCGCTGACAGCGTGACGCGGCATTCAGGGAGCGACAGCGCCCGCAGTTGACCCATCTTGAACACCGCATCGGGAATGTTGCCCAGATTACAGTCGCGCAGTTTGAGTCTTTTGAGTTTGGGGAAAGACACCAGAAAATGCCCGGCGCGGGTCACTCCGTCGGCGCTGCGTAACTCCAGCGATGTCACATGACTGAAGTCGGCGTTCAGGGTAGGCAGGTCACCGTTGATGTAGGATTCGAAAACGAGATCATAGGTGGGCTCCAGCGCCTCATTGAAGTCATCCAGTTCGCTTTCATGCCGCCAGCACTGCTCCAGTGTCTGTTTGAACTGGTCGCGGTTCATGTGCTCGACAAGCTGTTGTTGGGCGGTGAACGGTTCGCCCGTCAACGGGTGTTGGGCCGGAAGGTCGGCGGTCCATGCCGCCAAGTCGTTGCTCAGTTGTGCCAACTCTGCTTCAAGGTTTGTCAGCTCGATCCGGCCGTCTGCCAGTGTGCCTGCCAGTTCATAGACAAACTCGCTCGCCTGTTCAACCTCCAGGTTCGGGTACAGCGCCCTGACTCGGTTGATGTCCGCCTCTGGGGCATAAATACCCAAATCGTATGAGCTGTCGAAGTAGTGATGCTTGATCAGTTGTCGGGCGTTATCCGAAAGCGGATTGTGCGTCAGGTGTATTGCGCGTTTGGCGTACACCGGGCTTTCGAATAATTGCGAAGGCAGCTCACTGATCCTGTTGTGTAGCAGCTTGGCGGTATCAAGTTTGGGGTGGCGAACTACGCTGTCGGGAATGTCGGTCAGGCCGGTACGGCTCAGGTCCAGGTGAACAAGCTCAGGCATGGATTCGACACTGGGCACCATAGTGAACGGGTTCTGGTACAGATCCAGCATGACCAGCTTGTTCAATGAAGACAGTTTCGCCCAGTTGGCGGCATCGAACCTGATTCCGCAATCGCTTAACACCAGCGCATCAAGGTCCGTCATTCGAGGAATGGCCTCGGGGAGGGCGGTCAGGGAAAAGCGTTTTAAATCGAGGCGGCGCAAGCTGGTGAAGCGCTGAAGAAACTCGGGAACACCCTGCACAGCATGATTCCCTTCAAGGGACAGCAATGACACATGGGGGAAATCGGCCGTCAGCGTGGGTAGATCGCCAAGAATCGGCTCGGAAAATCTGAGTGCATAGCGTGGCGTGTCATCCGGGCCATTGAAGTCCCGCTCTGATTGTCGACGCCAGGTTCGCTGGATTTCCTGGGCCAGCAGCCTGCGATTGTGTCGAGCGGCCTGTCGTTCCAATTCGCTCAGGGGGACTCGAGTTTGCGGGTGAGCAGTGGGCGAGTCATTTATCCAGGTGTTCAGGTCCTGATTCAGTCGCGAGAGTTCGCTGGACAGGCGTGAGAGCTCCATGCGAGCGCCATCGGGATGTGTTTGTAACTGGAGAACAACAGACTGGAGTTGCTCCTCGGAAAGGCTGGGGTAAACCTCGCGAACACGGTCGGTGAGGGACGGCGTCGGGAAGTAACTGCGTCGGTATCCATCCGAGCCGCCAGGCAAGCGCATGGTCGTCGGATCGTAGAACGGTTTTCGATTGGGATTTTTTGCAAACAGCTTGCGTAGTGCCGGTTGGTTCAGTGCATGTTCGGCGATGTGTAGTCTGAGTGCCTGAGCATTTGCGATCGATGGGCTCAACGCGTTGCGCTGTGCTTGCGGCAGCGCCTGAAAAAGGCACTGATAAAAATCACCGGGCGCCGATTCGCTGTCTTGATATACCTGGTAAGTACCAACTTCAGCGCGTACCAGTGTTTTCACAGTCGGTGCATTGAGCTGGCCAATGCTGTCGCGCACACGTCCGTCATGGGCGTAATCCCTCACTTCAATACGTAGCTCGGCGGGAAAACCGGGCAGCGAATTCAGGCTTTGCAAGGCCAGTCGGTGGGTGTCGGTGTTGTCCAGAGCGTCGGAATAAAGGCCTTCACAGGCTCGGGCTGCGCGTACGGCCTCCATGGCTTTTAGTGCTGCTTCCTTGAGCCGTTGGGGCGCGCGACCGTTGTGCAGCTGACGTAACTCGGTCCCGGTTGCATTGCTCACCAGCTCTTGCGCGACATCGGTCGGCAATCCATGCACGTCGTCGAGCAATCGCTGGACCTGCACGTTGTCGGTTTTCTCCTGCGCGCGATAGCGTGTATCGAACAGCGATTTGTGATGCTTCAGGGCAAGTTCGGCCGTTTGTTTTCTGAAGGCTTTCGTTTGGGTTTCCGGTGCCGGCATTGGCGTGTCGACAGGCCAATCGTCGTAGCCGGTCAGTAATTGATGTTGCAGGATCAGATCGGCCTTGCGATAGCGCTCGGGCTGCTCGCTGCCGATCTGTTCGATAAAAGTTTCAATGTCCCGGTTGATCCTGAAACGCTTGATCGTGTCTGTCAGCAGCGAAGGCGGACGATAATGTTCGACATGCATTTCGCGCACTACGTCGTCGTGGTAACCGCTGACCCGCAAGATCTGTTCGCGCTCAACGCTGCTGAATGACTCGACGCTATGGCCGAGGCGACGCATGACTTTTTCCCGGTCCCAGTTCAGCGGTTGCTCCAGTTCTGTGTGCCAGGCGCCGTGGTTGTTATGCAGCAGAGGCGGCTGATAAGCATCAGTTCGGTTCGGATGCTTAATCTGAAACGTGCCTGGCACGCGGTCGGGCTTCACGGCATACAGTTTTTCCTCCAGTGGCAGCAGCGTCTTGCCCTCGTATTGATAGAGGCCGAGATGATCGGGTTTTGCTCCTTCGGGCAAAATGAGTGCTTGTTCGTAAGGCTTGAGATCCGGCTTCCAGTAGCGGATTTTTCCTTTGGGCGTTGTGACGGGTTTGAGTGGGTCGACAAGCGCAATAGCTTCACGAGAGAGCAGGCGGCTGAGGGTCCGGGCAGCGATGGCGCCGCCCACCGCAAATGTCCCCACCTGAACCACCGTTTCGACGAACGTCATCAGATGCCCGAACGCTTCTGTTTTCAGCCCTTCAGCCAGGTCCACTATGCCTTCGAAGGTTTCGTCGAGTAACTGGTAGGCCATGTAGCCCAGCATCAATTCGCCGAGAAACGGGACGAAAGGCAACGCAACGAACGTCGCGATTTCAAGGATTGTCGAGGCCACTTTGCTGAAGGCATTCCACAATGCCCATCGCGCGTTGCTGTCGGCAGTGGCGGTGGAGACGGCGAGTGTGCTTGCATCGTTGAGGATCTTGTTCAGCTGTCGCTGATAGAGATGGTTCCACAGGTCCGCTCTGAACGGGGTCGCCGAAAAGCGCAAATCAGGCTTGTCGACGGGCGTTTCGCGCCAGCTCGGCAGTGGGTCGCCCTGTCGGTGTTGATGCCAGGTCACGCGCTGGAGGCGACGGTTGAGGTCCGCGAAAAAATGTCCTCTTTCCTTGTGGTCGACGAAGCGACTGAAGAACGTTTGATAAGCGGGCGAGCGCAGTTTGCGGGTCAGCTCGGCCATGAACGCCAATGTGTTCGGGTATTCCTTGAGAGGATGCTCTGGATCATCGGGAATGTAGGCAATGATCCGTGTTGCCGTGCGTGCGCGTTCCAGGCTCGCCGCGAAAATGACAATGCCGGTCAGCGAGGAGGACATCATTGTCAGGTCGTGACCCTGCAGCGGCTGCCCATCCAGTCGAACACCCGAACGCCCTTCCAGAATGCGCTGGATCGAGAGATGGGCATCCGCTGGAATATCCTTTCGGATTTGTGCCATCTGCAGCGCAGATTTGAGTGCTGTTTTGTGCGAGCCGATCACCTTCGGTTTCAACACCGCGCCGGCCACCGGGTTGGAGAGCCCCAGATTGTCTTTGAGGTAAACGTTGTACCGGGCACCGATATCCAGTTCCCGGCATAACCGGGCAAAGGCCGGGATAGTGAGCTTTTGCTTGACCGCCGGCAGCGTATCGAACTGCCCTGTGGGCGAAGGTTTGGTGATGAACGTCGAGGCTGACTCGTAAGCCCCTGCCGCTGTTTCCGATTCCTGAAAGTTATGCAGGACGGCGTCGAGCATCGACACGGTCCACGTGCGCGCGGCGCCAGTCTTGATTCCGAAAAGCGGCACGGTTTGAGGGATGTACAGGCGCAGGAAGGTAGTTTTGACGTCCAGATCCAGGTTGAATCGGGTTTTCAGGGCGTCCCTCAGCAGCGGTTCGGCAAAGGCTTGTGCGCTTTGCAGCTTCGACAGCATTGAGTCCAGACGATTTCGATGAGTCCAGTGTTCCTGACTGATCTTTTTCAGCGACTGGTGCTGCAGCGGTGTTGCGGTGCCATGCCAGTGCGGCGTCATAAGCGTGGCGTTCTTGAGAGCTCGGTGTGTACTGGACGATGCTTCTAATACCCAGACTGGCAGATTGTTGAACAGGTGATGGTAGTGATCGTCCGGTTGCGTAGCGGATTCACTGCCTCCAGTAGTGGAAAGGCGATCGTTCTCGTATCGGCTCATGCGCTATTCCCTTAGCGTTTTGAATGAGCCGCCAGCAAAACAGACGATGATCGGTTCCGTGCGGTACATATTTACCGCACCGCTCGACAACCCTGCCTATAACCTGTGCCGGCAGTTTAAACTGCGCCTTTGCGACGCTATATGTCGCATTGCCGTAAACCCGGCTGAAACCGGGGTTTGCGCTATAAGAAGTTGTCGCTTGGCGGCAAGGCCGGGCTGAAAACTGTCCTTACAATCCCCCCATCGCTCGCCAGTTTCAGGCGGGTGTTCCTCATCAGGAGACTCCGATGTCCGTTGAGCACGCTGCGGTACAACGCGCCGATTTCGACCAGGTAATGGTTCCCAACTACGCGCCTGCCGCTTTCATTCCTGTTCGTGGCGCCGGCTCCCGCGTCTGGGACCAGTCTGGCCGCGAGCTGATCGACTTCGCCGGCGGGATTGCCGTTAACGTATTGGGCCATGCGCACCCGGCGCTGGTCGCTGCCTTGACCGAGCAGGCGAACAAGCTGTGGCACGTGTCCAACGTCTTCACCAATGAGCCGGCCTTGCGCCTGGCCCATAAGCTGGTCGACGCCACGTTTGCCGATCGCGCGTTCTTCTGCAACTCCGGCGCCGAAGCCAACGAGGCCGCCTTCAAGCTGGCCCGTCGCGTCGGTTTCGATCGTTTCGGCAGCGAGAAGTACGAAATCATCGCCGCGCTCAACAGCTTCCACGGTCGTACACTGTTCACCGTGAACGTCGGTGGCCAGTCGAAGTATTCCGATGGCTTCGGTCCGAAGATCACCGGTATCACCCACGTGCCGTACAACGATCTGGCTGCGCTGAAAGCCGCTATTTCCGACAAGACGTGCGCTGTGGTTCTGGAACCGATCCAGGGCGAGAGCGGCGTGATCCCGGCCGAACTCGAGTACCTGCAAGGCGCCCGTGAACTGTGCACCGCACACAACGCGCTGCTAATTTTCGACGAAGTGCAAACCGGTATGGGCCGCAGCGGCAAGCTGTTCGCCTACCAGCATTACGGCGTGACCCCGGACATCCTGACCAGCGCCAAGAGCCTGGGCGGTGGTTTCCCGATCGCCGCGATGCTGACCACCGAAGACCTGGCCAAACACCTGGTCGTCGGCACTCACGGCACCACTTACGGCGGCAATCCGCTGGCGTGTGCTGTCGCTGAAGCCGTGATCGACATCGTTAATACCCCTGAAGTGCTGGCCGGCGTCAACGCCAAGCACGAAAAGTTCAAGGCTCGCCTGGAGCAGATCGGCGAGAAGTACGGCCTGTTCACTCAGGTCCGTGGTATGGGCCTGTTGATCGGTTGCGTGCTGAACGATGCCTGGAAAGGCAAGGCCAAGGACATCTTCAACGCCGCTGAAAAAGAAGGCCTGATGATTCTGCAAGCCGGCCCGGACGTGGTTCGTTTCGCGCCAAGCCTGGTGGTTGAAGACGCTGATATCGATGCCGGTCTGGATCGTTTCGAGCGCGCCGCGGCGAAACTGACTCAAGCCTGATAGTTAATTCGACGCCTGACTTTCAGGTGTCGAACCCAATTTTTATGCCGGGCCAGATTCAATGTGGGAGCGAGCTTGCTCGCGATAGCTATCTGACAGTCGACATTGATGGCGACTGGCAGGGCCTCATCGCGAGCAAGCTCGCTCCCACAGTTGACTCTGAGTGGTTTCAGGACTGGCCCGGTTATTTTTCCTCAAAGAGTTTTTCGAGAAAGGAGTGACACCATGCTGGTGATGCGCCCCGCGCAAATGGCTGATCTGGGCGAGGTACAGCGTCTGGCTGCGGACAGCCCGATTGGTGTCACTTCCTTACCGGATGACGTTGAACGCCTGAGCGACAAGATCGCAGCAAGCGAAGCCTCGTTCTCCGCCGAAGTCAGCTTCAACGGTGAAGAGAGCTATTTCTTCGTCCTCGAAGACACCGCCACCGGCAAACTGGTGGGCTGTTCGGCCATCGTTGCGTCGGCCGGTTATTCCGAGCCGTTCTACAGCTTCCGTAATGAAACCTTTGTGCACGCTTCCCGCGAGCTGAAAATTCACAACAAGATCCACGTGCTCTCCCAGTGCCACGACCTGACCGGCAACAGCTTGCTGACCAGTTTCTACGTGCTGCCGGAGCTGGTGGGGTCGGCCTGGTCGGAACTCAACTCCCGTGGTCGCTTGCTGTTCGTGGCCAGCCATCCGGAGCGTTTTGCCGATTCTGTGGTGACCGAGATCGTCGGTTACAGCGATGAAAATGGTGATTCGCCATTCTGGGATGCCATCGGTCGTAATTTCTTCGACCTCAACTACGCCGCTGCCGAGCGTCTGTGCGGTCTGAAGAGCCGGACGTTCCTGGCCGAACTGATGCCGCATTACCCGATCTATGTGCCGCTGCTGCCGGACTCCGCTCAAGAGGCGATGGGCCAGGTGCACCCACGGGCGCAGATCACCTTCGACATCCTGATGCGCGAAGGCTTCGAGACCGATCACTACATCGACATTTTCGACGGTGGGCCGACTCTGCACGCCCGTGTATCGGGGATCCGTTCGATCGCCCAGAGCCGAGTAGTCCCGGTGAAAATCGGTGAGCCGGTCAAAGGCGCCGGTCGCCAGTACCTGGTGGCCAACGCCCAGTTGCAGGATTACCGCGCCGTTTTGCTTGAGCTCGATTACGCGCCGGGCAAACCCGTGACTCTGGATCTTGAAGCGGCCGAAGCCCTGGGTGTCGGTGAAGGTGCCAGCGTGCGCCTGGTGGCGGTTTAACGCCTGCTGCTACGCCTGGAAAGATTGCTTGGAAAGAATGCCTAAAAAGCAGCGAGTTTCACGGGTGGCGCAAGCGGCCCGTTTGAGGAGATAGCATGATCGTTCGTCCCGTACGCAGCAGCGATTTACCCGCTCTGATCGACCTGGCCCGCAGCACCGGCACCGGCCTGACCACCTTGCCGGCCAACGAAGAGCGTCTGGCCCATCGGGTCGGCTGGGCCGAGAAGACCTTCCGTGGCGAAGCCGGGCGGGGCGATGCGGACTACCTGTTCGTGCTCGAAGACGATGACGGCCGCGTGGTGGGTATTTCCGCCATTGCCGGCGCCGTCGGTCTGCGTGAGCCTTGGTACAACTTCCGGGTTGGCTTGACCGTCAGCGCTTCGCAAGAGTTGAACATCTACCGCGAAATCCCGACGCTGTTCCTGGCCAACGACCTGACCGGTAACTCCGAGCTGTGCTCGCTGTTCCTGCACGCCGACTACCGCACGGGCCTCAACGGTCGCATGCTGGCCAAGGCGCGGATGCTGTTCATCGCCGAGTTCCCGCAACTGTTCGGCAACAAGATCATCGCCGAGATGCGCGGTATGTCCGACGAAGCCGGGCGTTCGCCGTTCTGGGAAAGCCTGGGGCGTCACTTCTTCAAAATGGAATTCAGCCAGGCTGACTACCTGACCGGTGTGGGCAACAAGGCGTTCATCGCCGAACTGATGCCGAAATTCCCGTTGTACACCTGCTTCCTGTCGGAAGATGCGCGCAACGTGATCGGCCAGGTTCATCCGGACACCGAGCCGGCGTTGGCCATGCTTAAAAGCGAAGGCTTCAGCTATCAGGGCTACGTCGACATCTTCGACGCCGGTCCGGCTGTTGAGTGTGAAACCGGCAAGATCCGCGCGGTGCGCGACAGCCAGGCACTGGTGCTGGCCATCGGCACGCCGGGTGACGACGCCACTCCGTTCCTGATTCATAACCGCAAGCGCGAAGACTGCCGGATCACTGCTGCTCCTGCACGTTTCGCCGCCGGTACGCTGGTGGTCGATCCACTGACTGCCAAACGTCTTCAACTCAACGCCGGCGATCAAGTGCGCGCCGTTCCGTTGTCCGCTGCCAGGGAGTCGAAATAATGAATTCGCTATACATCGCAGGTGAATGGCTGGCCGGCCAGGGTGACGCCTTTCAGTCGCTGAACCCGGTCACCCAACAAGTGCTGTGGGCCGGCGAAGGCGCTACCACTGCTCAGGTTGAATCGGCCGTGCAAGCCGCACGCCAGGCATTCCCGAGCTGGGCCCGACGTACCCTGGAAGAGCGCATCACCGTGCTGGAGGCCTTTGCCGCCGCGCTGAAGAACAATGCTGACGAACTGGCTCGCACCATCGGTGAGGAAACCGGCAAACCTTTGTGGGAAGCGGCGACCGAAGTCACTAGCATGGTCAACAAGATTGCGATCTCGGTGCAGAGCTACCGCGAACGTACCGGCGAGAAGAGCGGCCCGTTGGGCGACGCCACCGCCGTGTTGCGCCACAAGCCACACGGTGTGGTCGCGGTGTTCGGGCCTTACAACTTCCCTGGTCACCTGCCGAACGGTCACATCGTGCCGGCGCTGCTGGCCGGTAATAGCGTGCTGTTCAAACCCAGCGAGCTGACACCGAAAGTCGCCGAGCTGACGGTCAAGTGCTGGATCGAAGCCGGTCTGCCGGCAGGCGTGTTGAACCTGCTGCAAGGCGCTCGCGAAACCGGTATCGCCCTGGCGGCGAACCCGGGCATCGATGGCTTGTTCTTCACCGGTTCCAGCCGCACCGGCAATCACCTGCATCAACAGTTTGCCGGTCGTCCGGACAAGATCCTCGCGCTGGAAATGGGCGGTAACAACCCGCTGGTCGTTGATCAGGTTGCAGACCTCGATGCTGCCGTTTACACCATCATCCAGTCGGCGTTCATTTCCGCCGGTCAGCGTTGCACCTGTGCCCGCCGCTTGCTGGTGCCACAGGGCGCCTGGGGCGACACACTGCTGGCGCGTCTGGTGGCGGTCAGCCGTACGATTGAGGTCGGCGCGTTTGATCAGCAACCGGCACCGTTCATGGGCTCGGTGATTTCTCTCGGCGCTGCGAAAGCACTGATGGATGCGCAAGAGCATCTGCTGGGCAACGGCGCCGTCGCGCTGCTGGAAATGACTCAGCCACAAGCTCAAGCTGCCTTGCTGACCCCAGGCATTCTGGACGTCACAGCAGTGGCTGATCGCCCTGACGAAGAGCTGTTCGGCCCGCTGCTGCAAGTGATCCGCTACGCTGATTTTGAGGCGGCGATCGCTGAAGCCAACGACACCGACTATGGCCTGGCGGCCGGTCTGCTGTCGGATTCCGAAGCGCGTTATCAGCAGTTCTGGCTGGAAAGCCGTGCGGGCATCGTCAACTGGAACAAACAGCTGACCGGTGCTGCGAGCAGCGCGCCATTCGGCGGTGTCGGCGCTTCGGGCAACCACCGCGCCAGCGCCTACTACGCGGCAGACTACTGCGCGTACCCGGTTGCTTCGCTGGAAACGCCGAGCCTGACCTTGCCGGCGACTCTCACGCCTGGCGTGAAGATGTCGTAGCGCCCATTCGCGAGCAAGCCCGCTCCCACAGGGAAATGCATTCCAATGTGGGAGCGGGCTTGCTCGCGAAGGCCGCGCCTCGGTCTCAAAGAACAGTTACCAGATGTCTATAACAACAGATTCTCGTGGAGCCTCGCTGATGAAATCCTATGAAGTCAATTTTGACGGTCTAGTGGGGCCGACCCATAACTACGGCGGTTTGTCCTACGGCAACGTCGCGTCCCAGAGCAACAGCCAGCAGTCTTCGAACCCGAAGGAAGCCGCGCTGCAAGGCCTGGCGAAAATGAAATCGCTGATGGAAATGGGCTTTCAACAGGGCGTGCTGGCACCACAGGAACGCCCGGACGTGGCAGCCCTGCGTCGCTTGGGTTTCGGCGGCACCGACGCTCAGGTGATCGAGCAGGCGGCTAAAGATGCGATGCCGTTGCTGGTCGCCAGTTGCTCGGCGTCGAGCATGTGGGTGGCCAACGCCGCCACCGTCAGCCCTAGCGCCGACACTGCGGATGGCCGTGTGCATTTCACCGCAGCCAACCTGAACTGCAAATATCACCGCAGCATTGAACACCCGACCACCAGTCGCGTGCTGGGGGCGATGTTCGCTGACCAGAAACACTTCGCTCACCACACTGCATTGCCGGCCGTGGCGCAGTTCGGGGACGAAGGCGCAGCCAACCACACCCGTTTCTGCCGTGAATATGGCGAAGCGGGCGTCGAGTTCTTCGTGTTCGGTCGCAGCGCGTTCGACACCCGTTACCCGGCACCGCAGAAATACCCGGCCCGTCAGACGCTCGAAGCCTCCCAGGCGGTTGCCCGCCTGCACGGTTTGAGCGATGACGGCGTGGTCTACGCTCAGCAGAACCCTTCGGTGATCGATCAGGGCGTGTTCCACAACGATGTGATCGCGGTGGGTAATGGCGAGGTGCTGTTCTATCACGAGGACGCGTTCCTCGAGACCGAGCAGATGCTGGCCGAATTGCAGAGCAAACTCGCCAAAGTCGGTGGGAAATTTCAGTCGATCTGCGTACCGCGTTCCGCGGTCACCGTGGAAGACGCCGTTCGTTCCTACCTGTTCAATAGCCAACTGCTGTCGCGTCCTGACGGCTCGATGCTGTTGATCGTGCCGGAAGAATGCCGTGGCAACGAACGTGTCTGGCAGTACCTGCAAGGTTTGACCAGCTCCGGCGGCCTGATCCGCGAAGTGAAAGTGTTCGATTTGAAGCAGAGCATGCAGAACGGCGGCGGCCCGGCTTGCCTGCGACTGCGCGTCGCGCTCAACGAAACCGAACTGGCGGCCGTCAACCCAGGGGTTATCATGACGGCACCGTTGTACGGCACGCTGACCGAATGGGTCGACAAGCACTACCGCGACCGCATGACCGAAAACGATCTCGCGGACCCGCAATTGCTGCTTGAGTGCCGGACGGCACTGGATGAACTGACGCAAATCCTTAAACTGGGCGCGGTTTATCCATTCCAGATCAATTGAACGTCGAGAGCGTAAAAACATGAGCGATACCCTGCAGCTGATCCTTGAAGACACCGACGGCACGCAACTGGAAACTTCCTGCACCCGCGTCGCGGTCATGTGGCAAGGCAAAGAGCTGTGGATCCAGCAGGACGGCCGTGGCCAATTGCTGATCGGCGTGGACGTCGAAGAAGGTGACGCTGAATACGCAAACCTGCTGCTGCGCCCATTGGCGACTAATCTGGTAAGTCTGCAACTGGAAATGGAACCGGCTGAAGTCGGTGACGAAGACCACGTGCACGGCCCGGATTGCGCACACGACCACTAAGGAAACCGCTCTATGCTCGCCCTCGGCAAACTGCTTGAACTGACCCTCGCCGGCCGCGAACCGGCGGAGAAGACTCAACTGACTGTCGAAGGCGTGCGCATGCGCTGGTTGAGCGAAGGTGCGCTGGAAGTCCGGCCACCTGAAGCCCGCGACAACGGCCTGGACCTGCTGCTATCGGCCGGCATCCACGGCAACGAAACAGCGCCGATCGAGTTGCTCGATCGTCTGTTGCACGACATTGCCCGTGGCGATCTCAAGCCGCGCGCACGTATTCTGTTCTTGTTCGGCAACCCGGAAGCGATTCGCAAAGGCGAGCGTTTCATCGAGCAGGACGTCAATCGGCTGTTCAACGGCCGTCACGAACAAAGCAGCGGCTCCGAAGCCCTGCGCGCGTGTGAACTGGAGCGGCTGGCGGCGAGTTTCTTCAGCCTGCCGGATCGCAACCGTCTGCACTACGACCTTCACACCGCGATTCGCGGTTCGAAAATCGAACAGTTCGCGCTGTATCCCTGGAAAGAAGGCCGTCAGCATTCACGCCTGGAACTGGCGCGCTTGCGCGCTGCCGGCATGGAAGCAGTGTTACTGCAAAACAAGCCGTCCATCGTTTTCAGCTCCTATACCTACGACAAGCTCGGTGCGGAGTCCTTTACCCTCGAGTTGGGTAAGGCGCGACCATTCGGGCAGAACGATGGGGTCAACGTCGATCTATTGGAAACTCGCCTCAAACAGATTATCGAAGGCAGCGAGCCGGCCCAGACCGAAGAGGCGCTGGACGGTTTGCAGCTGTTTAGCGTGGCGCGAGAAATCATCAAGCACAGCGATAGCTTCCGCTTGAACCTGCCAGCGGACATCGAGAACTTTTCGGAGTTGGAAGTGGGTTACCTGCTGGCCGAAGACATTGCCCAGACCCGGTGGATCATTGAGGAGGAGGGTGCCCGGATCATCTTCCCGAACCCCAAGGTCAAGAACGGCCTGCGCGCCGGCATCCTGATTGTGCCGACTACCGACGAAAACCTCGCCTGAGAGCAACGCATAACAAATGTGGGAGCGGGCTTGCTCGCGAAAGCGGACTGACAGTCAACAAATGCGTTGAATGTTAAACCGCTTTCGCGAGCAAGCCCGCTCCCACATTGATTTGAGTGAAGCCAGAGACTTCACTCAGGCCAGAGGTGTTTTAGACGGCTACCGCACGTGGCTCGCTACGACGCAGCGCACGCATCTTGTGCAACGTATCCGCGCACGTCTTCGCCGCTTCCTGGCCTTTATGCACAAAGTGTTCGAAGAAGAACTTCTGATGTTCTTCACCTGCATGGAAGTGGTGCGGGGTCAGGACTACCGAGAACACCGGTACTTCGGTTTCCAGCTGAACTTGCATCAAGCCGCTGATCACCGACTGGGCGACGAATTCGTGGCGGTAGATCCCGCCGTCGACCACCAGGCCCGCCGCGACAATGCCGGCATAACGACCGGATTTTGCCAGCAGCTTGGCGTGCAGCGGAATTTCAAAGGCGCCGCCGACTTCGAAGAAATCGATTTCCGATTCCTGATAACCCTGAGCAATCATTTCGGCCACAAAGCCCTTACGGCTCTGATCGACGATTTCCTTGTGCCAGCAGGCCTGGATGAACGCTACGCGCTCGCCCTGATGGTTTTTGCTTTTGCTATCGATTGCGGTGGGTTGCATGTTCTGACTCCTGTTTATGTAAAAAACAGGGCATATGAATCGAATGGGATTTAAGGGTACGCGGGCACAAATGCCTACGGACGGCGCTTTGGTACAGAGCCTAGGCGGCGCCAATCCCGTTCTCTCTTCATCCGGACTATGACCGTCGGCCCCGGGATCACACCGGGTCTGCTGACCTTGTCGCCATCACAGCCATTGCCGTGCCTGTCGCCAAGCGCTCGCGGGCTATGCGCATTGCGCGCAATTACCGCCGGTGGGGAGTTGCACCCCGCCCTGAGAACGTTTTGCCGCCAGATTGTTTGGCGGCGAAGCGTTTTTAACACATATTTCTCACCTGTGCATTGCTGCTATTTGATGATTGCTATCGACTTTTTCGTCGGTTCAGGAAGCCTTTTCCTGCTCAAGGGTTGATTATTCGTCTGCATGACCGCAGTAATTCCTGACTGAAAGGGATTTTCCCTGCTTACCGAGGCCAGATTCATGAGCGTTATTGATCTTCGCAGCGACACCGTCACCCAACCGACCGCAGGGATGCTCGACGCGATGGCCACAGCAGCCACCGGCGATGACGTTTACGGCGAAGATCCGACGGTTAATCGTCTGGAAGCTGAGCTTGCGAATCAGTTGGGCTTTGCTGCGGCGCTGTTTGTTCCGACGGGCACCATGAGCAATCTGCTGGGCTTGATGGCCCACTGCGAACGCGGTGACGAATACATCGTCGGCCAGCAGGCTCACACCTATAAGTACGAAGGTGGCGGCGCGGCCGTGCTCGGTTCGATCCAGCCTCAACCGCTGGAAGTGCAGGCCGACGGCTCGCTGGACCTGGCGCACGTCGCGGCGGCGATCAAACCGGATGACTTCCACTTCGCCCGCACCCGTTTGCTGGCGCTGGAAAACACCATGCAGGGCAAGGTTTTGCCGCTGGAGTATCTGGCGCGGGCTCGAAGCTTTACCCGTGAACAGGGGGTGCAGCTGCACCTGGACGGCGCGCGGCTGTACAACGCGGCGGTCAAATTGGGTGTCGATGCCCGGGAGATTACTCAGCACTTTGATTCCGTATCGGTCTGCCTGTCCAAAGGCCTGGGCGCGCCGATCGGTTCGGTGTTGTGTGGCTCGGTCGAATTGATCGCTAAGGCGCGACGCCTGCGCAAGATGGTCGGCGGCGGCATGCGCCAGGCCGGGATCCTGGCGGCAGCAGGTTTGTACGCACTTGATAACCATGTTCAGCGCCTGGCTGACGACCACGCCAATGCCCAGTTGCTGGCCGAAGGCTTGCGAGCCGCGGGTTATGAGGTCGAGCCGGTGCAGACCAACATGGTTTACGTGCAGATGGGCGACAAGGCCGAGGCCATCAAGGCGTTTGCCGCCGAACGCGGGATCAAGCTGAGCGCTGCCGGACGTCTGCGCATGGTCACGCACATGGACGTCAGCCGCGCTCAAATCGAGCAGGTCGTCGCGACATTCGTCGAGTTTTCGCGCAACTGATAGCGTTAGCGGTCCAATTGACCGTTTCTATCGTATAAACACGCTGTACCCCGCGCGCAGGGCCGATATAATGCGGCCCTTTGCCGTCGCTTCGTCTGTTGACGTTTCGCACAGGCCTTTGGCCGCAGCCTCCGTGGAAGAACCTAATGAAAAGCGCAGAAATCCGTGAAGCCTTCCTTCGCTTCTTCGAAGAGCAAGGCCACACCCGTGTAGCCTCCAGCTCTTTGATTCCGGGCAACGACCCAACCCTGCTGTTCACTAACGCGGGGATGAACCAGTTCAAGGACTGTTTCCTGGGCCAGGAAAAGCGCGCGTACACCCGCGCGGTCAGCAGCCAGAAATGCGTGCGCGCCGGCGGCAAGCACAACGACCTGGAAAACGTCGGTTATACCGCCCGTCACCACACATTCTTCGAAATGCTGGGTAACTTCAGCTTCGGTGATTACTTCAAGCGCGATGCGATCACCTACGCCTGGAACTTCCTGACGTCCGACAAGTGGCTGAACCTGCCGAAAGAAAAGCTCTGGGTCACCGTCTACGCCAGCGATGACGAGGCGTACGACATCTGGACCAAGGAAATCGGTGTTCCGGCCGAGCGCATGGTTCGTATCGGCGACAACAAAGGCGCGCCGTACGCGTCCGACAACTTCTGGACCATGGGCGATACCGGCCCGTGCGGTCCTTGCACCGAGATTTTCTACGATCACGGCGCCGACATCTGGGGCGGCCCTCCGGGTTCGCCGGAAGAAGACGGTGACCGTTACATTGAAATCTGGAACAACGTGTTCATGCAGTTCAACCGCACCGCCGATGGCGTGTTGCACCCGTTGCCAGCGCCGTCGGTCGATACCGGCATGGGCCTGGAGCGGATCAGTGCCGTGCTGCAGCACGTTCACTCGAACTATGAAATCGACCTGTTCCAGAGCCTGCTGATTGCATCGGCCAAGGCCATCGGTTGCACCAACGACGCTCAGGCTTCGCTGAAAGTCGTCGCCGACCACATTCGTTCGTGCGGTTTCCTGATTGCCGACGGCGTGCTGCCGTCCAACGAAGGCCGCGGCTACGTGCTGCGCCGGATCATTCGTCGCGCCTGCCGTCACGGCAACAAGCTGGGCGCCAAGGGCAGCTTCTTCTACCAGATCGTTGCGGCACTGGTCGCCGAGATGGGCGAAGCCTTCCCTGAGCTGAAATCCCAGCAAGCGCACATCGAGCGCGTACTGAAAGCTGAAGAAGAGCAGTTCGCCAAGACCCTGGAGCAGGGCCTGAAAATCCTCGAGCAGGATCTGGCCGAACTCAAAGGCGACGTGGTGCCGGGCGACGTAGTGTTCAAACTCTACGACACCTACGGTTTCCCGATGGACCTGACCGGCGACATCGCTCGCGAACGCAGCCTGACCATCGACGAAGAAGGCTTCGAGCGCGAAATGGAAGCCCAGCGCGTCCGTGCCCGTTCCGCCAGCTCCTTCGGCATGGACTACAACAGCCTGGTCAAGGTTGATGTGGCCACCGAATTCACCGGCTATGAAGCGACTAAAGGTTCGGCGAAAGTTGTTGGTCTCTATAAAGATGGCCAGTCGGTCGACGTGCTCAGTGAAGGCGAAGAGGGTGTGGTCGTACTGAACCAGACGCCGTTCTACGCTGAATCCGGCGGTCAGATTGGCGACTGCGGTTTCCTTCAGGTCGGCAACGCGCGCTTTGACGTACGCGACACCACCAAAACCGGTGGCGCCTTCTTGCACCACGGCGTGCTGGCGTCGGGCAGCCTGACCATCGGCGCGCCGGTAGAAACTCATGTTGATGCCGAAGTGCGTCACGCGACTTCGCTGAACCACTCGGCAACTCACTTGCTGCACGCCGCATTGCGCCAGGTGCTGGGCGACCACGTTCAGCAGAAAGGCTCGTTGGTCGACAGTCAGCGCCTGCGCTTTGACTTCAGCCACTTCGAAGCCATCAAGCCTGAGCAGTTGAAGGCGCTGGAAGACATCGTCAACGCCGAGATTCGCAAGAACTCCGAAGTTGAAACCGAAGAAACTGATATCGAAACCGCCAAGCAGAAGGGCGCCATGGCGCTGTTCGGCGAAAAATACGGCGACAGCGTGCGCGTACTGAGCATGGGCGGTGATTTCTCCGTCGAACTGTGCGGCGGTATCCACGCCAACCGTACCGGCGACATCGGCCTGCTGAAGATTATCAGCGAAGGCGGTGTGGCTTCCGGCGTGCGTCGTATCGAAGCGGTCACCGGCGCCGCGGCGCTGGCATACTTGAACGCTGCTGAAGAACAACTCAAGGAAGCGGCCAACCTGGTAAAGGGTAGCCGCGACAACCTGATCGACAAGCTGTCGGCTGTGCTGGAGCGCAACCGTCTGCTGGAGAAGCAACTCGAGCAGTTGCAGGCCAAGGCTGCCAGCGCGGCGGGCGACGATCTGTCGGCTTCTGCCCTGGATGTCAAAGGCGTGAAGGTGCTGGCTGTGCGTCTGGACGGTCAGGACGGCAAGGCGCTGCTGGCGCTGGTCGATCAACTGAAAAACAAACTCGGCCGCGCAGTGATCCTGCTCGGCAGTGTCCATGAGGAAAAGGTCGTTCTGGTTGCAGGCGTAACCAAAGACCTGACTGGCCAACTCAAAGCCGGTGATTTGATGAAGCAAGCCGCTGCGGCAGTGGGCGGGAAGGGCGGTGGTCGTCCAGACATGGCGCAAGGCGGTGGTACTGACGCTGGCGCACTGGATGCGGCATTGGCCCTGACTGTTCCATTTGTAGAGCAGGGTTTATAAGGCAGTGTGTGTCCGGCCCGCAGTCTAGTGGCGGGCCCGAACGCTGTTTGAGTGATTATTTGGGCGCCCTTCATGGGCAGAGGCGGCTTTGAAATGGCTTTGATCGTACAGAAATTTGGAGGCACCTCGGTCGGCACTGTCGAGAGAATCGAGCAGGTCGCCGACAAGGTTAAGAAATTCCGCGAAGCCGGCGATGACCTGGTGGTTGTGCTGTCTGCAATGAGCGGCGAAACCAACCGTCTGATCGATCTGGCCAAGAAAATCAGTGGCGACGGTCAGCCAGTTCCTCGTGAACTGGACGTGATCGTCTCCACCGGTGAGCAGGTGACGATTGCACTGTTGGCCATGGCGCTGATCAAGCGTGGCGTGCCAGCGGTGTCCTACACCGGCAACCAGGTGCGGATTCTGACGGACAGTGCGCACAATAAAGCGCGTATCTTGCAGATTGATGACCAGAAGATTCGTGGCGACCTGAAGGCCGGTCGTGTGGTTGTTGTCGCCGGCTTCCAGGGCGTCGACGAGCACGGCAACATCACCACCCTCGGTCGTGGCGGTTCCGATACCACCGGCGTGGCGCTGGCAGCAGCCCTGAAGGCTGATGAATGCCAGATCTACACCGATGTCGATGGCGTCTACACCACCGACCCGCGAGTGGTGTCCGTGGCTCAGCGCCTGGACAAGATTACCTTCGAAGAGATGCTGGAAATGGCCAGCCTCGGTTCCAAGGTGTTGCAGATCCGTGCGGTGGAATTCGCCGGCAAGTACAACGTTCCGCTGCGCGTACTGCACAGCTTCAAGGAGGGTCCGGGCACCCTCATTACTATTGATGAAGAGGAAACCATGGAACAGCCGATCATTTCCGGCATCGCTTTCAACCGCGATGAAGCCAAGCTGACCATCCGTGGCGTGCCAGACACCCCGGGCGTTGCATTCAAGATTCTCGGCCCTATCAGCGCCGCGAACATCGAAGTTGACATGATCGTGCAGAACGTTGCGCACGATAACACCACCGACTTCACCTTCACCGTGCATCGCAATGACTTCCAGGCCGCGCAAACCGTGCTGGAAAACACCGCTCGCGAGATCGGTGCCCGTGAAGTCGTTGGCGACATCAAGATTGCCAAGGTGTCGATCGTCGGTGTCGGCATGCGCTCCCACGCAGGCGTGGCCAGCCGCATGTTCGAATCGTTGGCGAAAGAAAGCATCAACATCCAGATGATCTCGACTTCGGAAATCAAAGTCTCCGTAGTGATCGAAGAGAAGTACCTGGAACTGGCTGTGCGCGCTCTGCACACGGCTTTCGAACTGGACGCACCGGTCCGTCAGGGCGAGTGATGCGTTTGCCGAAGGGCGCGGTCTGACCGCGCCCTTTTGTTTTTTTGAATGGTGCGACCTGAGGCTGTTCTTTTGCTCGCGCTAGTCAATACTCAGGCATGTAGGGCTGCGATCGCTCCGGTTGTAGGTCGAGTGCCTTTTTTTTGCAGACTGTTGTCCCTGAAATGAAATGCGTGAGGAGAAAGGTATGCTGATTCTGACTCGTCGGTGCGCAGAAAGCCTGATTATTGGTGATGGCGAAATCACCGTGACCGTGCTCGGCGTCAAAGGAAATCAAGTGCGTATCGGTGTCAACGCCCCGAAAGAGGTTGCGGTCCACCGTGAGGAAATTTACCTGCGTATAAAGAAAGAGAAGGACGAAGAACCAAGCCATTAATTTTTATCGTTTTTTATGTTTGCAAACGGGGAAGAAGCTGGTTAATATACGCCCCGTGTTGCGGAGAGCTGGCCGAGTGGCCGAAGGCGCTCCCCTGCTAAGGGAGTACACCTCAAAAGGGTGTCGGGGGTTCGAATCCCCCGTTCTCCGCCATTATTTGCGTAGTACGTTGTAATCTGGCTTCTTCGGTAAGTTGTTGAAATTACTAGAAAAAGTGTTTGACATAGAGATTAGACGGCCTATAATGCGCGGCAACAAATGCACTCGTAGCTCAGCTGGATAGAGTACTCGGCTACGAACCGAGCGGTCACAGGTTCGAATCCTGTCGAGTGCACCATTTAAGAGTCATCTGCAGTAATGTGAATGACTTGGCTTCAACCAGTTGTGATCTGGTATAAAAACACAAATGCACTCGTAGCTCAGCTGGATAGAGTACTCGGCTACGAACCGAGCGGTCACAGGTTCGAATCCTGTCGAGTGCACCAAACAACAAAAAGCCCGCGTTTAACGCGGGCTTTTTGCCGTCTGGGATTTGGCTTTTCCTTTGGTGCATCCTCTCTCATCGAATTCAACGTGTGCGCTACGACCTCGCTTGGTGTCGTAACGGTAGCTCGTGGCCGAATTGCGAATATTGATCTTGTCTGGCTTGCCAAGGGCGCTCTCGACATCCTGTTGACTCATGCCGGCAACAACCCGCTGATTGATGATCGCTTCGCGGCGTTCTTTGGCGCTGATCAGGTTTCCACATTTGTCCTCGGTCTTGCCGACGACAGTCGGATCTCTCCTTTTGATTTTCATACCCGATGTTTCGCGATTCTCGGCTTCTGGCATGAGAGCGGTCGTGCTGCCCGGGGTGAAGGTGCGGACATCCTGAAGCGAAAGGCTGTCTCCGGCCGCACAACTCAACGTAGTGAAGGTAGTGCGCCCATCGGCCGCCTCACAGCGGTGAACGGTCGTCGCAAGCGCCCAGGGCGACGGGCAGAGCAGGGTGATCAACAAAAAACAATGTGCATTCGATGGCATCAAACGTCCTCCATGACGGTCCATCTGAAGGGTAGTCGTTACATTTTTCGGCCGTGGTGTGTTTTCTTTTCAGGATGAGTCGTCGCAGTTTCATGGATCAGGGCGGTGCTCAGGTTT
This sequence comes from Pseudomonas sp. Root329, assembly GCF_001424925.1. NCBI lineage: Bacteria > Pseudomonadati > Pseudomonadota > Gammaproteobacteria > Pseudomonadales > Pseudomonadaceae > Pseudomonas > Pseudomonas sp. Root329. The sequence goes on along the minus strand of NZ_LMCV01000011.1, from coordinate 4,431 downwards.
GTCTTGCAAGCGCTTGTTTCAGCCACGATTTTTTAACGTTTAAAACCGTCGGGCGGTGTATCATTGCGCCCGTCAGCCCCGCCGGGGCTTGTGGAATACCTCCATGGACTTACCCAGTAGTTACTCAGTACCCCGTTTTTCCAATCATGAATTGACTGATTGATCCTTCCGGCGTGCCCCGCTGCTGGGAGTGGAGTTCGCCTATGTCTGAAGTTGAAGTAAAGAAAACGCAGGAAAGCTTGCAGGACCGCCTCGCTCAAGTTGTTGAGCTGCTGCAACGTCAGCGGGTGGTCGAAGACCTGACTCACCGCCAGGAAGGTCCGCATCACGACCGGGTCGAGAACCTGGTTCACCGGCAAAACCTCGTCGAGTTGCAACGCAAGCTCGATGATCTGCACTCCGCCGACGTCGCCTACATCCTTGAAGCCTTGCCGCTGGGCGATCGTCTGACGCTCTGGCAATTGGTCAAGGCCGATCGCGACGGCGACATTCTGCTCGAAGTATCCGATTCGGTTCGTGAAACGCTGATCGCCGACATGGACGATCACGAGCTCTTGGCTGCAGCCAAGGACATGGACGCCGACGAACTTGCTGACCTGGCCTCCGAGCTGCCGCGAGACGTCGTCCACGAGCTGATGGAAACCCTCGACGGTCAACAGCGTGAGCGCGTCCGCTCTGCGTTGTCCTACGACGAGGAGCAGGTCGGTGCGCTGATGGACTTCGAGATGGTGACGATCCGTGAGGACGTCAGTCTCGAAGTGGTTTTGCGTTACCTGCGGCGCCTCAAGGAGTTGCCTAGCCACACGGACAAACTGTTCGTGGTCGATTACGACGGCGTGCTCAAGGGTGTGTTGCCGATCAAGCGTTTGCTGGTCAACGACCCGGAAAAACAGGTTTCGGAAGTCATGGCCAGCGACCCGGTGAGTTTTCATCCGGATGAAGACGCCTATGACGCTGCTCAGGCGTTCGAACGTTACGACTTGATCTCGGCGCCTGTGGTCGATAAGAACGGCAAGCTGATCGGCCGTCTGACCATCGATGAAATGGTCGACCTGATTCGTGAAGAGAGCGAAAACGAAGTTCTCAACATGGCGGGTCTGCGTGAAGAGGAAGATATTTTTGCGTCAGTCTGGAAATCCCTGCGTAACCGTTGGGCCTGGCTGGCAGTTAACCTGATCACCGCATTCATCGCATCCCGGGTGATTGGTCTTTTCGAAGGCTCCATCGAGAAATTGGTGGCGTTGGCGGCACTGATGCCAATCGTGGCGGGTATCGGTGGTAACTCGGGTAACCAGACGATCACCATGATCGTTCGGGCCATGGCGCTGGATCAGGTCAGCACCGGCAATACTTCGCGCCTGATGCGCAAGGAATTGGCGGTAGGCTTGATCAATGGCCTGGTCTGGGGTGGTGTAATCGGTGTCGTCGCCTATCTGCTATATGGCAGTTGGTCTCTGGGGGTAGTGATGACCGCTGCCATGACGCTCAACCTGTTGCTGGCGGCATTGGCGGGGGTGTTGATTCCCATGACCCTGGCGCGGCTTGGGCGCGATCCTGCGATGGGCGCCAGCGTGATGATCACCGCCATGACGGACAGCGGCGGGTTCTTCATCTTTCTTGGGCTGGCAACGATCTTCCTGCTCTGACTTACCGACATTAAAAACCCGCCAATCAATCGGCGGGTTTTTTTATGCCCGAATTTCAGGCAAAAAAAAGCCAGCGATTAAGCTGGCTTGAACTTTCGGATGAAATCAGGAAGCGTCTGCGGCCATTTCGGCATCATGCGCAATCAGCGAAACAAGAGCGTTCTGCTGACGGTGGGAGAGTTGGCGGAAGCGTTGCAGTAGTTCGCGTTCGTGTAATGACAGCTCCGGGCTGTCCAGGCGCATGCTCAATTCTTCGCCCAGCGCGCCTTCCTGAATAAGGCTCTGCTCGAGGCGCGCGATGATTTCGGAGTTCATGCTGCGATGATGATTGCGAGCCACCTCGGCAATGCGTTCACGCATTCCGTCTGGCAGACGTACGACGAACTTGTCAGCCGTACGGCTGGAATAAATTGCCTGTTTCAATGGGCGCATATATTTAACCGGTTAGTTCAGGGGAGCGGTTCTCGGGATTGGCCGCAGGATGTCTGATAGGACAAGCGGTCTGGCCAAATGTTCAACCTGAATTGATAGAGGCTCGCATCATGCCTCAAAGCAGCCAGTTCATTGGCGTCAATTCTGTGACAAATATTGAACTGGATAAAGGCGTTATGCCAGCACCAATTATCAGAAATGCGGACTGGTTTGAAAAGCTTGTCCAGGTCCGTATTGCTGACCGCCTCCTCTTGCCCGGCAGGTGATGCCCTGGGACGCCTGAAGGCGCATGCTGTGCAGATTCGATCAGTGTTCCTTACTTGTACAGGATAGTGGCAATTGGCCGATTTACTAGGGGAAGACGTGCAGTGCGAGGTGATTTCAAGATGGATGGCAGGCTGATTTACTTGATGGGGCCTTCTGGGTCCGGCAAGGACAGCCTTATCGAAGCCGCTCGAGTGCCGTTGCAGACGCTCAATTGCGAAGTGGTGCGTCGGGTCATCACGCGTTCGGCCGAATCAGTGGGCGAAGATGCGATTGGCGTTTCGCGGGAAGAGTTCGAGCAACACAGAGTCCAGGGCGATTTCGCGCTGTGCTGGAACGCCAATGGCCTGGATTACGGTATTCCGATCGAAATAGATCAATGGCTCAATGACGGTCGGCATGTCTTGGTCAACGGTTCTCGCGGCCATCTGGCTGAAGCGCTGCACAGGTATCCAGCACTGTTGCCGGTTCTTTTGACGGTCAAGGATGAAGTTCTGCGAGAGCGCCTGCTGCGCCGTGGTCGCGAGAGTTTTGCTGAGATTGAAGCAAGGCTGCATCGCAATGGGTTATTCACGGCCGCGGGTTCAATCGGTGACACGCAGATCCATCGACTCGACAATTCAGGCGAACTGTCCACCACAGTTGCCAATTTGCTGGACCTGTTGAGGATTAACGCAGTACCGGATCGAACTTGATCTTGCGCCCGGCAATCAGCGCCAGCACAAACAGCGCACCGAACACACCGCTGGCGATCAAAGGCAGGGTGAGGACCGTATCCTGGACCACTGATAGATGAAGAATGCCGCTCAGTAAGGCGAGGATGAAAAACCCTGCGGCTGATTTGGACATGCGGTGCTCCTGATGGGGTGATTCAAAATACCAAACGTTCTGAAGACTGAGCCGGCAGCAGGATGCCCTCCTGGCTCACCTCTTGGCTGACAAAGCTGCGCTGATCGCTCATTACCGCCAGTTGAGGCGCTCTTTGCACCTGAAGATAATGAGGCATTTGTTGAGCAACCGGATCTACACCGCTCTCGGGGACAAAATGAAAGCCCAACATAATCGCCAGAGCGATCGCGATCGAGAGTAAAAGGGCGCTGTTCATGAGGCTGGCCTCCGTTGTTCTTCGAGAACAGCTAAAGCAGCCGGCATGCCAAGAGTCTAACGGTAATTAAATCCTTTAAAAACAATGAATTAAGATATTTAATCGAGGTGCCTGCATTGCATTTTGCAATGATGGCTTTTTGCGGTGATGCAATTTGCACGGTAAACAAAGCCACGCTCCTGCGAGGCGTCTGCCTACACTTAAAAAGCCCAACGGACGACATGACAAAAGCAGGCCTGCCCGTTACCATGCACGCCGTCCATCGCATCGCGCTTCTTCGTGGTCGATCTGTGTCTCAGTAGCTCAATTGGATAGAGCATCCCCCTCCTAAGGGGAAGGTTGGCAGTTCGAACCTGCCCTGGGACACCATATAACTCAAGGCCTCTAGAAATTCATGACCCCTCCGGTAAACCCTCATGGGTACAGCGTGGGTGCAAGCGGATTGCTTCAGGTATAAAAAAGCCTCGCTCAGATAAATATCTGGCGGGGCTTTTTCATAACCGTTCCCTTCTATTAAGGAGAGGTATGGATGCGCTGATGAGTTCGCTCTGGCCACAATTGCGTCTGCCGGGGGCAGTGCTGTTCTATTGGCCATCCTTGAATGGTTGTTCGGGGCCTGGGGTAGTGGAGCGCCTGAACGTTAGCATCAGGCCTTGGGCGTTTTCATAGTGGCACCCTAGGCTCCTTTATAAGGAAAAGAATTTTGAGACGGGGGTTGACCGCGTATTTTAATCCTGTACTATTCGCCTCCCGCTAACGAGCAGCACGATGTTGCTTTTAGTCTAAGTAATTGATTTTGTTAAAAAATCAGAAACTTTTAAGGTTGCTACTTAGGGATGTGTGCTGTAGAGTACGCTCCTCGGTTGAGACGAAAGATCTTAACCAGCCGCTCTTTAACAACTGAATCAAGCAATTCGTGTGGGTGCTTGTGGAGTCAGACTGATAGTCAACAAGATTATCAGCATCGCAAGTTACTCCGCGAGA
>NZ_LMCV01000010.1:0-120805 GCF_001424925.1 Pseudomonas sp. Root329 | reverse complement strand
ATGCCGGGCCGTCTGGTCGGCGTCTCCGTGGACCGTTTCGGCAAGCCGGCCCTGCGCCTGGCGATGCAGACCCGCGAGCAACACATCCGCCGCGAGAAAGCCACCAGCAACATCTGCACCGCGCAGGTTTTGCTGGCCAACATCGCCAGCATGTACGCCGTGTACCACGGCCCGAAAGGCCTGACGCAGATCGCCAACCGCGTGCATCACCTGACCGCGATTCTGGCTAAAGGCTTGAAAACAATCGGTCTGAACGTCGAGCAAGCCAGCTTCTTCGACACCCTGACCCTGAACACCGGCGCCAACACCGCCAAGCTACACGATCAGGCGCGCGCCCAGCAGATCAACCTGCGCGTGGTCGATGCCGAACGTCTGGGCCTGTCCCTCGACGAAACCACCTCGCAAGCCGACGTGGAAACCCTGTGGGCCTTGCTGGCCGACGGCAAAACCCTGCCGGACTTCGCCGCCCTCGCCGCTTCAGTGGTCAGCACGATCCCGGCCGCCCTGCTGCGTCAATCGCCAATCCTCAGTCACCCGGTGTTCAACCGTTATCACTCGGAAACCGAGCTGATGCGCTACCTGCGCAAGCTGGCGGACAAGGACCTGGCGCTGGATCGCACCATGATCCCGCTGGGTTCCTGCACCATGAAACTCAACGCCGCCAGCGAAATGATCCCGGTGACCTGGGCCGAATTCGGTGCCCTGCACCCGTTCGCCCCGGCCGCGCAAAGCGCCGGTTATCAGCAGCTGACCGATGAACTGGAAGCGATGCTCTGCGCCGCCACCGGGCACCCGTTCGCCCCGGCCGCGCAAAGCGCCGGTTATCAGCAGCTGACCGATGAACTGGAAGCGATGCTCTGCGCCGCCACCGGGTACGACGCGATCTCCCTGCAACCGAACGCCGGTTCGCAAGGTGAATACGCCGGTCTGCTGGCGATTCGCGCCTATCACCAGAGCCGTGGCGAAGACCGTCGCGACATCTGCCTGATCCCGTCCTCGGCCCACGGCACCAACCCGGCCACCGCCAACATGGCCGGCATGCGCGTGGTCGTCACCGCCTGCGACGCCCGCGGCAACGTCGACATCGAAGACCTGCGCGCCAAGGCCATCGAGCACCGCGAACACCTCGCCGCGCTGATGATCACCTACCCGTCGACCCACGGCGTGTTCGAAGAAGGCATCCGCGAAATCTGCGGCATCATTCATGACCACGGCGGCCAGGTGTACACCACGTGGCTGCGGGCCATCGGGATCACTTCCACCGGCAGCGGNGCCAAGGCCATCGAGCACCGCGAACACCTCGCCGCGCTGATGATCACCTACCCGTCGACCCACGGCGTGTTCGAAGAAGGCATCCGCGAAATCTGCGGCATCATTCATGACCACGGCGGCCAGGTGTACATCGACGGCGCCAACATGAACGCGATGGTCGGCCTCTGCGCCCCAGGCAAGTTCGGCGGCGACGTGTCGCACCTGAACCTGCACAAAACCTTCTGCATCCCCCACGGCGGTGGCGGCCCAGGCGTCGGCCCGATTGGCGTCAAGTCGCACCTGACCCCGTTCCTGCCGGGTCACGCGCAGATGGAGCGCAAAGAAGGCGCGGTGTGCGCCGCACCGTTCGGCAGCGCGAGCATTTTGCCGATCACCTGGATGTACATTCGGATGATGGGTGGCGCGGGTCTGAAGCGTGCGTCGCAACTGGCGATCCTGAATGCCAACTACATTTCCCGTCGCCTCGAAGAGCATTACCCAGTGCTGTACACCGGCAGCAACGGCCTGGTGGCGCACGAATGCATCCTCGACCTGCGTCCGCTGAAAGACAGCAGCGGCATCAGCGTCGATGACGTTGCCAAGCGCCTGATCGACTTCGGTTTCCACGCCCCGACCATGTCGTTCCCGGTGGCCGGCACGCTGATGATCGAGCCGACCGAAAGCGAATCCAAAGAAGAACTGGACCGCTTCTGCGACGCCATGATCCGCATCCGCGAAGAAATCCGCGCAGTGGAAAACGGCACACTGGACAAGGACGACAACCCGCTGAAAAACGCCCCGCACACCGCGGCGGAAATCGTCGGCGAGTGGACGCATCCGTACAGCCGTGAGCAAGCGGTGTATCCGGTCGCGTCGCTGATCGAAGGCAAGTACTGGCCGCCGGTCGGTCGCGTCGACAACGTGTTTGGCGACCGCAACCTGATCTGCGCCTGCCCGTCGATCGAAAGCTACGCTTAAAACTGGGTGGGGGCGGGTTTGCCTGCCCCCACTTTCAAGAACACCGTATATCCCCTTGTGGGAGCGGGCTTGCTCGCGAAAGCAGTGGGTCAGGCAACATTGATGGCGACTGATCCACCGCTTTCGCGAGCAAGCCCGCTCCCACAGGGGATCTGCGCCTAGCACCAGATTCCGTGAATTCCTATAACAAGAAACCGGAGAACAACCATGTCTTTAAGCGTGTTCGACCTGTTCAAGATTGGCATCGGCCCCTCCAGTTCCCACACCGTCGGCCCGATGCGTGCTGCTGCACGTTTCGCTGAAGGTCTGCGCCGTGAAGGGCTGCTGGCCGTAACCACCTGCGTCAAAGTCGAGCTCTACGGATCACTCGGCGCCACCGGTAAAGGCCACGGCAGCGACAAGGCTGTGTTGCTGGGCCTGGAAGGCGAACACCCAGACACCGTGAACACCGAAACCGTCGCCGCCCGTCTGCAAGAGATTCGTGGCAATGGTCGCTTGAACCTGCTCGGCGAACACAGCATTGCGTTCAATGAGAAAGAACATTTGGCGATGATCCGCAAACCGTTGGCTTATCACCCTAACGGCATGATCTTTCGCGCCTTCGACGCTGCCGGCCTGCAAATCCGCAGCCGCGAGTACTACTCGGTCGGCGGTGGTTTTGTGGTCGATGAAGACGCCGCCGGCGCTGACCGTATCGTCGAAGACGCCACGCCACTGACCTTCCCGTTCAAAAGCGCCAAGGACCTGCTCGGTCACTGCGCCACCTATGGTCTGTCGATCAGCCAGGTGATGCTGACCAACGAAAGTGCCTGGCGCCCGGAAGCGGAAACTCGCGCCGGTCTGCTGAAAATCTGGCAAGTGATGCAGGACTGCGTCGCTGCCGGTTGCCGTAACGAAGGCATCCTGCCCGGTGGTTTGAAGGTCAAACGTCGGGCGGCAGCCCTGCATCGGCAACTGTGCAAGAACCCGGAATCGTCCCTGCGCGATCCGCTGTCGGTGCTGGACTGGGTCAACCTCTACGCCTTGGCGGTCAACGAAGAAAACGCCAACGGCGGGCGCGTGGTGACGGCGCCTACCAACGGTGCGGCAGGGATCGTCCCCGCTGTTTTGCATTACTACATGCGCTTCATCCCCGGCGCCAACGAAGACGGCGTCGTGCGTTTTCTGCTGACCGCGGCCGCGATCGGCATTCTCTATAAAGAAAACGCCTCGATCTCCGGCGCAGAAGTCGGCTGTCAGGGTGAGGTTGGCGTGGCTTGCTCCATGGCCGCCGGTGCCCTGTGCGAAGTCCTCGGCGGCACCGTGCAGCAAGTGGAAAACGCCGCCGAAATCGGCATGGAACACAACCTCGGGCTGACCTGCGACCCGATTGGCGGGCTGGTGCAAGTGCCTTGCATCGAGCGCAACGCCATGGGCTCGGTGAAAGCCATCAACGCGGTGCGCATGGCCTTGCGCGGCGACGGTCAGCACTTCGTCTCCCTCGACAAAGTCATCCGCACCATGCGCCAGACCGGCGCCGACATGAAAAGCAAATACAAGGAAACCGCCCGTGGCGGTTTGGCGGTCAACATTATCGAGTGCTGATGTTTACGCACATCTGCACACTTTTTCAGGAGCTGAATATGTCCACCGAACAACTGTCGAAAACCCCGCTGCACGCACTGCACATCGAACTCGGCGCCCGCATGGTGCCGTTTGCCGGCTACGACATGCCGGTGCAATACCCGCTGGGCGTGATGAAAGAACACCAGCACACCCGCGATCAGGCCGGGCTGTTCGATGTCTCGCACATGGGCCAGATCCGTCTGACCGGCGCCAATGCCGCCAAGGCGCTGGAAAGCCTGGTGCCGGTGGACATCATCGACCTGCCGGTGGGCATGCAGCGCTACGCGATGTTCACCAACGAGACCGGCGGCATCCTCGACGACCTGATGGTCGCCAACCTGGGTAACGACGAACTGTTCCTGGTGGTCAACGCCGCCTGCAAGGACCAGGACCTGGCGCATCTGCGCAAGCACATCGGCGACCAGTGCACCATCGAGCCGCTGTTCGAAGAACGCGCCCTGTTGGCGCTGCAAGGTCCGGCTGCCGTCACCGTACTCGCGCGCCTGGCGCCTGAAGTCGCGAAGATGACCTTCATGCAGTTCGCCCGCGTGAAACTGCTGGGTGTGGACTGCTTTGTCAGCCGTTCGGGCTACACCGGTGAAGACGGTTACGAAATTTCCGTGCCGGCCGCCAACACCGAAGCCCTGGCTCGCGCCCTGCTGGCCGAACCTGAAGTGGCGGCCATCGGCCTTGGCGCTCGCGACTCCCTACGCCTGGAAGCCGGCCTGTGCCTCTACGGCCACGACATGAACACCGAGACCACCCCGATCGAAGCGAGCCTGCTGTGGGCTATCTCCAAACCTCGTCGCGCTGATGGCGCACGTGCCGGCGGCTTCCCTGGCGCTGAAACCGTGTTTGGACAGCAACAAGCCGGTGTCAGCCGCAAGCGCGTTGGCCTGTTGCCTCAGGAACGCACGCCAGTGCGCGAAGGCGCAGAGATCGTCAATGAAGCAGGCGACATCATTGGTGCGGTTTGCAGCGGTGGCTTCGGTCCGACCCTGGGCGGCCCTTTGGCGATGGGTTACGTCGACAGTGCTTTCATCGCTCTCGATACACCAGTATGGGCGATTGTTCGTGGGAAAAAGGTGCCTTTGCTTGTAAGCAAAATGCCATTTGTTCCACAACGCTACTACCGCGGCTGATTGACTGTTTCTATAAGTAACGCGGTTGCGTTAACAGCGCACTAATGTGTAACGCAACCGCCATAAAACAGTGCATCACTTTACCTGTAAGTTTCGTTTATGAACGTTGCTTATAACGATCGAAAACAATTGAACACCACGATTGCATAAGCCCGCACTAGTTGCGGCATAAACGCCCCGGCGCGGGCAAATCCGGGCCCTCCACAGGGCTTGTTTTTTCTCCCGTAGTTGGCGTAGAGTTTGTTCACTGTGTTTGCATGGGTCGCTTGGAATCGTGACCTGGGCAGTAGCCTACAAGTTAGCTACATCCCGTTCGACGTCTTCTTACTCTCCTGCAACCAGCCCCAGTACTCTTTCACAAGAAGGAGGCTGTCATTAATTTTTTGCGTCAAAGGAATAAGAAATGTCCACACGTCAGAGCGGTACCGTCAAGTGGTTTAACGACGAGAAAGGTTTTGGTTTTATCACTCCAGAAAGCGGTCCGGATCTGTTCGTGCATTTCCGCGCTATTCAGGGCAACGGCTTCAAGAGCCTGAAAGAAGGCCAGAAAGTGACTTTCGTTGCTGTGCAAGGCCAGAAAGGCATGCAGGCTGACGAAGTACAAGCAGAAGCCTAACCTTCTGTAACGAAAAAGCCCCTGATGCTGACATCAGGGGCTTTTTTGTGCGCGTAAATCCGTAAAATGGCTTCTTTTTTCCGCCCAGAGGCTGCCATGTCGAAACACCTGCTCAAACCCCAGGGCGACTTTCCCGTCGCCACCCTGGGTCGTCGCCTGGCAGCGATGTTCTACGACTTCCTGTTGTGTACCGCCCTGCTGATCGTCACCAGCGGCATTTACAAGATGATCCAGATGGCGATCATCGGCGAAGACAAAATGCGCACCCTGACCGAAGCCGGCGCGCTGGACGGCGATCCATTGCTGTCGACGGTGCTGCTGTTTGTGCTGTTCGGTTTCTTCGCCAAATTCTGGACCTGGTCCGGTCAGACCCTGGGCATGCAGGTCTGGTGCATACGCGTGCAAAACGCCGATGGCTCATCCATCAGCCTGTGGCAGGCGTTGCTGCGCTTTGTGGTGTCGATCGCGTCCTTGCTGTGCGTCGGGCTGGGTTTCTTCTGGTCGCTGTTCGACAAACAGAAACGCAGCTGGCACGACATCTACTCCAATACCCAGCTCGTGCGGATTCCAAAGAAAACCAAGTAATTCAGCAGATGCAAAAACGCCCCGATCAAATCGGGGCGTTTTTTTTGGCTCACTGTCGGCGAATCAGGCGTTACCGGCCAATTTCATCCGCGCTGCCTGTGTGAAGTCGAGCATGCGCTTGAGCGGCCGAATCGCTTGCGGAATCAGCGCGGGATCAACAAAGATCTCGTTAGCCCCCTCCTTCAAGCTCTTGAGCGTGCGCTCAAGGGTATTCATCGCCATCCACGGGCAATGTGCGCAACTGCGGCATGCTGCGCCGTTACCGGCCGTTGGCGCTTCGATGAAGACCTTGTCCGGGCACAGCTGCTGCATCTTGTAGAAGATGCCGCGATCAGTGGCGACGATAAAGGTCTTGTTTGGCAGGCTCTGCGCTGCCGCAATCAATTGACTGGTGGAGCCGACGGCATCCGCCAACTCGATCACTGAAGTCGGCGACTCCGGATGCACCAGAATCGCTGCGTCCGGGTACAGCGCCTTCATGTCTTCGAGCTGCTTTGACTTGAACTCTTCGTGAACGATGCAGGCACCGTCCCACAGCAGCATGTCCGCGCCGGTCTGGCGCTGGATGTAGGTGCCCAGGTGTTTGTCCGGGCCCCAGATGATGGTTTCGCCGTTATCCATCAGGCTTTCAACGATCTCCAGCGCGCAGCTTGAAGTCACCACCCAATCCGCCCGGGCTTTGACCGCCGCCGACGTGTTGGCATACACCACCACGGTACGTTCCGGGTGCTGATCACAGAACGCCGAGAACTCGTCCACCGGGCAACCCAGGTCCAGCGAGCAGGTCGCTTCCAGGGTTGGCATCAGGATGCGTTTTTCAGGGTTGAGGATTTTGGCGGTCTCGCCCATGAACTTCACACCGGCGACCACCACGGTCTTGGCCGGGTGAGCACTGCCGAAGCGAGCCATCTCCAGCGAGTCGGAGACGCAACCACCGGTTTCTTCGGCCAGGGCCTGAATGACTGGATCGCAATAGAAGTGAGCAACCAGCACCGCATCCTGAGCCTTGAGCTCGGCAGCGATGGCGGCACGGTAATAGGCCTCTTCCTCGGCAGTCAGCGGCTTGGGCTGCTTGGCGTCGAGGTGGGCTTGAACCAGAAGGCGTTCGGAAATCTGCGTCATGTTCGCAAGACCTGCAGGCGCGTTCGCGCGAAAGTCGAGTATACACCCGGCTCCGGACCCTTCAGGGTACCGCCGGGAGAGTGAGTATCATCAGCCACGGACAACGTTGAAGCTGCGCAAGGCTACAGAATATCCCGTTGATGCAAAAGATGATTCTGACCTGCGTCACGGGTCGCAGCCCGGAACTGGGCGAGCTCAAATCGCGGGCAAAAAAAAATCCGGAAATCCTCACTTGCGTGGGCCTTCCAGACTTTTAAAACTGCTACAAAAATGGTGGGTCGTGTGGGATTCGAACCTACGACCAATTGGTTAAAAGCCAACTGCTCTACCAACTGAGCTAACGACCCGCTGTGTGGTGGCGCGTATAATACTGATTTTTAAGGACTATTCAACACCTAATTTGAAATAAATCAAAAATAAGGTGTTGGGTCGCTGATTCCGGCCGCCGCGAAGCCTTCTGCACGCAGTCGGCAGCTGTCGCATTTACCGCATGCACGGCCGTTATCGTCGGCCTGATAGCAGGAAACAGTCAGCCCGTAATCAACACCCAGCTTCACGCCTGCCTGGACGATCTGTGCCTTGCTCAGGTTCTGCAGTGGAGCCTGAATGCGGAAACCATTCCCCTCTACACCAGCCTTGGTCGCCAGATTGGCCATGCGCTCGAAGGACTCGATGAACTCGGGACGGCAGTCCGGGTAACCGGAGTAATCCACGGCGTTGACACCGATGAAGATGTCGCGGGCACCGAGCACTTCAGCCCAGCCCAACGCCAGCGACAGAAATACCGTGTTGCGCGCCGGCACGTAAGTGACTGGAATGCCCTCCCCCAGCTCTTCCGGAATGTCGATGCTGCTGTCAGTCAGTGCCGAGCCGCCCATACCGTTCAGGTTGAGACCGATCACCTTGTGCTCGACCACACCCAGGTCACGGGCAACACGTGCAGCGGCGTGCAACTCTGCTTGAGACCGCTGACCATAATCGAAGCTCATGGTGTAGCAGCTGTAGCCTTCAGCACGAGCCATCGCCACGACGGTCGCCGAGTCAAGGCCGCCGGACAGCAGAATGACCGCACGTTTTTCGGTAGTGTTCAGTTGTTCAGTCATTTCAGCGCCCCGGCTCGTCATTCCAAAGATATTTATGCAACTGCAATTGCAGACGCACTGGCAGGTTGTCCGCCACCACCCAGTCAGCCAGGTCCCGAGCATTCAGGTCATGGTGACTGGGCGAGAACAGGACTTCGCCGGCGCGCTGATCCAGACCGTACTGGATCAGCTTGGACACGGCCCAGTCATAGTCTTCCCGCGAGCAGATGACAAACTTCACCTGATCGTTGCGCGTGAGCAGTTCGATGTTCTCGTAGCGGTTGCGGTGAGCTTCTTTCGAACCCGGGGTTTTCAGGTCGACGACGCGACTGACCCGTGGATCGACCGCAGAGATATCCAGGGCACCGCTGGTTTCCAGCGAGACCTCGTAACCGGCGTCACACAACTGCTTGAGCAATGGGATAGCGTTGGGTTGTGCCAGCGGCTCACCGCCGGTGACACAGACGTAACGCGGACGAAAACCGGCCACTTGCTCGAGGATGTCATCGAGCGGGCGAATGGTGCCGCCTGTGAATGCGTAGGCGCTGTCGCAGTATTGGCAACGCAATGGGCAACCGGTCAGGCGCACAAAAACAGTGGGCAGCCCGGCAGTCCGCGTTTCACCCTGCAACGAGTAGAAAACTTCGGTAATTCTCAATGTGTCTTGCATAGTCGCCACGGGCATAACAGCTAAACAGGCTGTCCGCCTCCGTCAGGCACTTCAAGGAACCCCGCCAACGCGCAGATTCCAAAAAGCGTGTTTCATAAAAAGGGCGTGAATTCTAACGAAAAAACCCGCGACAAGCGCGGGTTTCTTCAAAACAGGTCAAGCAGCCTTACATCTTTTGCAGATCACGCTGGGCCAGCTGAGCGGCGGAAGTGCCCGGATATTGGGACACAACCTGCTGCAGAATGCCTTTGACCTTGTCGGGATGACCAAGGCGACGCTCTACATCAGCCAGCTTGTACAGCGAATCAGGCACTTTAGGGTGCTTGGGGTACAGCTGCGAAACCTTGGCAAACGCCTGACCTGCACCTTGCAGATCGCCTTTGGCCAAATTCACTTCGCCCAACCAGTACTGAGCATTGCCCGCGTACTGGCTGTTCGGGTACTTGCGCAGGAATGCGGCAAACGCCTGGCTGGCCTTGTCGAAATCCTTGGCCTTGATCAGGTCGAAGGCTGCATCGTAATACAGTTTTTCCTTCGCCGGATCAGCCGGTTCGCTACCCGCGGCAGGTGCCTGAGCGGCTGCCGCTCCTGCGGCTGCCCCCGCTGCTGCACCGGGGGCATTCAAATTGCCACCGGTGGAAGAATTATCAGGAGTCGCGGCTGGTGCAACGCCGGTTCCTATGCGCCGATCAAGATCCTGATATCGCTCCAGGTTCTCTTGCTTCATGCGCGCTACATCATTTTGCAGAACTTCGATGATGCCTTGTTGGCGCGAGATCTGCTCCTGCATTGATTGCAGTTGGTTGAACAGCTCGCCCTGTGCCGAGACAGGGGCCGAAACCCCTCCCCCGGCATAGGCGCCGTTCGTACCGTAACCTGCAGGCGGATTACTAGTCCCGCTATTGGTATAGCCGGAGTCGTTATCGACCACAGGAACCGCAGCCCACACCGCAAGCGGTGCGAGGCTGAGAGCCAAAACAGTTACAGCACGACGGCACGTTCGCATGACGAATTACTTACGCAGTTCGACGCGACGGTTTTGAGCCCAGGACTGCTCGTCGTTGCCGGTAGCAACTGGACGCTCTTCGCCGTAGGAAACCAGTTCCAGCTGAGCTGGGGAAACACCTTGCAGTACCAGGTAACGCTGAACGGCTTTCGCACGACGCTCGCCCAGTGCCATGTTGTACTCACGAGTACCACGTTCGTCGGTGTTGCCTTCCAGAACAACGCGAGCGCCGTTTGCTTTCAGGTCCTTGGCGTGAACGTCCAGAGCGCGCATGGCTTCTGGCTTCAGGTCCGAACTGTCGTATTCGAAGTAGAAAGTGGTGATTGCGCGCAGAGCAGCTTCTTCGCTCAGGGAGCCGTCAACTGCACCAGTGTTTGCGCCGTAACCAGCGTTTGGATCTACAGCGCCTTCACCGGCATTGTCGCCGCCTTTGGACGAGCAACCTACAGCTACAGCCATGGCCAGAGCCAGCGCAGCAAATTTACCAAACTTCAGCATTTCCATCGTAAAACTCCTAATGAA
Source organism: Pseudomonas sp. Root329 (assembly GCF_001424925.1). Classification (NCBI taxonomy): domain Bacteria; kingdom Pseudomonadati; phylum Pseudomonadota; class Gammaproteobacteria; order Pseudomonadales; family Pseudomonadaceae; genus Pseudomonas; species Pseudomonas sp. Root329. The sequence goes on along the minus strand of NZ_LMCV01000010.1, from coordinate 110,226 downwards.
CCCCAATGTGTTAAGTACAACGTATAGCGCCGCGTCAGTTCAGGTAAGGGGACCAGGAAGGTTCTCTGACTTCGCCTTGTGCGGTAGGAAGCGGGAGCCTTACGCGTCCATTAATGGACACGAGCATCAAGACTCCCCGGCCCTGCTGGCGGGTGGCGTAGATTACCATGGTGCCGTTGGGCGCAACAGTAGGCGACTCGTCCAGAGTGCTATCAGTGAGGATTTTTACGCTTCCGCGCTGCAAATCCTGGGCCGCCACCTTGAAATTAGTGAAACCTTCCTGACGATGGATCATCACCAGGGTCTTTTCATCAGCCGAAAGCTTAGGGTTAGCGTTGTAGTTACCGATAAAGGTCACACGTTCCGCACCACCACCGCCTGCGCTGGTTTTGTAGATCTGCGGCTTGCCGCCACGGTCCGAGGTGAAGTAGATGGTCGAACCATCCTTACCCCAGAACGGTTCGGTGTTGATGCCAGGACCGTTGGTGACGCGAGTGATCTGACGCGAACCCAGGTTCATCACGTAGATGTCCGGGTTGCCGTCTTTCGACAGTACGAATGCCAGACGATTGCCATCAGGCGACCACGCTGGCGCGCCATTCAGGCCTTCGAAGTTGGTGATCTGCTCACGGCGACCGGTGTCGATGTTCTGCATGAAGATACGCGGACGCTTCTGCTCGAACGACACATAAGCGATGCGCTTGCCGTCCGGTGCGAAACGCGGCGACAGGATCGGCTCGCGCGATTGCAGCAGGGTCACGGCACGGGCACCGTCATAGTCCGAACGTTGCAGCGTGTAGCGAGTGTTCTTCTCGGAGAAACGCTCGGCCGTCACGTACAGCAGACGAGTCGAGAACGCACCTTTGATACCGGTGAGTTTTTCGAACGACTGGTCCGCAATGTAGTGCGACATGTCGCGCAGTTGTTCGACGCTACCCGACACACTGCCGGTCAGCACTTGCTGCTCGGTGGCGACGTTGAACAGTGCGTATTGAACCTGCAGGCGACCGCCCGCAGGAGCAATGCTGCCGACCATGACGTACTGGGCGCCCAGCGCCTTGAAGTCACGGAAGATGATTTCGCTGGCCTGGCTTGGCTGGCTGATCATGTTCTGTTTTGGAATCGGCGAGTAGTAACCCGAGTTGCGCAGGTCGTTACCGATGATTTCGGCCATGTCGTCCGGCAGCACGCTGCCGCCCTGGTTGCCAAACGGAACGACTGCGATCGGGGTGGCCCGATCACTGCCGCTGGTGACCAGAATGTTTTTTTCATCGGCTGCCGCTATCCCTGCCATGCAGCAGATAACGACAAGCATTCCTCGAAGAAGGTTTCTCACAAGGCTAGATCCTCAGGTGTGAATGTCATCTTGAATGAACGATACGGAGCGAAATCGCTCGGCTTCATTCCCTGCATTTCTGTCAAACGTCCAATATTCTTCACCGCTGCTACAGCCGAAGCGTCGAACGGACCATCGCCACTGGACTTGGCCACGCTGACCGAAGTCACCGTACCGTCCGGCAACATGCCGATTTGCAACACGACTGTCATGCCTTTACGGGCCGAAGGTGGACGAGCCCAGCCTTCCGCTGCACGAGCACGGATCAGATCATCGAAACTACCGGCGACTTCGTCACCCTGCTCATCCGCCAAGGCCTGCTGACGCTGCGGCGTGTCGGAAAGCAAATCTGCCAGGGCCTGAGCCTTTTTGTCTTCGGCGGATTTACGCGACGCTTCCTGCGATTTTTTCTTCGCAGCATCGGCAGCAGCTTTCTTCTTCGCGTCTTCCGCGACTTTCTTCTTCGCGTCTTCAGCTTCAGATTTCTTCTTGGCGTCTTCCGCGGCTTTCTTCTTCGCGTCTTCGACGATCTTTTTCTTCGCTTCTTCAGCGGCCGCTTTCTTGGCCTCTTCTTCAGCTGCTTTCTTGGCTTCTTCTTCAGACTTCTTCTTGGCTATATCAGCCAATTGTTTCTCTTCGGCCTTTTTGGCTTCGGCGGTCTTCTTCGCTTCATCGGCTTTCTTGGCTTCATCAGCCTTTTTAGCCTCTTCCGCTTTCTTCGTCTCGTCAGCCTTTTTGGATTCTTCGGCTTTTTGAGCCGCATCTTCCTTCTTTTGTTCCGCGGCTTTGATCGCTTCCTGCTCGATCTTCTTCTGTTCCATCTGTTCGACTTCGGTCTGGCGCGCAGCAGATTTCTGCGCCTCACCCGCAATCTTCTGATTGGTCTGAGTGGTCGCCCGACTTTTCGATTTCAGTTGGTACAGGGTTGCCTGGACAATAGGCTTGGCCGGCGGTAATTCCGGCGTGAAGGCGAAACTGACAAACAGCATGCCGAAAACCAGCACGTGCAAGACAAGCGCCCAGACACTAGGCCAGAAGTAGCTTTCCGAGGCGGACGGCTCTCGCATTTGCTGCATCAGGGTGCCTCGGTAATCAAGCCAACATTACCGACCCCGGCTTTCTGCAACCCGCCCATGGCGCCCATGACGGAACCGTAGTCGACGGTCTTGTCGCCGCGGATGAATACCTGGGTACGCTTGCCACCTTCAGTGCCGGCGCGAATGATCTTGGTCACGGCGTCAGTCATCTGCGGCAAGGTCATGGCCTTGTCCTGTTGCTTTTCAGTGTCGACTTCGCTGCCAAGGTTCCAGTAGTAGGTCTTGTCAGCCTTGATCGAAATGGTCAGGACCTGGGTGTTGTTGTCCTGCGGCAAGGCTTCGCTGGAAACCTTGGGCAGATCAACTTTCACGCCCTGATTGAGCATCGGAGCGGTCACCATGAAGATGACCAGCAGCACCAACATCACGTCGATGTAAGGCACCACGTTCATCTCGGCAACCGGCTTGCGCTTTTTGCGAGCTCGAGCGATTAAAGCCATTGGAAATTACCTGCTTATTCTTCGCTGGTGTGCACTTTGCGGTGCAGGATCGCCTGGAATTCATCGGCGAAGGTGTAGTAACGGCTCAGCAGGGTTTCACTGCGAGCAGCAAAACGGTTGTAAGCGATAACGGCCGGGATGGCGGCGAACAAGCCGATCGCGGTTGCAATCAGTGCCTCGGCGATACCTGGAGCCACAGTGGCCAGGGTCGCTTGCTGGGCAGTGGCCAGGCCACGGAAGGAGTTCATGATCCCCCAGACGGTACCGAACAGACCGATGTACGGGCTGACGGAACCTACGGTCGCGAGGAACGGCAGGCTCTGCTCGAGCTTTTCTTCTTCGCGGGAAATGGCGACGCGCATGGCACGGGCCACGCCTTCCATGACCGCTTCCGGGTCAACGCCTGGCTGCTGGCGCAGACGGGAGAATTCCTTGAAACCGGCACGGAAGATCTGCTCTACGCCCGAATCCGGATCAGGGTTGCTGCCGGCCTGACGGTAGAGTTTGGACAGGTCGATACCCGACCAGAAGCGCTCTTCAAAGCTCTCCAGGGCACGTCGACCGGCGCGCAGCAGGTTGCTGCGCTGAAAGATCATGATCCATGAGGTCACCGATGCGGCTACCAGGATCAGCATTACCAGTTGCACCACGATACTGGCATTGCTGACCAGGCTCCACATGGAGGAATGGTCGACGACGTTAGCTTCCACGCTTTATCTCCTGCTTTGAGTGTGTACCCGCGCCGCTCACGTCGGCAAAGGCCGCACGTAGAGCTTCGGGAATGGCCCGGGGTTTCAAACTGTTAGTGCGCACACAGGCCACCAAAAACTGCCCTTCGCAGAGCAGCGCATTATCCGTGGCTCGCCTGACCTGCTGTTTAAAGCGCAGGCTGACACGGTTCAATTCGATTACTTCAGCGCTTACCAGCAGCTCGTCGTCCAGTCGCGCCGGCGCGTGGTAACGCGCTTCGCTGGAATGCACGACGAACAACAGGTCCTCACCTGCCAGCTGGGATTGGGCAAAGCCCAGCTCCCGGAGCCGCTCGGTTCGAGCCCGTTCCATAAACTTGAGGTAATTAACGTAATACACGATGCCGCCCGCATCGGTGTCCTCGTAATAAACGCGACAACGAAGTGCGAAAGGCTCAAGCCCGTTTTGCGCGCGCATACTCTAGTGCTTACTCCTCAGGTTGCCAATCCGGCCAGGCAACTGTTTTTCATTGATTCACGGCTTTCTGGCGAAAGTACGGTCCTGAGACCGCACAAACCCCGAATAAATCAGCGCGCAAAGGTTATTAATCGTCCACGGCATCGAGGAACTCGTCTACCACGGGCATCTCGCCCAATCGTGACGGGATGTTTAAACCGAAGTGCAAGTACGCATGCCGGGTCACCACTCGCCCCCGCGGCGTACGCATGATGTAGCCCTGTTGGATCAGGTACGGCTCCAGCACGTCTTCAATGGTGTGGCGCTCTTCACTGATGGCTGCGGCGAGGCTATCGACCCCGACCGGTCCACCGTCGAACTTCTCGATCATGGTCAACAACAGACGTCGATCCTGGTGATCGAAGCCACGCTCGTCGACATCCAGCAGGTTCAAGGCCAGGTCGGCGATCGGTTTGGTGATGTGGCCCTTGGCGCGAACTTCGGCGAAATCCCGAACCCGGCGCAGCAAGCGGTTGGCGATCCGCGGCGTACCACGGGCACGGCGGGCGATTTCGAAGGCGCCTTCAGGGTCCAGCGGCAAGCCGAGGATGGTAGCCGAACGACTGACAATCGTTGCCAAGTCAGCGGTGTTGTAGAACTCAAGGCGCTGGACGATCCCGAAACGGTCGCGCAGCGGATTGGTCAGCATTCCCGCCCGCGTCGTCGCACCGACCAGGGTGAACGGTGGCAGATCAAGCTTGATCGAGCGCGCGGCCGGCCCTTCGCCGATCATGATGTCGAGCTGGAAATCTTCCATGGCCGGGTACAGCACTTCTTCGACGATCGGCGAGAGCCGATGGATTTCGTCGATGAACAGCACGTCGTGTGGCTCAAGATTGGTCAGCAGCGCAGCCAGATCACCCGGGCGTTCAAGCACTGGGCCCGAGGTGCTCTTGATCGAAACGCCCATTTCCTGGGCGATGATGTTGGCCAGCGTGGTTTTACCCAGACCCGGCGGGCCGAAAATCAGCGTGTGGTCCAGGGATTCATTGCGCCCACGGGCAGCCTGGATGAACAACTCCATTTGCTCGCGAACGGTCGGCTGGCCAATGTACTCGGCCAGACTGACAGGACGTATCGCCCGGTCCTGGACTTCTTCGCGGTCACGAGGGCCAGGCGTGGCCGTAATCAGACGATCAGCTTCAATCACTTAGATCATTCCCTTCAGGGCACGACGAATCATGTCTTCACTGCTCAAACCTTTCTCCTTGATCGCAGAAATCGCCTTGCTGGCTTCCTGCGGCTTGTAGCCCAGGGAGATCAGCGCGCTGACCGCGTCATTTTCGGCGGTGGCGACCGGCGTCGTATCTGGCCCACCCGGCTGGTTTGGTACCAAAGCGAACATCGCCGGCACCGTTTCCCAGGCCTTGAAGCGGTCCTTGAGCTCCACCAGCAAACGCTCGGCAGTCTTCTTGCCCACGCCCGGCACCTTGGTCAGCGCCGAAGTGTCCTGGGACTGAACGCAGCGGACCAGTTCATCGACTTCCAGGCTCGACATCAGGGCCAGGGCCAGTTTCGGCCCTACACCATTGAGACGGATCAACTCGCGAAAAAAGTCTCGCTCACGCTTGCCGAAGAAGCCATAGAGTAACTGCGCGTCTTCGCGTACGACCAAATGGGTGTGCAAGGTCAGCGGTTCACCGACCGACGGCAAGCGATAAAGCGTGGTCATGGGCACTTCCAGCTCATACCCCAGACCGTTTACATCCAGAATCAGGTGCGGCGGCTGTTTCTCAGCCAGTGTGCCGCGCAAGCGTCCAATCACGTTTCAGATCCTTGAGCGTTGGCCAGATCAGTGCTGGCGACTGACAGAACAAGGGTTTTGCGCCGACGACACAGGCGCAAAACCCTCGCTCCATAAAAAATGATTGCTGATGCTATCAGAGACGCAGGCGCCCGCCACGACTGCGTGCCGTACCCAGGCCATGGGGCAACAGGCTGGAACGGGTGTGAGCATGGCAAATGGCAATGGCCAGGGCGTCCGAGGCATCGATTTGCGGCTTGCTGGTCAGTTTCAGCATGTGCATGACCATCATTTGCACCTGTTCTTTATTCGCCGCGCCGGTCCCGGTCACCGCCTGCTTGACCTGGGTCGCGGTGTACTCAGCGATTTCCAGGCTTTCTTCCGCCCCGGCAACGATGGCTGCGCCGCGGGCCTGGCCAAGTTTCAGCGCAGAGTCGGCGTTGCGCGCCATGAAGACTTTTTCGATGCCCATGGTCACCGGGCCGTAGGTCTGGATGACTTCGCGTACACCGCGATAGACGATTTGCAGGCGTTCATGCAGCTCGCCGGAACCTGTGCGAATGCAGCCCGACGCCACGTACACGCAACCACGCCCGGTATCACGCACCACGCCATAACCGGTAATGCGCGAACCGGGGTCGATACCAAGAATTAAAGTCATAACGCCTGCAAAGCTAGTGCGAGTATTCGAGGGTAACTGTAGGAGCTGCCGAAGGCTGCGATCTTTTCAAATAAACGCTGAAAATCAAAAGATCGCAGGCTTCGCCAGCTCCTACCTGTACAGCGTAGGGCTTTGTGAAGGCTGCGATCTTTAATAAATGCATCAACCGAGCTGCGCAGCGACCGACTCAGGGATATCCGCGTTGGAATAAACGTTCTGCACGTCATCCAGGTCTTCAAGCATGTCGATCAGCTTGAGAACCTTCTCGGCGCCTTCCAGATCCAGTTCGGCACTGGTGGTCGGCAACATCACGATTTCCGCGTCATCACCTTTGAAACCGGCCGCTTCCAGCGCGTTACGCACCGAGTAGAAACCGGCGAACGAGGTGAATACGTCGATGGAGCCGTCTTCGTGGGTCACCACGTCATCGGCATCGGCCTCCATTGCCGCTTCCATCAGCGCATCTTCATCGACGCCCGGCGCGAAGGAAATCTGCCCCTTGCGCTCGAACAGATAGGCCACCGAACCGTCCGTACCGAGGTTGCCGCCGCACTTGCTGAACGCGTGGCGAACAGCGGCTGCGGTGCGATTGCGGTTGTCGGTCATGCACTCGACCATCACCGCCACGCCGCCCGGGCCGTAGCCTTCGTAGCTCAGTTCGACCATGTCGTCGGTGTCGGCAGCACCGGCGCCGCGGGCGACCGCGCGATCAATGATGTCGCGGCTCATGTTCGCGCCGAGGGCCTTGTCCAGCGCCAGACGCAAACGCGGGTTGGAACCCGGATCACCACCGCCCTGACGGGCAGCAACGGTCAGTTCACGAATCCACTTGGTGAAAATCTTGCCCTTCTTGGCATCCTGACGTTCTTTGCGGTGCTTGATGTTCGCCCACTTGGAATGACCCGCCATATCTCGCTCCGAATTCTCTTTGAAACATTGCCCGCCGCGCCATGAGGCGCCAGCCAGCAAACAAAAATCTCGACCATTCTATAAAGAAAGGGCGCATCCGAAGATGCGCCCTTCTGGTCAGCCTTACTCAGCTTTAGGCGTTTCGCGCAGACGAATGTGCAGTTCGCGCAATGCCTTGGCATCTACAGCACCCGGAGCCTGAGTCATGACGTCAGCCGCGCTCTGGGTTTTCGGGAAAGCGATCACTTCACGGATCGACTGGGCGCCGGTCATCAGCATCACCAGACGGTCCAGACCGAAGGCCAAACCACCGTGTGGCGGCGCGCCGTACTTCAGGGCGTCGAGCAAGAAGCCGAATTTCTCTTCCTGTTCCGCTTCATTGATACCCAACAGGCGGAACACCGTCTGCTGCATTTCCTTGCGGTGGATACGGATCGAACCGCCACCCAGCTCGGTGCCGTTCAGGACCATGTCGTAGGCACGGGACAGAGCGGTCGCCGGGTTGGCTTCCAGTTCTTCCGGGGTGCACTTCGGCGCGGTGAACGGGTGGTGTAAGGCAGTGAAGCTACCGTCGTCGTTCTCTTCGAACATCGGGAAGTCGACGACCCACATCGGCGCCCACTTGCAGGTCAACAGTTCCAGGTCGTTACCGACCTTGATCCGCAGCGCGCCCAAGGCTTCGCTGACGATCTTGGCTTTGTCGGCACCGAAGAACACGATGTCGCCGTCAACCGCGCCAACGCGATCGAGGATCACATTGAGGTTGGCTTCAGGGATGTTCTTGACGATTGGCGACTGCAAGCCTTCAACGCCTTTGGCGCGCTCGTTGACCTTGATGTACGCCAGGCCCTTGGCACCGTAGATGCCGACGAACTTGGTGTAGTCGTCGATCTGCTTGCGCGGCATGCTCGCAGCACCTGGAACGCGCAGGGCGGCAATACGGCATTTCGGGTCGTTGGCCGGGCCGCTGAACACCTTGAAATCGACGTCTTTCAGTTGGTCGGCAACGTCAACCAGTTCCAGCGGGTTACGCAGGTCCGGCTTGTCGGAACCGTAACGACGCATGGCCTCTTCGAAGGTCATGTGCGGGAAGTCGCCGAATTCCAGATCCAGCACTTCCTTGAACAGGTTGCGGATCATTTGTTCGGTGATGCCCATGATCTCTTTTTCATCGAGGAAGCTGGTCTCGATGTCGATCTGGGTGAATTCAGGCTGACGGTCGGCACGCAGGTCTTCGTCGCGGAAGCACTTGGCGATCTGGTAGTAGCGGTCGAAGCCGGCAACCATCAGCAGTTGCTTGAACAACTGTGGCGATTGCGGCAAGGCGAAGAAGGAACCGGCGTGGGTACGGCTCGGCACCAGGTAGTCGCGGGCGCCTTCCGGGGTGGCACGGGTCAGGATCGGCGTCTCGACATCGAGGAAGCCGTTCTCGTCCAGGAAGCGACGGATGCTGGTGGTCATGCGCGAACGCAGACGCAGCTTCTCGAGCATTTCCGGGCGACGCAGGTCGAGGAAGCGATAACGCAGGCGGGTTTCTTCGCCGACGTCGGAGAACTCGTTGAGCGGGAACGGCGGGGTTTCCGATTCGTTCAGCACTTCAAGCTCGTAGCCCAGCACTTCGATCATGCCCGACGCCATGTTGGCGTTGGTGGCACCGGCCGGACGCAGGCGAACCTTGCCGGTGATCTTGACCACGTATTCGCTGCGCACGCGATCGGCGGCGGCGAAAGATTCAGCGCGGTCCGGGTCGAACACCACCTGGGCCAGACCGTCACGATCACGGATATCGAGGAAAATCACCCCACCGTGGTCACGGCGACGGTGAACCCATCCGCAAAGGGTAATTTCCTGGCCTTCCAGGCTTTCGTTCAGTTGGCCGCAATAATGGCTGCGCATCATGGTAGTGGTTTCGCTTCTCGTAATTCGAAATTCGGTTGGAGACCTTGCTCATATCCTGCCCTTGTGAAAGGCGCCAGATGAGGCAAGAGCTCGCACGTGTCGTTCAACTCAGGTTCAAGACCCTAGTCAGCTTTGTCGCCGCCGGCCAGATTCTTCTTGGAACCGGTCTTGAAATCGGTTTCGTACCAGCCGGTGCCGCTAAGGCGGAAGCCCGGCATGGACAGCATCTTCTTAAGCTCTGGCGCCTGGCAGGCAGGGCAGTCGACCAGCGGTGCTGCGCTGATCTTTTGAATGGCTTCCAACTGATGACCACAGGAAGCACATTGATAGTCGTACATCGGCATGGGGGTTGTCTCGGCGATCAGATTGCTACCGCACACGCTGGGTTTTGCGGCAAAGAGCGGGATTATATCCATTAAATGCAGCCTGTGCAGCCGTAAGACTGCACAGACCGACACTCTACCCATTCCACCCCTTGTGGCTAAGGCATGGCGACGCAGCCGCCTTCCTTCAGACTGTGCACGACGCACACAACCCGCACCAGCCCGGTGAAGTTCTTGACCCCGCCGTGACGCAAATGCACCTCGCGGTCCACATGGGACAACAGCGCACTGACCGTACAGCAGTTGTCCTTGGCCATGTCGCCCAAAATATCCCAATAGACCTGCTCAAGCCGCAAGCAGGTGGCGAAGCCATTCAAACGCACCGACCGGGATAAAGGCTGGGCCAGGCCCATATCAAATTCGCTGACAAATGGATCGATCCTTATCTCCTTGACCGGGCCGACCCTCCCCTCGTTTCTCCTGTCTTCGTAATCCATATCGTTGACACTCCTTAGCCATCCTTGCCTTCTTTAAGAGCAATATCTGTTGCCCTATAAAAGCGCAGGCGCAAAGGTATATCCAGATGACTTTATGACCATCAACGTAGGATAAGCCAACAACTGAAGGGCGATCATGGAGACCGTCCTAGGCCGGCCATTTTCCTACACGCCTGAGCGCAATATCATTCAACAGAAAGACACTTACGCGACAAATCGACCCTCAGGGCACCGCTGGACTGGCTGATTTGAGTAGCCGCAGGCTTTGCTGTTAAATAGACAGTGTGTCGCTACCGCCTATTTTCCGGGGGCTGCGCATAGGCTGGTACCGGGTACGTGTCCAACGCCTCTTATTGTTCTGAAGCGAACCGTGCTCAATCAGCTCTTCCTTGTGATCCGTCTTAACGTGAGTTACTCAAAATGTTGAAAATTGTCCACCTGCTAATGGGCGCAGCAGCCTTGCTGTTGTCCTTCATCCCTAGCCTGCGATCCGAAGCCGTACCTTACCTGCAACAACCCGATGCGCTGTACCTGGCCTTTTTCGGCCTGCTCAACCTCACCCTCGCTCCTGTTATCCCTTACTGGAACAAAGGCCCGCGTCATCAACTGCAAAACCTGGTCAGCGCCCTGCTGGTTCTGGCCGTCGTCCTGCAAACCCTGACGCTGATCGCGCCAATGCCTGTCATTGCCGGTCAACCTGCTGTTCTGTTCAGCCTGGTCGCTGCCCTGATTGCCGTTTTTCTGCACCTGGCCATCAGCTTCTACAAATCTTCACCGGCCGCCGCCTCGCCAAGCTATGACATGAGCAACCGCGATACCGGTACCGTAAAGTGGTTCAACACCTCTAAAGGCTTCGGCTTTATTTCCCGTGATTCCGGTGATGATATTTTCGTGCATTTCCGGGCCATTCGTGGCGAAGGTCATCGTGTTCTGGTCGAAGGCCAGCGTGTGGAGTTCTCTGTCATGAACCGTGACAAAGGCCTGCAAGCCGAAGATGTGATCGCCGCACTGCCGCGTCGCTGATCCAAGGCTAAAAAAAACCGCGAACAGCCTGGCTATTCGCGGTTTTTTATTGTCCGTCTGTTGGTCACAACTCAGTAGTGTGGCGGCGGCGCTTCTTCTTCGAACGTCTCGAACTGACCGGCCATTTCCTCTTGCCGCTTGAGCAAGGCGGCCATTTGCAGTTGCAGTCGCTCAACCGCACGCTGCTGCGTCGCCAGCACATCACTCAATGCCTGGATGGTGTCATCCTGAAACGCCAGCTGGCTCTCCAGATCGGTAACGCGATCTTCCAGGCTCATGATTCAACCCTCCAGAAACGTAAAATCATCGGTCAAAACCAGGCGCAACCGTTCGCGAATCAACGCGATCTGCTCCGAGTTATAAGCCTTGGCTGGGTGTCTACCCCAGACCGGCGCCGGCCAGGCGGCATCCTCACGCTTGCGCACAATCACATGCATGTGCAACTGACTGACAACGTTACCCAGGGCCGCGACATTCAACTTGTCCGCGTCAAACGAGTCCTTGAGCATTTCTGCCAGTGCGGTCGTTTCCTGCCACAGCTGCTGTTGATCGGCGACATCCAACTGAAATATCTCACTGATATCGTCGCGACGTGGCACCAGAATGAACCAGGGGTAGTTCGAATCATTGGACAGCAGCAACCGGCAGAGTGGGAAGTCCCCGATCGGTAATGTGTCTTGTTGAAGCCGTGGATCTAAAGCGAACACTGCGCGCACTCCCGCCTGGTCATCATTTTTCAGCTTAGCGTCCATCCCGAGAGACAGCGCACCAAGCGACAGGACGGCAGCATACCTGCGAACGCCGCCGGCTTCACGACGAACCATGGTCGAAGCTAACCTGAAAAACTACAAACGACTGGTCGCGCGCCCCGACATGAGTCATTTTCGATCAGGGCGCACCATTACAGAACCAATAACCACGCAAAAAACGCCGAACTGACTGAAAAACAACGAAGCGTTCGTGATTGGCAAACGGGTGCACTGTATGAATTCAGTACAGCGATAAAAATTTTTTGCACCAAAACCGCACAGTGCGTCTACGCTGAGTCGGTCAGGCATCCGCCATCTACTCACTGGTGGGGTGAACCGGTAACGTTTTTGGTTGTCATGCAGTCGGCCACGAGGGTACAACACGATGCAAACCATGGCGTCAAGCCCGAACAAAAGGTGCTTGAACACCCCGGTTTTATGAGGTTTTTACAGCGACAGGCGGGCATTCAGAAAAAAAACCAGCAGGATTCTGATTTGTGCACGCTTGTTGCATTCACACCCACATCGCCTCTAAAGCGTCCGCTGGAAGTGGACGCCTTAAGGCAAATAAAAACAGTGGCAGGGTTGCCCGATGGAGATTCAAACGTTTCACCAGGGACTCTTTTTACCGATGCCCAGGCCCTGGAAAACAACGCTAAAGTTGCCAGCCCGCTTGCATTGAGGCTATAAATTTGCGACATCTACCAAGCTGTTTGCGACAGGGTCGTAAAGAAGCTGAAAGGTTAGATACGCAAGTATCGCCAACATGGTCGGCGTGATATAAGTTTGCGCCGACACAAAAAGAAAGAGCCGCCCAGATAATAAATCAGGTGGGACGGCAGTACTCTTCTAAAACCAAAGGAGCAAATCACGATGCGCGTGATGAAGTGGAGCATGATCGCACTGGCAGTTGCAGCAGCAGCCAGTACTCAGTTGGCTACGGCCGCACCTTTTGTAAGTGACCAGGCTGAAGCCAAGGGTTTTGTTGAAGACTCCAAGTTGAACTTGAATCTTCGCAACTACTACTTCAACCGTGACAACAAAAACACCAACCACGACCAAAAAGACTGGACCCAGGGCTTTTGGGCCAACTACAGCTCCGGTTACACCCAGGGTCTTGTAGGTGTTGGCGTTGATGCATTCGGTTACCTGGCCATCAAACTGGATGGCGGCGATGGCACTTCCGGTACGGGTAACATGAGCCGTAGCGACACCGTTAAGGCCAACGGTTACGCCCACGACGTCAACGACAGCCAGGGTAAATCCGGCGCAGCCGTTAAATTCCGCATCTCCAAAACCGAGCTGAAAGTCGGTGACATGCAGCCAAGCACTGCTCCAGTGTTCGCTGTTGGCGGTTCCCGTGTCCTTCCTCAAACTGCCAGCGGTTTCCAACTGCAGAGCAGTGAAGTCAAAGACCTTGACCTCGAAGCCGGTCACTTCTACTCGTCGACCAGCCAGGACAAAAACGCTCGTGACGGCGGCCTGTGGGCAACCTACGCTGGCGTGGAAGCCAACTCCATCGACTATTTCGGTGGCAAGTACGGCATCACCGACAACCTGAGCGCATCGCTGTACGGCGCCAAGTTGGAAGACATCTGGAACCAGTACTACGCCAACCTGAACTACACCATTCCAATGGGTGGCGATGAGTCGGTTAACCTGGACGGTAACATCTACCGCACCACTGATACCGGCAACGCAAAAGCTGGCGAAATCAGCAACACCGCCTACTCTCTGGCAGCTGCTTTCTCGTTCCTGAAAGCACACACCATCACCCTCGCCTTCCAGAAGGTTAACGGTGACACTCCGTTCGACTACATCGGTGTAGGTGGTCACAATGGTTCCACCAACCGTGGTGGCGACTCGATTTTCCTCGCCAACTCCATCCAGTACTCCGACTTTAACGGCTCAGGCGAGAAATCGGCTCAAGTCCGTTATGACCTGAAAATGGCTGAGTACGGCGTTCCTGGTCTGAGCTTCATGACCCGTTACGTGAAAGGCTGGAACATCGACGGTACCAACACTCCAGCAGGCAGCCAATACGCTGGTCTGTATGGCGAAGATGGCCGGCACCACGAAACCAACTTGGAAGCCAAGTACGTCGTACAAACTGGCCCGGCAAAAGATCTGTCCTTCCGTATTCGTCAAGCATGGCACACCGCTAACGCTGACGAAAAAGAAGGCGATGTTAAAGAGTTCCGCCTGATCGTCGACTACCCGATTTCGGTTCTGTAATTGCCGAAAGCTAGTTCGCGGTAATAAAAAAAGGCCCATCTTCGGATGGGCCTTTTTTGTTGCTTACTGCACCGCCGATTCCTGAACCACTCGAATCACCCGCTGTGGAAACGGAATATCGATGCCAGCCGTTTTCAAACGATCACGGGATTGCTCATTGAACATGAACATCACATCCCAATAATCCGCTGTCTTGACCCACACCCGCAGAGAAACAGTAATCGAACTATCACCCAGCGTCGAAATCACCGCCTGCGGTGCCGGCTCAGTTAAAACACGCTCATCTTTAGCCAGTTCCAGCAAAACATGACGAGCTTTCTGCAGGTCCGCTTCGTAATCAACGCCCACATCAAACACGACTTTGCGGGTCGGTTGACGGTTGGTATTGGTGATGATGCCGTTCGACAAGTTGCCGTTAGGCACAATGATGGTTTTGTTATCGCCGGTACGCAGTACGGTGTGGAAGATCTGAATGCTGTCGACTGTGCCGGCAACACCTTGGGCTTCGATCCAGTCACCAATGCGGAACGGACGGAACAACAGAATCAGCACACCACCGGCGAAGTTCGCCAGACTGCCCTGCAAGGCCAAACCGATTGCCAGACCTGCCGCACCGATGGCCGCGACGAACGAAGTGGTTTCCACCCCGATCATTGATGCCACGCTGACGATCAGCAGAACCTTGAGAATAATGTTCGCCAGGCTGCTGATGAAGCCTTGCAGCGCGAGGTCGGCGTTACGCAGCGCCAGCAGGCCGCCGAGCTTTTGCGCCACCTTGTTGATCAGCCACCAGCCGATGGCCAGGGTGATCACCGCCAGCAGCACGCGGCTGCCGTATTCCATGATCATCGGAATCCAGGCTTGTGACGCCTTGACCAGGTTGTCCACTTCAGTATTCAAATCCATCTACATTCTCCTGATTTCCGGCCATCCGGCACGCGAAAATAAGCGGCAGAAAAAGACCCGCCGGAATAAACACAATCCCTGTGGGAGCGGGCTTGCTCGCGAAAAAGGTGTATCAGTCGACATCATTGTTGAATGACACACCGCTTTCGCGAGCAAGCCCGCTCCCACAGGTTCCCGCCTGAAAGGTCAGTCGCGGAAGTTGTTGAACTGCAGCGGCATATCGAACGTCTTGGCGCGCAGCGCCGCGATGGCTTCCTGCAAGTCATCACGCTTCTTGCCAGTAATGCGCACCTGCTCACCCTGAATGGCAGCCTGAACCTTGAGCTTGGCGTCTTTGACATGAGCGACGATTTTCTTCGCCAGCTCTTTGTCGATGCCTTCCTTGAGGACCGCTTCCTGCTTCATCAGCTTGCCCGACGCGTAGGCATCCTTGACTTCAAGGCACTGCACGTCGATTTTGCGCTTGACCAGGGCCAGCTTGAGGATCTCAATCATCGCTTCGAGCTGGAAATCGGCTTCAGCTGTCAGGTTGACGGTCAGGTCCTTTTCCTTGAACTCGAAGGTGCCTTTGCCTTTCAGGTCATAACGACGATCGAGTTCCTTGACGGCGTTCTCGACCGCGTTGGTGACTTCGTGTTTGTCCAGTTCGGATACCACGTCGAACGACGGCATGTAATCTCTCCAATAAAAGGGCATGCTCGATCACGAGGGAGCACGCCTGGCTTGCGGTTAAAATCCGCGCTGATTATAACGGGTCTTTCCCATCATTCACTGCGAGCCTCCCATGCGCGCGATAAACAGAGCAAAAAGCTGATGTCCACCACCTGGCATGTTCTGGGCGCCGGCAGCCTTGGCACCTTATGGGCCACTCGACTGGCGCGGGCCGGCGTGCCGGTCAAGCTGATCGTGCGGGACGCTGCCCGCTTGCAGGCGTATGAGGCGGCGGGTGGGTTGACGCTGGTCGAACACGGTAAAGCGCAGTGTTATCCGGTGCCTGCCGAGACACCCGACAACAATGAACCGATCAACCGCCTGCTGGTGGCCTGTAAAGCCTACGATGCCGAGAAAGCCGTGGCCCAACTGGCACCGCGCCTGGCCCCCGACGCCGAGCTGATCCTGTTGCAGAACGGTCTTGGCAGCCAGGACGCCGTCGCCACGCAGGTGCCGCAGGCTCGCTGCATTTGTGCGTCGAGCACCGAAGGTGCCTTTCGCGATGGCGACTGGCGCGTGGTATTCGCCGGCCACGGTTACACCTGGCTGGGGGATGCCGGGCATCCCGTGGCGCCGATCTGGCTGGATGACGTGAGCGCCGCCGGTATTCCCCACGAGTGGAGTACCGACATCCTGACCCGGCTGTGGCGAAAACTGGCGCTCAACTGTGCGATCAATCCGCTGACCGTGCTGCACGATTGCCGTAATGGCGGTTTACAGGAACACCACTGCGAAGTCGCCACCCTTTGCGTCGAATTGACCGAGTTGCTTGAGCGGTGCGGTCAGCCAGCAGCGGCCGAGGACCTTCAACAGGAAGTCGAACGGGTGATTCACGCGACCGCCGCCAACTTCTCTTCGATGTACCAGGACGTCGCGAACCAGCGCCGAACCGAAATCAGCTATCTATTGGGTCATGCCTGCAAAGTCGCCGCGAGGCATCAGTTGAACCTGCCGCACCTCAATCAACTTGAGCAAAGGCTGATCACCCATCTGCACAGCCTTGGATTGCCCAGCGACTGAGCAGCGGCTACGCTGGCCACTTGTTCCTTTTCAGCGATGAACCTGATGCCATTGCGCCAGCGCCTTGAAAACCTTCCGGTCGGCCAGAAATTGCTGGCCGCCCTGCTGGTGCTGTTGACCACCGTCCTGCTGGTCGCCAACCTGACCTTTATCAGCGCCGCGTACTACATCTCCCAGGAAAGCATGGCACCTCAGGCCTTGCAGACCATCGGCCGCCTGGTGTCCAATCC
Organism: Pseudomonas sp. Root329; assembly: GCF_001424925.1. Classification (NCBI taxonomy): domain Bacteria; kingdom Pseudomonadati; phylum Pseudomonadota; class Gammaproteobacteria; order Pseudomonadales; family Pseudomonadaceae; genus Pseudomonas; species Pseudomonas sp. Root329. The sequence goes on along the minus strand of NZ_LMCV01000010.1, from coordinate 93,240 downwards.
TAGCCTGGTGTCCGAAGCCTTGCAGTCACCGCAAAGCGCCGAACGCCTGCTCAATGAACTCAACAGCTATTCACCGCTGCGCGCGGCGGCCCTTTATGACGGCAAGGGCGAGCGTCTGGCGCAGTTGCAGCATGGCGAGAATCTGAGCCTGCCAACGCGTTACCGGCACATTGAATCCTGGCAAGCCACCGAGTTTCGCAGCAACCAAATCATCACCCTGCCCCGCCCCGGCACCGCGCCCGGCCACCTGTTACTGGTCGCCAGCAGCGAACTGCCGATGGCGTTCTACACCGGCACCCTCACCGCCAGCCTCGGGATTCTGATCTTCAGTGTGCTGTTGTGGCTGGTGATCGCCCGACAGATCAAACGCCTGATTACCCGGCCGATCCATGAGCTCGAAGAGTTGTCCCGGCAAGTGACCCGGGAGGAGAACTACGCCCTGCGCGCCTCCCGCGGCAACCATGACGAAATCGGCAGCCTCGCCGAGGCGTTCAACACCATGCTCTCGCGGATCGAGGCCCGTGAGCAGCAACTCAAGCGGGCCCGGGACGATTCCCAGGCCGCGTATGACCAGGCTCAGGGCCTGGCCGAAGAGACCCGCCATACCAATCGCAAACTGGAACTCGAAGTTCAGGTGCGCAGCAAGATCGAGAAGAAGCTCACCGGTTTCCAGAACTACCTCAACAGCATTATCGATTCCATGCCATCGGCGCTGATCGCTCTTGATGAACAGCTCTACGTGACGCAGTGGAATCAGGAGGCCAGCGCCCTCTCCGGGACGCGCCTCGACGAAGCTTTGAACCAGCCGATTTTTCTCGCTTTCGAACCGCTCAAACCGTTTCTGCCACAGCTCAAGCAAACCGTCGAGCAGCACACAGTGGCCAAGATTGAACGGGTGACGTGGTTCAAGGACGAAGAACCCAAGCACTACGCGCTGACGTTCTACCCGCTGATGGGCGGCGCCGGGCGTGGTGTGGTGATCCGGATCGACGACATCACCCAGCGCCTGTCGCTGGAGGAAATGATGGTGCAGTCGGAAAAAATGCTCTCGGTCGGTGGCCTTGCCGCGGGTATGGCCCACGAGATCAACAACCCGTTGGGCGCGATCCTGCACAACGTGCAGAACATTCGCCGACGCCTTTCGCCTGATCTGCCGAAGAATCTCGAACAAGCCGAGCAAACCGGGATCGCGCTGGATACGGTCAATAAATACCTGCAAGCGCGCGAAGTCCCGCAGTTGCTCGATGGCATTCAACAGGCTGGCGCCCGGGCGGCGAAGATTGTCACGCACATGCTCAGCTTCAGTCGCCGCAGTACCCGGCAAATGGCCCCGTGCGACCTGCCGGCGCTGATCGATCAGGCGGTAGAAATCGCCGGTAACGACTTCGACCTGGCGATCGGTTTCGACTTCAAGGGCCAGGCAATCATTCGCCAGTTCGATCCACAACTCGGCCCCGTGCCCGGTACCGCCAACGAACTGGAGCAGGTGCTGCTCAATCTGTTGAAAAACGCCGCTCAGGCGATTCACCAGCGCGAAGACGACCGCGAGCCGGGACGGATCATTCTGCGCACCAAACTGAACCCGCCCTGGGCGGAAATCCAGGTGGAGGACAACGGCATCGGCATGAGCGAGAGTGTGCGCAAACGCACCTTCGAACCGTTCTTCACCACCAAGGAAATCGGTCAGGGCACCGGCCTTGGCCTGTCGGTCTCGTATTTCATCATTACCAACAACCACAAGGGTCAGATGGAAGTGCAGTCGACCCTGGGCCAAGGCACATGTTTCACCTTGCGCCTGCCCTTGGCGGGCACCCCGCTCGTCTCTCAAGAACTCAATCAGCTATCGAGGTAACCATGGGCTTTCGCTTGTCGAAGATTTACACCCGCACCGGCGACAAAGGCGAAACCGGGCTGGGCGACGGCCGCCGCGTGCCCAAGGATCATCCGCGGATCGAAGCCATTGGCGAAGTCGATACGCTGAACAGCCAGGTGGGTGTGCTATTGGCCGGGTTGGCGGCGGAAAGTGGCGAGTATCCGGGCTTGAACGAAGTGATCGAGGTTTTGGCGCCTTGCCAGCATCGGTTGTTCGACTTGGGTGGCGAGTTGGCGATGCCGGTGTATCAGGCACTGAACACGGCAGAAGTCGAACGTCTGGAAGCGGCGATTGATGTGTGGAATGAAGAACTGGGGCCGCTGGAGAATTTCATTCTGCCGGGTGGTTCGGCGTTGATTGCCCAGGCCCATGTGTGCAGATGCCTGGCACGCAGTGCGGAGCGGCGGTGTCAGCATTTGAATGCAGTCGAACCGTTGGCCGGGGTTGGGTTGGCGTATATCAATCGGTTGTCGGATTTGTTGTTTGTGGTGGCGCGGTTGATTGCCAAGCGACAGGGGATTGCCGAGATACTTTGGCAGCCGGCGCCGAAACCAGAGGTTTAATCGGCGCCTGCCAGGCCGCTTTCGCGAGCAAGCCCGCTCCCACAGGGGAACGCATTCCAATGTGGGAGCGGGCTTGCTCGCGAAGGGGCCAGCAGCGTCAACGCAGAATCAGGCCCCAGGCCAAAACGCCCGAATCCCCGCCGCACCCTGTGCGCCCGCTTCCCAGGCTTTCTGCAGATCAGCCGGGCCAACACCACCGAGCAGGAACACCGGTTTGCTGAAACCTTCGATCAACACTGAAGCCTGCTCCCAACCCAGCGGCTGAGCCCCCGGATGAGTCAGGGTCGGTTGCACCGGTGACAGGGTCACAAAATCCACCCCCATCTGCTCGGCCAACGCCAGTTCTTCAGCGTTATGGCAGGACGCCGCCAGCCAGCGCGACGCCGGTAACGGGCGGCCAGCCGCCGCGTGCTTGCGCAGTTGCGCGGAAGTGATGTGCCAACCGGCGGACGGGAAATCTCCCAGCCATTCGAACGGCCCCTTGATCATCAACTGCGCCTTGCCAGCACACAGCCCCGCCGCATCCACTGCCAGATCGCGGTACTTCGGATCGTAGCCGTTGGGTGCCCGTAACTGGATCAGCTTGATGCCGCCAGCAATGGCTTTTTGAATACCGCGCAGCAAGGCCGGGGTTTCCAGGTCTTCCGGAGTAATCAAATACTGCGCGGGTAACCGTGCAGCCGCGACAATCGGCTGGTTGGCCGCCGGGAACTCGTAGTTCAGCAGATCGCGGGGCGCGACCCATTCCAATGGCTGGCCTTCGGCGCCGTGCGGTTCGCCGGTAAAGGCCGACACTTCCCAAACGTCCAGCAACACTTGCTTGTCCGGGTAATCGTGCCGGACCTTGATCAGCGGACGAGCCGCGTTGACCACGATGCCCAACTCTTCATGGAGCTCGCGAGCCAGGGCGGATTCAACGGATTCGTCGGCCTCGACCTTGCCACCGGGGAATTCCCACAGGCCACCCTGATGCTGGGTGTCGGCACGGCGGGCAATGAGGATCTTGCCACTGCTATCGCGGATGACAGCGGCGGCTACGTGTACTCGCTTCACTGCCCGACCTCCTCCAGACCCGCCTTCTGCCACGCCTTGAAGGCTGGCCATTGGTAGAGGGTTTCGACGTAGGCCGCGTCCGCTGCGGGCAACCTCACCTGATAGGTGCGCAGGCGCACGGCGATCGGTGCGAAGAACGCATCGGCCAGGGTCGCGCCGCCGAACAGGAACGGACCGGTTTCGGTGGCGGCAGCGCGGCACTCGGCCCACAACGCCAACATCCGCTCGATGTCGGCCTGGACGTCAGCCGGTGCTGGCGACAGCGCAGCGTCGTGGCTCAGGTCGAATGGCATGTTGCCGCGCATGGCGAAGAAACCACTGTGCATCTGCGCGCACGCCGAGCGGGCCTGGGCGCGGGCGGCGGTGTCTTTGGGCCAGAGGCCGGCGTCGGGGAACTGCTCTGCCAGATACTCGGCAATCGCCAGGGAGTCGGCGATGGTGCCGTGTCCGGTTTTCAACAGCGGGACTTTGCCGGTCGGCGAGTGCTTGAGCAGACGCTCACGCGTATCTGGCTGGTTCAGCTTGATCAGTTCTTCGGTGTAAGGAACGCCAGCCAGGTCGAGAGCCAACGCGCCGCGCAGGGACCAGGAGGAAATCAGTTTGTCGCCGATGATCAGGTGCAAGCTCATGTTCGGGACCTTTTGATGGAGGGAACAAGCCAGTCTATATAGTGACTGACAGACCGCTTTCGCGAGCAGGCTCGCTCCCACATTGGGTTTGTGTACACCTCAATACCCTGTGGGAGCGAGCCTGCTCGCGAATGGAGCGACTCGGTCTTACGTGCGGTATTCGGCGTTGATCTTCACGTATTCGTGGGACAGGTCAGTGGTCCAGATGGTTTCGCTGCAATCACCGCGACCCAGCTCGATACGGATGGTGATTTCTTCCTGCTGCATCACGGCCGCGCCCTGGGCTTCGGTGTAGGTCGATGCGCGAGCGCCACGGCTGGCGATACACACGTCACCGAGGAACACGTCGATTTTGCTCACGTCCAGGTTCGGTACGCCGGCACGGCCGACGGCGGCCAGAATGCGGCCCCAGTTCGGGTCGGAGGCGAACAGTGCGGTCTTGATCAGCGGCGAGTGAGCCACGGTGTAACCGACGTCCAGGCATTCCTGGTGATTGCCGCCGCCGTTGACTTCAACGGTCACGAACTTGGTCGCGCCTTCGCCGTCACGAACAATGGCCTGAGCCACGTCCATGCACACTTCGAACACGGCCTGTTTCAGCTTGGCGAACAAATCACCGCTGGCTTCAGTGATTTCCGGCAGTGCTGCCTGACCGGTAGCGATCAGCATGCAGCAGTCGTTGGTCGAGGTGTCGCCGTCGATGGTGATGCGGTTGAACGACTTGTTGGCACCGTCCACCAGCAGGTTTTGCAGCACGTCGCGGGAGACTTTGGCGTCGGTGGCGATGTAGCCGAGCATGGTCGCCATGTTCGGGCGGATCATACCCGCGCCTTTGCTGATACCGGTGACGGTGATAGTCACGCCGTCATGCTGGAACTGGCGGCTGGCACCTTTTGGCAGGGTGTCGGTGGTCATGATGCCGGTGGCGGCAGCTTCCCAGTTGTTGACCGACAGGTCGTCGAGGGCGGCTTGCAGAGCCCCTTCGATTTTCTCGACCGGCAGCGGCTCGCCGATCACACCGGTGGAGTACGGCAGCACCAGGCTGGCGTCGACGCCGGTCAGCTCAGCCAGTTTGGCGCAGGTGCGCTCGGCGGCGGCAAGGCCTGGTTCGCCAGTACCGGCGTTGGCATTGCCAGTATTGGTCAACAGGTAACGCACCGGACCTTGCACACGCTGCTTGGCCAGGATCACGGGAGCTGCGCAAAAAGCGTTCAGGGTGAACACGCCAGCGACCGTGGAACCTTCGGCACAGCGCATGACCACAACATCCTTGCGCCCCGGGCGCTTGATGCCAGCCGAGGCGATACCGAGTTCAAAACCGGCAACCGGGTGCAACGTTGGCAAAGGACCAAGACCAACAGCCATGAATGCGCTCCTTAATAAATGATGTCAGCACCGCTTTCAGGAAGAACGGTGGTTTAAATGGCAAAACGCCGCGACGGCATAAGCCGGTCGCGGCGCGGGTATTTCAGCGTATGAAACGGGTTTTACTGGATCTGCCCGTGGCAATGCTTGAACTTCTTGCCCGAACCGCAGTAGCAAAGTTCGTTGCGGCCCAGCTTCTGTTCGTTGCGTACCGGCGCGATGGCAAGGGCGACATCGACCTCTTCACCCAGCAGTTCCGGTTGCTCAAGCCCCGGTGCTTCGTCGTGCTGGAACTGCATGCGTGCAGCCAGCGCTTCGGCTTCCTGACGCAGACGTTGTTCTTCTGCTTCCGGGTCTTCGCGGCGAACCTGAACGTGGGACAGCACACGGATAGAGTCGCGCTTGATCGAATCCAGCAGCTCGGAGAACAGCGTGTAGGACTCGCGCTTGTACTCTTGCTTCGGGTTCTTCTGTGCATAACCACGCAAGTGGATGCCGTGACGCAGGTGATCCATGGTCGACAGGTGGTCTTTCCACAGGTCATCGAGCACACGCAGAACGATTTGCTTCTCGAAGGAGCGCAGCGCTTCGGCGCTCGCCTGCTCTTCTTTCTCGTTGTACGCGGCCAGCAGCTCGGTCATGAGCTTCTCGCGCAGGGTTTCTTCGTACAGGTGATCGTCTTCGTCGAGCCATTTCTGGATCGGCAGCGCTACACCGAAATCGCTCTGCAACGCTGCTTCCAGACCGACCACGTCCCACTGCTCAGGCAGCGATTGCGGTGGAATGTGGGCGCTGACTGTTGCGTTGAGCACGTCCTGACGGAAGTCGGCGATGGTTTCACCGATGTTGTCGGCAGCCAACAAACTGTTACGCATGTGATAAATCACTTTACGTTGTTCGTTGTTGACGTCGTCGAACTCGAGCAGTTGCTTACGAATGTCGAAGTTGCGGCCTTCAACCTTGCGCTGAGCCTTCTCGATGGCGTTGGTCACCATGCGGTGCTCGATCGCTTCACCAGGCTGCATGCCCAGGGCCTTCATGAAGTTCTTCACCCGATCAGAGGCGAAGATGCGCATCAGGCTGTCTTCCAGCGACAGGTAGAAACGGCTGGAACCGGCGTCACCCTGACGACCGGCACGACCACGCAGCTGGTTGTCGATACGGCGCGATTCGTGACGCTCGGAAGCAATCACCTGCAAACCACCCGATTCGAGCACTTGCTGGTGACGTTTCTGCCAGTCGGCCTTGATCTGGGCAATCTGCTCAGGGGTCGGGTCTTCCAGGGTTGCCACTTCTACTTCCCAGTTACCGCCCAACAAGATGTCGGTACCACGACCGGCCATGTTGGTGGCGATGGTCAGTGCGCCTGGGCGACCGGCCTGGGCAATGATCTCGGCTTCTTTTTCGTGGAACTTGGCGTTCAGAACCTTGTGTTCGATGCCTTCCTTCTGCAGCAGCGCAGACATGTGCTCGGAAGTTTCGATGGTTGCAGTACCCACCAGCACCGGACGGCCCTGGGTCATGCATTCCTTGATGTCATTGATGATCGCCGCGTATTTCTCTTCGGCGGTCAGGAACACCAGGTCGTTGTAGTCTTTACGCGCCAACGGTTTGTTCGGCGGGATAACCATCACCGACAGACCGTAGATCTGGTGGAATTCGAACGCTTCAGTGTCGGCGGTACCGGTCATGCCGGACAGCTTGTTGTACAAACGGAAGTAGTTCTGGAACGTGGTCGAGGCCAGGGTCTGGCTTTCGGCCTGAATGTTCAGGTTTTCCTTGGCTTCGATAGCCTGGTGCAGACCTTCGGACAGACGGCGACCCGGCATGGTACGACCGGTGTGTTCGTCGACCAGAACGACCTGGCCATCCTGCACGATGTATTCGATGTTGCGATTGAACAGTTTATGAGCGCGCAGACCGGCATAAACGTGGGTCAGCAGACCGAGGTTGTGCGCCGAATACAGGCTCTCGCCTTCAGCCAGCAGGCCAACGCGGGTCAGCATGTCTTCGATGAACTGGTGACCGGCTTCGTTGAGCTCGACCTGACGGGTCTTCTCGTCGACGGTGTAGTGGCCGGCCTTGGTGACTTCGCCTTCCACTTCTTCGATGTGCAACTCAAGCTGCGGGATCAGTTTGTTGATCTCGATGTACAGCTTGGAGCTGTCCTCGGCCTGACCGGAAATGATCAGCGGGGTACGGGCTTCGTCGATGAGGATGGAGTCGACTTCGTCGATCACGGCAAAATTGAGTTCGCGCTGGAATTTTTCTTCCATGCTGAACGCCATGTTGTCGCGCAGGTAGTCGAAACCGAATTCGTTGTTGGTGCCGTAGGTAATGTCGGCAGCGTAAGCCAGACGTTTCTCTTCCGGCGGCTGGAACGGCGTGACAACACCGACCGACATTCCGAGGAATTCGTAGAGCGGACGCATCCAGTTGGCGTCACGACGGGCCAGGTAGTCGTTCACCGTCACAACGTGCACGCCCTTGCCGGACAGCGCGTTGAGGTAAACGCCCAGTGTTGCCACCAGGGTCTTGCCTTCACCGGTACGCATTTCCGCGATCTGGCCTTCATGCAAGGTCATGCCGCCGATCAGCTGGACATCGAAGTGGCGCATACCCATGACGCGCTTACCGGCTTCGCGGGCGACCGCAAAGGCTTCTGGCAGCAGCTTGTCGAGGGTTTCCCCTTTGGCGATGCGGGCCTTGAACTCATCTGTCTTGGCACGCAATTGATCGTCCGAAAGGGCCACCATTTGCTCTTCGAAGGCATTGACGAGTTGCACCGTCTTGAGCATGCGTTTGACTTCACGCTCGTTCTTGCTTCCAAAAAGTTTCTTTAACAAAGGCGCAAACATATCGGCAGGATCTTCCACACTAAAGGGATGGAGGGCGGCCCCGTGAGTCGCCCGAGCAGCCCTCATGGCCGCATGCGAACGAGCATTCTACCCGGAAACGATGGTGAGGAAAGTGGCGTTGTTCCACGATGCTGGCACAGCGTTGTAACGGGGCTCACTTAAAATAAGGGCTTTTGGCTGAACTTCAAGCCATTCACGGCAGAAGTTACTTGTTGATTTAATGGGTAAAGCGCTCGCAAAGCAATGGCTCGGGTGCATCCGGTGCTTTCTGCTACCATGGCGGCTCTGTTACTTCAGGTGTCTGATCATGGCATTTCGCCCTCTTACGGCCAGAGCACCCGCCGTTCTGCTTCGCGAAGCCAAACCGCTGAAAGCCATCTTCGGCCACGCTCAACGCCTGGGTCATTTACAACGTCTGCTGGAAAGCCAATTGCAGCCCGCCGCCCGCGAGCATTGCCATGTGGCGTCGTGGCGCGAAGGCAGTTTGTTGCTGATAGTGACCGACGGTCATTGGGCAACCCGCCTGCGTTATCAGCAAAAGCGTCTGCAACGGCAATTACAGATGTTCGACGAGTTCGCCAGCCTGACGCGGATTCTGTTCAAGGTTCAACCGCCCACGGTTCAGCAAGGGGCGGCTGGCCATACCATCAGCTTGTCGACCGATGCAGGCGCGACCATTCAGGCCACAGCCGACGGAATCAGCGATCCGAATCTGCGGGCAGCGCTGGAACGGTTGGCGGCTCACGCCAAACCCAAAACCTGACGCAAATCTAATGTGGGAGCGGGCTTGCTCGCGAAGACGGTCTGACATTCAACATAGATGTTGTCTGATCTACCGCTTTCGCGAGCAAGCCCGCTCCCACATTTTTATCGTGCCCGCTTGTTATCGGCGCTTGCTGCCGCCGAGCAGCGAGCCCATCAAGCCGCGTACCAACTGTCGGCCCAATTGATTGGCCGCCTGGCGCATCGCTGATTTCAGTGCCTGCCCCGCCGCGGTGCCGAGGAATTCCCCCGCCTTGTCGGTGAAGCTTGGCTCTTCGGCTGCCGGTTTGCCCGCTGCAGCGTCAGGCTCTGGTGCCAACCCTTTGCGCCCCATCAACACTTCATAAGCCGATTCGCGATCAACGGGTTTGTCATACCGCCCCTTCAATGGCGACCCCGAGATCAGCGCTGTGCGCTCAGTCTCGCTCAACGGCCCGATCCGCGATTGCGGCGGCGCCACCAACACCCGCTGGACCATCTCCGGCGTACCCTTGTCCTGCAACGTACCGACCAGCGCCTCGCCAATCCCAAGCTCGGTCAGCACCGACAAGGCATCGAACGCCGGGTTCGGCCGGAAACCTTCGGCCACCGCGCGCAGGGATTTCTGCTCCTTGGCGGTGAACGCGCGTAAGCCATGCTGAATGCGCAGGCCGAGCTGAGCCAGCACGTCATCCGGCAAGTCGCCCGGCGATTGGGTGACGAAATACACGCCAACGCCTTTCGAGCGAATCAACCGCACCACTTGCTCAAGACGATCCTGCAACGCCTTTGGCGTACCGGCGAACAATAAATGCGCTTCGTCGAAAAACAACGCCAGCAGCGGTTTGTCCGCATCGCCGCGCTCCGGCAGTTGCTCGAACAGTTCGGCCAGCAACCACAACAGGAACGTCGCGTAGACCTTCGGCGCTTCGTGCACCAGGCGGCTGGCATCGAGCAAGTGAATGCGCCCGCGGCCCTCGGCGGTCGGTTGCAGAATGTCTTCGAGCTGCAGCGCCGGCTCACCGAACAGCGCTTCGGCGCCCTGCTGTTCCAGGGTCGCCAGACGCCGCAACAGCGCCTGACTGGAACCGGTGGTCATCAGCGCGGCGTCATCACCCAGCAATTCGGGGTTGTCACGCAGGTGATTGAGCAGTGCCTTCAGGTCCTTGAGGTCCAGCAACAACAGCCCTTCACGGTCCGCCACCTTGAACGCGGCGTACAGCGCCGACTGTTGACTGTCGGTCAGCTCCAGCAGGCTGCCAATCAATAACGGCCCCATTTCGCTCAAGGTTGTGCGCAATGGATGACCGGACTGACCGTGAATGTCCCACAAGGTCACCGGATACGCTTGAGGCGTGTGATTCAGCCAGGGCATCCCGGCGATCCGCTCGGCGACTTTGCCTTGAGGGTTGCCGGCGGCGCCCAGACCACACAGGTCACCCTTGATATCGGCGGCAAACACCGCCACGCCGGCATCGCTGAAGGCTTCGGCCATCCGTTGCAAGGTGACGGTTTTGCCCGTCCCGGTAGCGCCCGCGACCAAACCATGACGGTTCGCCAGACGCATGGCCTGGGCAACGGGCTGCCCGGCGAGGTCGGCACCGATAACGAGTTGTAATGAGTCAGGCATTTTGTCACCCATGGTTAATCTTTGATCCTTCACGGCCGATAGGAATAAGCGAGAGACCCAATTGAAAGCAAGGTCCGACATTCCCCTATGGAGAGCAGGAATTACCGACTCGCTCCATTGCGCACTCATTTTGCGCGCATTAACAGCAACGCGCCCCGAACAATAAGACCTTAGCGGACCCCCCGAGCCATGAACAAAAATCTGCGCTTCAGCCATAAAATCCTGCTTGCCGCCGCCCTCATCGTGATTGCCGCCTTCGCCTCGTTCACGCTGTACAACGACTATTTGCAGCGCAATGCGATACGCCGCGATCTGGACAACTACTTGCAGGAAATGGGCAGCGTCACCGCAAAAAACATTCAAACCTGGCTGGCCGGCCGCAGTCTGCTGATCGAAAACCTGTCGCAAACCGTTGCCTTGAACGCAGATGTAGCCAATGTCTCCAACCTGCTGGAACAGAAGGCCGTGTCGTCGACCTTTATGGGCGCCTACCTGGGCAACAAAGATGGCACCTTCATCATCCGCCCGGACAGCAAGATGCCCGACGGTTATGACCCTCGTGCCCGCCCCTGGTACAAGAGCGCGCAAAGCACCAGCGGTTCTGCCCTGACCGAACCCTACATCGACCTGGCTTCTGGTCAGTTGGTGATTTCCATCGTTAATAGCGTACTCAAGGACGGTCAAAACATCGGCGTGGTCGGTGGTGACTTGAGCTTGCAGGTGATCACCGACAGCCTCAACGCACTGGACTTCGACGGCATGGGCTATGCGTTCCTGGTCGGTGCCGACGGCAAAATCCTGGTCCACCCGGACAAAGCGCTGGTGATGAAGTCCCTGAGCGAGGCGTACCCGAAAAACACTCCGCGCATCAGCAGCGACTTCAGTGAAGTAGACGTCGACGGCAAGACTCGCATCGTGACCTTTACACCGATCAAAGGGCTGTCCTCAGTCAACTGGTACATCGGTCTGTCGGTGGACAAGGACAAAGCCTTCTCCAAGCTCAGCGAATTCCGCGCCTCGGCGCTCGTTGCGACAGTCATTGCCGTGGCCATCATCATCGCCTTGCTGGGCATGCTGATCCGCATCCTGATCCAGCCGCTGCACGTCATGACCCGCGCCATGGCGGACATCGCCGACGGCGAAGGCGACCTGACCAAACGCCTGACCATCGTGAACAACGATGAATTCGGTGTCCTCGGTACCGCGTTCAACCGCTTCGTGGAACGTATTCACGGTTCGATCCGCGAAGTGTCGTCGGCCACCGGGCAAGTCAACGAAGTGGCTCTGCGTGTCGTGGCCGCCTCGAACTCGTCGATGTTCAACTCCGACCAACAGGCTTCGCGCACCAGCAGCGTGGCCGCGGCGATCAACCAGCTCGGCGCCGCCGCTCAGGAAATCGCCCGCAATGCCGCGCAAGCATCGAGTCAGGCCAGCGATGCCCGCAGCCTGGCCGAAGACGGCCAGCAAGTGGTGGATCGCAGCATTGTCGCGATGAATCAGCTGTCGCGCATGCTCAGCGCCTCGAGCACCAACATCGAATCGCTGAACAGCAAAACCGTGAACATCGGGCAGATTCTCGAAGTGATCACCAGCATCTCCCAGCAAACCAACCTGCTGGCGCTCAACGCGGCCATCGAAGCGGCGCGCGCCGGTGAAGCCGGACGTGGTTTTGCCGTGGTGGCCGACGAAGTGCGCAACCTGGCGCACCGCACTCAGGAGTCGGCGCAACAAGTGCAGACCATGATCGAGGAGCTGCAAGTCGGCGCCCGTGAATCCGTCAGCACCATGAGCGACAGCCAGCGCCACAGTCAGGACAGCGTCGAAATCGCCAACCTGGCCGGCGAGCGCTTGAACAGCGTGACGTTGCGTATTGGCGAGATTGACGGGATGAACCAGTCGGTAGCCACGGCGACCGAGGAACAGACGGCGGTGGTGGAGTCGATCAACGTCGACATTACCGAGATCAACACACTGAATCAGGAAGGGGTGGAAAACCTGCAGTCGACGTTGCGGGCGTGCTCGGACCTTGAGCAGCAGGCGGCGCGGTTGAAGCAGTTGGTAGGCAGTTTCCGTATCTAACGTCTGATAGGGCCCCATCGCGAGCAAGCTCGCTCCCACAGGTTCAACGCCAGACCTTGTGGGAGCGAGCCTGCTCGCGATGGCGGTCTGAAATACACCGCAAAAACCTCACTGACACCCCGCCACAAAACCCCAACCGAACATCTATCCTTCATAAAGGTCAACCAAGGGAGAACAACGGACCGGAGGGATGTTCATCGTGCATATCGCTGACATAACCATGTTCTACGCCCCTGCCAGCGGTGGCGTGCGCACTTATCTGGATGCAAAACACCGTCGCCTGAGCATCAAGCCGGGCATTCGCCACAGTCTGTTGATCCCAGGGGCTTACTTCAGTGAACAGGATGGCGTTTACACGGTTCCGGCCCCCGCCCTGCCCTTCGGCAAGGGTTATCGTTTTCCTCTCCGTCTCGCGCCATGGCGCAATGTTCTACAGGATTTACAGCCCGACCTGATCGAGGTCGGCGACCCCTACCTCACCGCATGGGCGGCCCTCGACGCCCGGCGGCAACTCGATGTCCCGGTGATCGGCTTTTATCATTCGGACCTGCCGCTGCTGGTCAGCAATCGCATGGGCAACTGGGTCACCACCAACGTCGAAGCCTATGTCAGCAAACTCTATGGCAACTTCGATCGGGTTCTGGCGCCCAGTCAAGTCATGGCCGACAAACTGATCGGGCTGGGGGTGAAGAATGTTTTCGTGCAACCGCTGGGCGTCGACTTGCAAACCTTCAATCCCACGGCACGAGACACGGGCCTGCGGGCCGAATTGGGCATTGATGAAAACACTCATTTGCTGATCTTCGCCGGGCGCGGTTCCAAGGAAAAAAACCTGCCGGTGCTGCTCGACTGCATGAAATGCCTGGGCCGACGTTATCACCTGCTGCTGGTAGGTTCGTCGATGCCGGCCGCGGTGCCGGACAACGTTACCGTGATCGGTGAATTCTGTACGGCGGCACACGTGGCGCGGTTGATGGCCAGCGCCGATGCGCTGCTGCACGCCGGTGACCAGGAAACCTTTGGCCTGGTGGTTCTTGAAGCCATGGCCAGTGGCATTCCGGTGGTGGCCGTGGCGGCCGGGGCCTTTCAGGAAATCATCACCGATCAATGCGGCCTGCTCTGCCCGCCGAATAATCCATTGGCGATGGCCAACGCAGTCCGCGAGCTGTTCAGTTCGGGCAGCGTGGTTTTGGGCAAACAGGCCCGCAGCCATGCCGAGCGGCATTACTCCTGGGACACGGTGGTCAACAGCCTGCTGGGGCACTATCACGCCGTGCTCGGCAGCCACTGGCCCCTTACGGCCAATGGTTGAGCCCATGAACCTGCCCAGCCTGTTACTCGTGCTGCACGACGTCGCACCGCAAACCTGGGCCGATTATCAATCCTTTGTCGATGCCGTCGACGCCATGGGCGAGGTGCCGATGACCTTGCTGGTGGTGCCCAATTTCCACAAGCACAACGATCTGGAGGAGCATCCGGGATTTCGACGTTTGCTCACCCGTCGTATCGCCCGAGGTGACGAACTGGCTTTGCACGGTTACTTTCATTGCGATGAAGCGCCCACTCCCACTACGCCACGAGACTGGTTCATGCGCCGGATCTACACCAACGAAGGCGAGTTTTACGGCCTGTCTCAAGACGCCGCCCTCGCCCGCCTGCGCGCCGGCATCGAAATATTCCACCGTTATCACTGGCCGCTGGAGGGCTTCGTCGCCCCGGCCTGGTTGATGAGCGAAGGGACGCGCCAGGCCTTGCGCCAGTTACCCCTGAGTTACACCAGCGATTCTCAGCATCTGTATCGTCTGCCGGACTTCAGCGCGGTTGATGCGCCAGGGTTAGTCTGGAGTGCGCGCAGTGCCTGGCGCCGTGGGTTGTCGAGGCTGGTCAGTGATCAACGCGAACAACGCTGGCAGCAAGCACCGGTGATTCGTCTTGGCTTGCACCCGGTCGATATGCGCCACGAGTTCTCGCGCACTTACTGGCTGCAAACCCTCAAGCGCTTGCTCGACGAAGGACGCGTGCCGATGACCAAGGCACGCTGGCTGGCGCTGCAAAGCGACCGTATCGGTCGCGCCGCATGAGTCGCGGGATTCTGCTGCTCGTCGCGCTGCTCGCTGCGGTGCTGATTCCGTCGCTGCTGGGCGGTAACGAAACCTGGTATCGGCTGCGAAGCTTTCCGCTGACATGGCTGCTGATCATGTTCGGCATGATCCTGCTGTGCTGGGTGCTGAACACGATGCGCTTGCGCCTGTTACTCGGGGATCAACGCGACAAGGTGGGTCCGCTAAAAAGTCTCGGGGTGGTGATGGCCGCCGAATTCGCCTATTGCGCAACACCGGGCGGCAGCGGCGGACCGCTGACGATCATGGCGCTGCTGGCGCGCAATGGCGTGCGTCCAGCCAGGGGTAGCGCCGTGTTTGCCATGGATCAGCTGAGCGATTTGCTGTTTTTTCTCTGCGCGCTGAGCGGGATCCTGATTTATGCGTTGTTCCAGCACCTCAGCCAACGCATGGAATGGCTGCTGACCGTCAGCGCCATTTCGATGTTCGGCGGGTTGTTCAGTTGCGTGGTGGTCGCCCGCTACCATCGAATACTGATTCGTCTGAGCGGTCGGTTGCTCGCTCGCCTGAATGTCAAAACCACCACACGCCTGCGCTGGGCGCGAAAACTCCTGCACTTTCTGGCGGCATTCACGGACACACTGAAGCTGCCCTTTCAGACGCTCATCACGGTGTTTGCCCTGACGTGCCTGCATTGGATCTTGCGCTATAGCGTGCTGTATCTGGCGTTGCGTGGGCTCGGGGCGGATTTGCAGTGGGCCTGGAGCTTTCTGATCCAGATGCTTTCGCTGAGCGCGGGGCAGTTCAGCCTGTTGCCGGGCGGTGCCGGGGCGGCGGAGTTAACGTCGGCGGCGCTGCTGGCACCAATGGTGGGAAAATCCACCGCGGCGGCGGCGATTCTGATCTGGCGGGCGGTGACCTATTACTTTTATCTGGTCGTCGGCGGGCCGGTGTTTTTACTGATGCTTGGGCGGCCGCTGCTGAAGAAGTTGATGAAGTTCAAACAGGCGTAGGAGCTGCCGGAGGTTCGGGCCGCGTTCGGACGATCTTTTAGGGCTCCCCGGTATTATCGTCGGACTCCGGATTCAACTGTTCCCACAACTCGGCAGCACCGGGAAACTCCGTGCCGTCTTCAGGGTTCATGTCATCCGGGTCGTAACGACTCAAACACCCTTCGCCCAACGTGGCAGGAGCCTTGGATGTCGCTTTGTCGAGTGGATCGGCCATGGTCATGTCCTCGCTCTACACCGATCGTTCCCACGCAGAGCGTGGGAACGATCAACAGCAGGCTGTCAGAACACGACAGTTTTGTTGCCGTGCACCAGCACCCGATCTTCCAGGTGATAACGCAGACCACGGGCCAGCACCATCTTCTCGACGTCCCGACCGAAACGCACCATGTCTTCGATGCTGTCACTGTGGCTGACGCGAACGACGTCCTGTTCGATGATCGGACCGGCATCCAGCTCTTCGGTCACGTAGTGGCACGTAGCGCCGATCAACTTCACGCCACGCAAAGATGCCTGGTGATACGGCTTGGCACCGACGAACGACGGCAGGAAGCTGTGGTGAATGTTGATGACCTTGTGAGCATATTCGCTGCACAACTCGGGCGGCAGGATTTGCATGTAGCGGGCAAGTACGATCACTTCGGCATCGTGCTGTTTGACCAGGCGCGAGACTTCGGCGAATGCCGGCTCTTTATCCTGCGGATTGACCGGTACGTGGTAATACGGAATCCCGTGCCACTCGACCATGCTGCGCAAGTCGTCATGGTTGGAAATCACGCAGGAAATTTCGCAATCCAGCTCATCACTGTGCCAGCGATGCAGCAAGTCGGCGAGGCAGTGAGACTCGCGACTGGCCATCAGTACCACGCGCTTTTTCTGCTCGGTATCGGTGATGCGCCAGTTCATCGAGAACTCTTCGGCAATCGGTGCAAACGCTTCGCGAAAGGCATCGATACCAAAGGGCAGCGAATCGGCACGAATTTCGTGACGCATGAAGAACCAGCCACTGAGATTGTCCGAGTGATGGCTCGCTTCAGTGATCCAGCCGTTATGGGACGCCAGAAAGTTACTGACTTTAGCAACGATGCCGACGCGGTCCGGGCAAGCAATCACCAGCCGAAAAGTGCGCATGAGGGTCAAACTCCAGAACTTCGCAAAGGCGGCCATTCTAGCGATTGCGCAGCAAAACTGCAGTATTGATGACGTTTGGCCCGACACAAAGGTAAGCGGCACAGGTTCTGGCAGCACCTGCAACCCGCGCGATGGTGTTCCTGTTGCCAATCTTCAAGTGCCCAATTGTGAATATTCGTGATGACTGCATCACACTATTTAACTACACCGGCAATTTATGCCCTATTCACCGTAACTAATTTAAATAAAACTCCGGTTATATGTTTACTTGATGAAACACCCTGACTATTATTGCCGCACTGTCACCTGCCATCCAGCGCCCCAACATAAGGTAGTCCTCATGTCCTTGATCAACGAATATCGCGCCACCGAAGAAGCTATCAAAGAGCTGCAAGCCCGTTTGAAGAACCTGTCCCAAGACGACAAACTGCAAACCGAGCTGGAATTCGAAGGCAAACTGCGCACCCTGATGGGCGAGTACTCCAAGTCTCTGCGTGACATCATTGCGCTATTGGATCCAGAGTCCAAAACCAAAGCACCACGCGGCGGCGCAGTAAAAACTACTGGCACCAAGCGTGCTCGCAAAGTTAAACAATACAAAAACCCGCACAACGGCGAAGTCATCGAAACCAAAGGTGGCAACCACAAAACTCTGAAAGAGTGGAAAGCCAAGTGGGGCGGTGACGTGGTTGAAGGCTGGGCTACCCTGCTGGGCTAAGCCGCAGAGCTTGTCGCAGACTCATCCGCGACAAAAAAGAACGCCAGCATCTGCTGGCGTTTTTTTATGCCCGGGATTCAGCACCCGGACATTTTCGATTTCAAAGATTCAAACGTTTGCGTAATGCCTGGACATAATTCTGCCATTCATTCAGCACCTCTCGCTGAAACGATGTAGCCGTACTACTCCATTGGGCTGCAGCCTCTACAAAAGTTTCCAGCGTATTTGGCGCCCCCCACTCGGGGGCTGACAAACGTTGCTGACAGAATATTCGCCAGCGCTCTTGCTCTTCGAAACTCAACGTATCGGGGAAGTTGCGTGCGCGATATCGAAACAATAATTCAGGCAATCGTTCATCATCGAAAGGCCATTGTTGTTGCGCTAATTGAGCCGGGTCGGCAGACCTGACTTGCTCACAAAGACGCCGATCCCGATCACCGATAAAACCATCGTATAACTGTTGCTCAGGGTCTTGGCTCGAGGTGAAATCTTCGCTGGCGTAAATCGCCTGAACTTTATCTCGCCAAACTGTTTGTGCGTCACTTAGCCGCAGCACGCGCTCTTGGTAGAGCGACATATCCAGCCCCAAACGTTGCTGATCTTCAGTGCGAAGTACCGACAACGGCGCCACCACCGGGCATTTATTGATGTGGATAAGTTTGAGCGGCACCGGCAACTCGCCCTCGACCAAGTCATCGCGGCGGGTATACAGCCGTTGGCGCAAGGTGTCGGCATCAAGATCGAGCAAGCCCTGAGGGTCCAGATGCAGGTCACAGACAATCAAGGCGTTCTTGTTGCGCGGGTGCCAGGCCAGGGGCAGCACCACACCGACATAATTGCGCGCCGCTGAAAAGCGCCCCGAGATATGCACCATCGGCTGCAACAGACGAATCTGATCCATCACCTTTTGTTTACCGCGCAACTGAAACAACCAGTCATACAACTTCGGCTGCTTTTCCCGGATCAGACGCGCCAGGGCGATGGTGGCGCGAACGTCCGATAGCGCTTCGTGAGCGTTTCCGTGATCAATGCCATTGGCGGCGGTCAGGCGTTCGAGTTTGAGCGTTATCCGCCCCTCGTCGTCTGTCGGCCAAACGATGCCGTCAGGGCGCAAGGCATACGCTGCACGCACCACATCGATCAGGTCCCAGCGGCTATTGCCGCCCTGCCACTCGCGTGCATAAGGGTCGAAAAAGTTTCGGTAAAGACTGTAACGGGTCATCTCGTCATCGAAACGCAACGTGTTGTACCCCGCCCCACACGTGCCGGGCGCAGCGAGCTGGGCATGCACCCGGGTCATGAAATCGGCTTCGCTCAAGCCTTGCTCGGCCAGTCGGCCGGGCGTGATACCCGTGATCACGCAGGCTGCCGGATGGGGCAGGATGTCTTCACTGGGCTGGCAGTAAAGGTTGACCGGCTCGTCTATTTCATTGAGATCGAAGTCAGTGCGAATCCCCGCCATTTGCAGCGGGCGGTCGCAACGGGGGTTGATGCCAGTGGTTTCATAGTCGTACCAGAAGATAGAGGTCACGGGCTATTCCTGAACTGAAGATCGGCGAAGTCTAGGCGTTCACATCCCGCCCCGGCCAGTAGTCTCGTCATTCAATCACCTCCGACCACTTACCGTGCAATACATAGTTATGTCGTTTTCCCCCGAGAGGCTGCTAGCATCGGACGGACATCGAATCCCGAACAGGCCACATCAAGGTTGCCCATGCTCGAGACCACAGCACTGCCAAGGAAAGCGACGCTGTCCCCGCCACTGGATACGCGGTATCAAGTCGAAACGCCGGAAGGCATCGACTTGCCATTGCGCCCGGCCGGGTTGATGGTTCGTGCGCTGGCGTTCTCCATCGATCTCGGGCTGCGCGGGTTGATCGTTGGCCTGCTGTTTATTGTCCTGGCGTTCCTCGGGAAACTCGGTGCAGGGCTCGGCTCGATTCTGCTGTTCGTGGTGAGCTGGTGGTACATGGTGCTGTTCGAAGTGCTCAATCAGGGTCGTTCGCCCGGCAAGCAATGGCTGGGCCTGCGGGTGGTGCAGGACGATGGCACGCCGATCGGCTGGTCTGCTTCGCTGCTGCGCAACCTGCTGCGATTTGTCGACATGCTGCCGTTCGGCTATTTCCTCGGGGCCATCAGTTGCCTGCAACATCCCACCTTCAAGCGCCTCGGCGATCTGGCTGCCGGCACGCTGGTGATCTACCGCGAACAACCGCTCACCCGACCGCAACTGCCTGACATCCAGCCCCGGCGCCCGGCCTTTGCGCTGACGCTGACCGAACAACGCGCCATCCTCGGGTTTGCCGAACGCCAGGGTGAACTCTCTGAAGCACGGGTCAAAGAGCTGGCGGCCATACTCGCGCATCCGCTGCAGGTGTCGGCGCCAGGGGCCGTGGACGAACTCAATGGCATCGCCCGCGGCTTGTTGGGCCCCACATGAAGCAAAGCCTTTTCGAAACTCGCCACAAGGCCGAATGGGAGCAATTTGCTCTCGTGCTTGAACAACTGGAGCAAGGCAAGGAAGCCGAGCGAGTCGCTGGTTTCCCCAGCGATTATCGTCGTCTCTGCCAACACCTGGCGCTGGCCCAGGAACGTGGTTACAGCAGCTTTCTGATCGACTCATTACAGCAACAGGTGCTGCGCGGGCATCAACAGCTTTATCGCCACCGTAGTCGACTGGGTGCCAACGTGCTGGGCTTCATCCTGGCTGACTTCCCGCGACTGGTACGCGAACAATGGCGTTTCGTACTCGCCGCCGGCCTGATGTTTTTTGGCAGCCTGATCGGCATCGCACTGCTGGTGTATCTGTTCCCCGACCTGGTCTACAACCTGATCCCGGCCGAGCAGGTCAGCGAGATGCAAGGCATGTACGACCCCGAGGCCGGTCACCTGGGGCGTTCGGCGGAACGGGCGGCCAGTGAAGACTGGGTGATGTTCGGTTACTACATCATGCACAACATCGGCATCGCCTTTCAGACCTTCGCCAGCGGTTTGCTGTTTGGCCTGGGCAGCGCGTTTTTCCTGCTCTTCAATGGTTTGATGATCGGCGCGGTGGCCGGGCACCTGACGCACATCGGCTACGGGCAAACCTTCTGGTCATTCGTGGTTGGCCACGGCGCCTTCGAACTGAGTGCTATTGCCCTGGCCGGTGCCGCCGGCCTGCAACTGGGCTGGGCATTGATCGCGCCGGGGCGCCTGCCCCGCTCCGAAGCCCTGCGATTGGCGGCGCGAAAGAGCGTACTGCTGATTTGCGGGGTCATGCTGTTTCTGCTGATTGCGGCGTTTATCGAAGCTTACTGGTCGTCCACAATCGGGGTCACGCCAATGACCAAATACCTGGTCGGTGCAGCGCTCTGGTTGTTGGTGGCGACTTACCTGCTGTTTGCCGGACGGACCCGCCATGCGCCTGAGTGACGCCACGGTAGTGATCCGCCCGCGCACGACCTGGGAAGCCATGGACCTTGGCGTCCTGCTGAGCCAGCGACATCGGCGCCTGCTGATGACCAGTTGGGCCATCGTGACCTTGCCGATTTTCGCCCTGCTCAGCTGGGTGCTGTGGGATTCGCCCTCCCTCGTCGTGTTCATCTTCTGGTGGCTGAAACCGGCGTTCGACCGCCTGCCGCTGTACATCCTGTCCAAAGCCATGTTTGGCGAAACGCCCACCCTGAAGCAGGCGTTGCGCCAATTTCCGCGGCTACTCCAACCGCAATTGCTGGCGAGTCTGACCTGGCGGCGCCTGAGCCTGAGTCGCAGTTTCCTGATGCCGGTGGTGCAACTCGAAGGGCTGAGTGGGCAGCCACGACAACAGCGCTTGCAGGTGCTGTTGCAGCGCAACGCCGGTGCCGCGCGGTGGCTGACGATCATCGGCGTGCATCTGGAAAGCGCGTTATGGATCGGCCTGATGGTGCTGTTCTATATGTTCTTGCCGCAACAGGTCGAACTCGACTGGAGCTGGCAGACCTTGATCACCGCCGCTACACAAGACTGGCGATGGCTGGAACACCTGACCAATGCCTTTTACGCACTGGTGCTCATTGTCTGGGAACCGATTTATGTCGCCTGCGGCTTCAGCCTTTATCTGAATCGGCGCACGGTGCTGGAGGCCTGGGATATCGAGCTGGTGTTCCGCCGCATGCGCCAACGCTTGAGCAGCGCCGCCGTCACCCTGCTGCTGGCGGTGTTCCTGTTGATGCCGACAACGCAAACCGTATGGGCCGCCGAGCCAGTCATTTCACCCGACAGCCCACGCCTGCTGGACCAACCGCTGACCAGTCAGGCGTCCCGGGACAGCATCAAGGCGATCCTCGATCAGCCTCCGTTCAAGAACAAGGAATCGGTCACACGCTATCGGTTTGGCGAGGACCAACCCGCCGCCGACACGGCGGACGATGACCCAACAACCGAATGGCTGGAGGCGCTGCTCAAGCTTCTGGACAACCAACGCTTCGGCACCGTGGCCTCTCTGATTGAGATCGTGCTGTGGGGGGTGTTAATCGGTGCCATTGGTTTGTTGATCTGGCATTACCGTGACGGGTTGCAGGCGTTCGTCAGTCGCCGACCGGCTTTGAAAAGCAAGGTCGCGCGGCCGTTACCGCAACAGGCTTTCGGCCTGGACCTCAACCGCGAAACCCTGCCTGCCGACATCGCCGCCAGCGCCGAACGCCTCTGGCAAACCCACCCTCGTGAGGCCCTCGGATTGCTCTATCGCGGTCTGCTCAGCCACTTGCTGCACGACTTCGACATGGCGCTGAAACCCGCCGACACCGAAGGCCAGGTCCTGGAGCGCATCGAACACCTGCAACAACCGGCCTTGCTGGCCTTCAGTAAAAACCTGACCGGGCACTGGCAGAACATGGCCTACGGGCATCTCTTGCCTCCCGCGCATTTGCAACAGGAACTCTGTGACGGCTGGCGAGCCCTGTTCGGCCCGGGAGCATTGCGTTGAACCGGCAACGTTGGCTGGCGGTCGGCGTGTTCATCGCCGTGCTATTGATCGCGCTGAGTGTTTATCTGTACATCAAGGCGACGCCCTATCAGGCAGACATAGATCACGGCCCCTCACCCGAAGCCCAGGCCAACCCCTATCTCGCTGCCGAGCATTTCTTGCGCAAACAGGGCCTGTCGGTGAGCCACGCCAACAGCCTCGACATTCTGCCGACCCTGGAGCCGCATCAGCACAGTCTGTTGTTGCTCGGGGACCGCTACAACATGACTCCGCGCCAAGTCGATCAGCTATTGAACTGGACCCGGGCCGGCGGGCGGCTTTTGTTTGTTGCCCAGTCGCTGTGGGATGAAAAGACCGGCCAAAGCAACGACCTGTTGCTCGACCGGGTGCAGCTGCATCAGTCGCTGAGCAAAGACCTCAAGGACCCGCCGCCCGCCATCGACGACGATCCTTATCCCAAGCTGACCAAGCTGTATCTGGAAGACGAAAACGCGCCGGCCTACGCCAGTTTCGATACCGCGTTCCATCTCGAAGACCCGAAAAACCTCGCGCAAGCCTGGGCCAACAGCGGCAAGGCCACGCACATGATGCAGCTCAATCACGGGCTCGGTTCGATCACCGTGGTCACCGACGCCGACCTGTGGAAAACCCCGGCCATCGACCACTACGACAACGCCTGGCTGCTCTGGTACCTGACCGCGGACACGAACGTGACCCTGCTGTTCAACACCGATCACGACGGATTGCTGACCTTGCTCCTGCGCTATTTCCCCCAAGCATTGGTCGCCCTTTTTGCCCTGATCGGTCTTGGCTTCTGGCACGTCGGCGTGCGCCAGGGTCCGTTGCTGGAACCGGCCCCGAGAGCCCGCCGTCAACTTCAGGAACACCTGCGCGCCAGCGCCGATTTCATGTTGCGCAGAAACGGTCAGCAGCACCTGCTGCAAACCTTGCAGCACGACATCTTGCGCCGTGTGCGGCGCCGTCATCCCGGTTTCGAACAACTCGGCGTTGCCGAACAATGGCTGGTGCTCGCACGCCTGACCGGCCAACCCACACGCGCTATCAGCCAGGCCATGAGCCCGCGACCGAAGCAGCGGCAGTCCAGCGCTGAATTCAGCCGTCAGGTCGCCCACCTGCAAACCTTGAGGAACGCCTTATGAGTGAACAGATCGAGCCCGGCGTACAGAGCCACGCTGCGCAGCAACGCCAGCGCGCCAGCCAATTGGCCCAAGCGGTAAGAACTGAACTGCAAAAAGCCGTGATCGGCCAGAACACCGTGATCGACGACGTCCTCACCGCCCTGATCGCCGGCGGCCATGTGCTGCTCGAAGGCGTGCCGGGGCTGGGCAAGACGTTGCTGGTGCGCGCCCTCGCCCGCTGCTTCGGCGGTGAGTTCGCACGTATCCAGTTCACCCCGGACCTGATGCCCAGCGACGTCACCGGGCACGCGGTGTACGACTTGCAAACCGAGCAATTCAAACTGCGCAAAGGCCCACTGTTCACCAACCTTTTGCTGGCCGACGAGATCAACCGCGCCCCGGCGAAAACCCAGGCCGCGCTGCTCGAAGCCATGCAGGAACGCCAAGTCACCCTCGAAGGCCGCGCCCTGCCCATCGTGCAGCCATTCATGGTGCTCGCCACACAAAACCCCATCGAACAGGAAGGCACTTACCCACTGCCGGAAGCCGAGCTCGATCGCTTCATGCTCAAGGTGCGCATGGATTACCCCGACGCCGATCAGGAGCTGAACATGGTCCGCCAGGTCAGTCGCTCGACCCGGGCCGACATGCTCGATGTGCAACCGCTGCGCACCGTGTTGCAAGCCAAGGACGTGCTGGCCTTGCAACGCATCGCCAGCGATCTGCCGCTGGACGATCAGGTCCTCGATTACGCCGTGCGCCTGGCTCGCACCACCCGCAACTGGCCGGGCCTGATCCTCGGCGCCGGGCCTCGGGCCTCCATCGCCCTGGTGCGCTGCGCCCGTGCCCGCGCCTTGTTGCGCGGCGGCGAGTTTGTGATCCCGGATGACATCAAAGGCTGCGCATTGGCGGTGTTGCGCCATCGCGTGCGAATCGCCCCGGAGCTGGACATAGAAGGGCTGGACGTCGATCAAGTGCTCAAGCAACTGCTCGATCAAGTGCCGGCACCGCGCCTGTGAAACCCTCGCGCCTGTTGTTGATCTGGCTCGCGATCCTGCTAGCCATCGGCATCGTGCTGGGCGCGTTGCGGGCATTGGACATCGAGGTTCCATCAAGCCTGTTGTCGATCAACTGGGGATTGCTGCTGGCGCTGCTGGCCTTGGCGATACTCGACGGCGTCCGTCTCAAACGACTGCCCTCGCCTCGTGTACAACGGCAGATGCCCGGCAGCCTGGCACTCGGTCGATGGGGTGAAGTACGGCTAGAGGTCGAACATGACTTTCACCAGCCACTGAACATTCAGATCTTCGACCACGTACCGGACGGCCTGAGCTTCGAAAACCTCCCCCTGTCGGTCGAATTACAACCCGGCCAGCAAAGCCAGATCGGCTATCGCCTGCGCCCGCTCAAGCGCGGACATTTCACCTTCGAACACTGCGAAATCAGCCTGCCGAGCCCATTGGGTTTATGGTCCGACAAACGCCTGGTCAACGTGGCCGATAACACCCGCGTCTACCCAGACTTCGCCCGTCTCTACGGCGGCCAACTGCTGGCGGTAGACAACTGGCTCAGCCAGCTCGGCGTGCGCCAGCGCCAACGTCGCGGCCTGGGTCTGGAATTTCATCAGCTGCGTGAATTCCGCGAAGGCGACAGCCTGCGCCAGATCGACTGGAAAGCCACGGCACGACAACGCACGCCCATCGCCCGTGAGTATCAGGACGAACGCGACCAGCAAATCATCTTCATGCTCGATTGCGGCCGCCGTATGCGCAGCCAGGACGGTGAACTCGCCCATTTCGATCACGCACTGAATGCCTGCCTGTTGCTCAGCTACATTGCCCTGCGCCAAGGCGATGCGGTAGGCCTGAGTACGTTCGCCTGTGACCGACCGCATTACCTCGCCCCGGTCAAAGGCACCGAGCAACTCAAGGTCCTGCTCAACACCGTCTACGACCTCGACAGCACCCAACGCCCCGCGGATTACCAGGCCGCCGCCAACCAACTGCTGGCCCGCCAAAAACGCCGGGCGCTGGTGGTGCTGGTAACTAACTTGCGGGATGAAGACGATGAAGAACTGCTGACCGCCGTCAAACGCCTGAGCAAACAGCATCGGGTGCTGGTGGCGAGTCTGCGCGAAGACCTGCTCGACACGCTGCGGCACACGCCGGTGCAAACCCTGGACGAAGCCCTCGCCTATTGCGGCACGGTGGACTACTTGAACACCAAGGCCGAACTCCATGAGCGCTTGAGTGCTCATGGCGTTCCGGTGCTGGATGTGCGGCCGAGTGAACTGGGCGCTGAACTGGTAACGCGGTACTTGGCTTGGAAAAAAGCAGGGGCCATTTAGGGAACGCCTCACCGACATTCGAGCTCTGACTACTCAAGAATCTTCAATGTAATAGATGCTTTCGAAACACCAACCGGGTTTTTCAACACGCCACCAATTATTACGTCCCCGACAGCAGTGGCGGAATAATCGACTTTGGCCCAACCAAATACGTCACTGTATGTCGATGCGAACACCTTTTCATTGATTTCCCAGTCCACCCGTCTTCCTGATTGTGGAGTCACACCAGCAATAACCCGTACCGCAATCACCGAAGATTGCCCGACTTTGAGAAGGGGAGGATTAGCGTAGATACCCAGTAACAATGCAGCCGGCAAAGGCTTCACCATAATCCGCTGTATCTTTGAACCCGGTAAGCCGGAAGCCTGCGTGGCAACCAGATCATGCTCCCCGGTATCCGATGTCATAAACGTAACCGACGCGACACCATCGGCGTCGGTAAGCGAATCTGGCAATGAGCGACCCGCGAAACTCCAATTGATCTTGATACCTTCAAAGGGCTGACCGCCAGGAGAGCGAACGACCTTGGCCCAGGCATTGACCTCATAACCGGTATAAGTGACTGGCCTGTCACACGTGAGCGACTCAATGACCGGAACCACTCCGCCATACAGCAACGGCGCCATGTCCCAGCCACCCACACCGCCCTCCACCATCGCCACCACTACGTTGTCCTGATTGGCGGCCAGGGTAAAGCCCAACCAGGCAAACCCGTCGGCATCGGTCAACCCGGACGGCAAGCGTGAACCGTTCAACTCCCACATGACACTCACACCCTGCAACGGCTCGCCGGTGCGGCTGGAGACGATTTTGACCCGCACCCGCGCAGGCTCCTGCCCCGTGCCGGCCACTTCAATCAACTCAACGATTTTGCGCGGTTCGTTCAGGGTAAAGCCCAAGGCATTCGACTCCGAGTACAGCGCATCCCCCGCCGTCGCCGTCAGTGGTGTGATACCGGGAACCCTCGGTTTGAAGCGTATCCGGGCAACTCCGTAGTAATTCGTGGTCGTGGTCACTTCACCCAACTCGGGGCTGCGCCAGATCACCTTAATCTCGGCCATCGGCTTGCCGTTGATCGACGAGACGACCGTCACTTGTTCCTCCAGTGCCTGACCCCAGTCCAGTCTTTGCTCAGCCTGGCCGCTGGCGCGAAAACTCACCACTTGTGAGCCGGGGCCTTGGGACATGGCGTTGGCTGGGGACAGCCTGGCCAGCTTCGATGCCCCAAAGCACAGGGCGAAGCTGCCATCCCGCTGATCGCCGACAGCAAATTCGTATTGCAGTCCTACATCGGAAAAGTATCGGGATTCGCCGGGGGCACCCAGGTTGAACGTGATACCCAACTCTCCAGGTCCGGCGCCCATCATGCCGAGTGTCAGGGCTCGACCGAACAATGGGCTGCCGGCCTGCGCACTCAATTCGAAGAAGTGCCGGCCCTTGCGCCGGGGAAAGTAAGTCTTTTCTCCCCAGGCCACAGGCGGCAACCCATCGAAACTGATCAGCAGGTCTTGCCAGGGGTCACTCGCCAATGCCGTCACGGCCGTGGACTGGCGAACCTCATTGTTGTCATACAGGCTGAGCACCGAAACTTCTATGTCATGGCGCTGAGCATTCTGTGGTTCAAAGTCAAAACCGGACCAGCCATCCGCATCGGTCTTTATCGCGCGGGATTGCCCTTGCACCGTCCAGTTCACCGGCACCTGGGCGACGGGCTTCCGGGTAAAGAAAGAAAACACCTGGCCCCAGACCCAGGCAGGGTCCTGACCGACAATTGGGTCGACGACCGGGGTATTCAGGGTTTCAATTTGCAATTTGTTATCACCCAGGCGCATCGTCGTGGCCGCCGACGTCAGCGTCAGTTGCGGCACCTCCAGCGCCAGGGCGAACTCACCATTGCGGGGGCTGCGGGTGAAATCCAGCTGCCACTGCACGCCGCCATCGCTGAACACCAACGGCTGGTCCAACGCCGGAATCACCGTTGCGTTCAACTCCTCGCTCGGGGTGCCTGTCCAGATCAGTCGTGCGTTCAACCCCACCAGCGGGCTCAACGCATTGGGCAGGACGCTGAATCGGTGCAAGGCACCCAGGCACGGATACAGCGTGTCGCCACCCATCGTGGCGTGAATCTGGTCGAGCACGGCACTCGTTTCATCAGCCAGGTCGAACGAGAGCAAACGCCCGAGCAGCGAACGAGGTTGGAGTTCCTCAGCGGTCAGGGTCAGATAAAACACGGCACTGTGGCTGGTGCCGATCGACGAACTGACTGGCCATTCCCAGCCACCGTCCACCGCCGTGGGCGCGCCGATGGTCAGCCCCGGATTGTTGCCGGGATCGGTGGTCAACCCCAGTGGTTTGCCCACCACCGGGCTGTCGGGCGTGGGGATCACTTTAAAGCGATGGGCCTCGCCCCGCCGACACACCAGCCCCACCGTGGCCAGTTCGACCCGTTGGTCATCCAGGTAAAAGTCGACCCAGCCTTTCCATGGGCTGCTGGCCACGGGCGTCACGTCGAACTGGCGCACGATCGGCACCATCTCCGCGTGAGCCCTGACCTTGGCGGTCACGGTGTAATCCCGGGCCTCGGTCGGCCTGTCCAGCACACTGGCCCAGCCACCCGCGCCGGTGATCGTGGGGACAGTGCCGTTGGGCCCCTCCCAGTCCACCAGCGCATTGACCACGGGTTCACCGTTGCCGCTGGCAATCATGTGCAACACCTGTATGCGCAGCAGCACCGACTCTTGTTCGTCGACCACCGGCGAGGTGTTGCTGGCTTGCACATCGCCGATGTTGACCAGGTTGCGGGCCAGGGACATGCGTTTGTCCAGTGATCGGCGCAGCAACCGTGAGCAGCTCAGTGACAGCTCGAACTGGCCGTCGAGCCAGTCATCACATTCCAGGCTCCACTGCGGTTGCGTATCAGTGACCGGCACCGGTTCTTCAAGCGCGGGCTGCACCCGCACACCCAATTCGTCGGCGCTGACACCCGCCCATTGCAGTGCCACCTCGCTGCCGATCAAGGGGCTGTCCTCAGGCAGTTGCAAGGTCAACAGATAAGTCGATCCGCGATTGGGGTAGCCAGTCTTTTCCGCCCAAGGCGTTGCTCTCCCTTCGGTCACCACCCGCACGTCACGCCAGGGGTCTGTGGCCAGTGCCTGCACGGTCAATTGATGAGTAAAGACGCCGCTGACGTAATACAAACTCTCCACCGTCGCCTCGATCACATGCAGCCCCGCCGTCGTCGGCTGAAAACTGACGAATGCCCAGCCATCGTCATCGGTGGCGACGGGTTCATCGAGTGGCTCCCCACCGATGCTCCAGGTGACCTTGCAGTCGCGCTGGGGCTGACTGGTGTAGAACGAAATGACCTGGACGCCGAGGCGAACCTGTTCCTCATATTCCACCACCGGGTAATACGCGGCCTCCAGTACGTCCCGCACGTCCCGCCGATGGTGTCCCAGTAAAACACTGACTCCATAGGCGTCGGCGCTGTACTGACTACGCAGAGTCAGCAATAGCGACGGCCTTTGCTGATCGTCTATCCATGGACAGTCGAGTTTCCACCCGGTACTGAGGGGCTGGTCCGTGCCCCACGGTGGTGTGGCGACTATCGCCTCCTGCGGATTGTCCTCCAGGCTCAGCGCTGCCGCGGTGCCGGACCACGGAGAATCTGCTAGTGGCACCAAAACCAGATCGTGGATAGCGCCATAACACAAGTACAACGGGCGATCCGCCGCACGGGGCTCGCCGTCGAACATCACCTGCTGCAATTGCATGGGTGGCAGGTGCAAACGCAACCTGAGCCGGGCAACGTGGATTTTCGAACGCATGCCGCCGGCCGGCTGCGGGGGGCTGACGATGCTGACGCGAATCTTATCGCCGGCGGCCAGGGTCCGTGGCAAATCGCGTACAGTCTTGATCGGCTGGAAGTCCAACGGCTGAGCGTCATCCGGGCCGGCCTGTTGCCCATCGCGCAGTTGCGGGTGCGTAGGATCGAGGGGTAACTCGATCTTTTCTCCGCTACACAGTAGTTCCACCAGCAGCCAGCCCGCGGCGGTGCTGTAGGTCTCATGCAGAAAGCTGAGGACATAGCGGGTATCGGCGCTCGCGGCCTTCGGTACCGTGAGCACCTGGCTGACCGAGGCGCCGTCGCTGGCAATCAGGTAGCTGATGTCAAGGGCAACTTCGTCCGGATCACTATAGTAGGTGCTGCCAATGCCGATGTTGCGCGAGTTGGGCGGATCTTTCACCCAGGGGTCCGTGCCTTGGCCGAATTCGCCGTTGATGATCAGGCTTTCGTCAGCCTGAATGATCGGTTCAATGATGATCACTTCACTCATGAACAATTGCTCCCGCGTCTATCCGCTGTGCGGCGCGCGACTCGGCAGCGGTCACCAGATTGCGCACCTTGAGGGCGAAAGAAGGGTCGCCCGCCCGCGCCGTATAACGAACCCGCAAAATGACGTCAGTCAATGAGGCGAGCTTGGCCTCTTGCGGCTTCTTCTTCGGCCAAGGCCAATTCAATTGCCAGTTCGAAACCGCACCAGTGCATTCGAAGGGGTTGAGCAAGCCTTCCTCGGGTTTGATCGCGGTCATGCCGGTATCGGCAAGGCCGGTCGACAACGCGATCTGTTGCCCGCTGCGCAGATTGATCTGGATATCCGCCGGCGCGACTGCCGCCACTGGCGCATACAGATATTCCACCGAACGCGCCGAGGCTTTGGTCGCCGTCATGCTGCTGATTTGCAGCAGGGTGGCCTGGACATTTTCGTAAGGTCCGGCCAGTACCGGCAGGTCGACTTCCACCGAACTGATCTGGCGGCAGTAATGCCCGGGGTGATCGCGATCGAACGACAGTTGGCTGAGCTTGAATTCCAGCAGGCCGGTGCTCTGAAGTTCCTCGAGCGCCAGTTTCCAACTGGCCAGGCCGGTTTGCGGGTCCAGGGGATCATCAAACAATTGCCGCAGCGACACCGTCTTGATCAACTCCAGGCGCCGTTCGTGGCGTTGCAGGTATTCACGCTCCATGCGCAACAGGTGCCCGCGCAAATGCTCGCCAGCAGTCAAGCCATGACGGTTGTCGAGCCAGACCTGGGGCAACGGAATCTGCGTGTCATAGTCCCCGGTCTCGGCACTCATCGAGGCCTGGGCATTGAGGCACAAACTGACCACTGCATCGTAAGCCTGATAGTGCAGCGCCTTGAATTGGCCCACCAGCCAGCCGAACAACTCGGCATTGGTGGCGCGTTTTTGCAGAAAGCTATACAGCGCCAGCGCCTGGCTGTTGGCACGCAGGGTGTGATCCAGGCTGGCCCTGGCGGAAGCAACGGCATGGGTTTGTGCATTGATCTGCTCGGTGATGGCACTCACTTCCGCGAGTGCTTGATCGCGCTGCAATTGCCAGTCAGCGCGACGACGACGGTAGGCTTCAGTGGTGGCGCTTTTTTCCGCGTCCAGTTGCAGCAGTGTCGCGGCCAGATCCAGACCATGGACCACGGCGTCGGGGAGTTTTTCCAGGCGAAACCCACCACTGGCCACGCCAAAAATGTTCGGTGCCACGGCCGCCACCGCACCGGCGAACTTGATGGCCTTGGTGGCATAGCTCAAGCCCTTGGCTTCATGCAACGCGTTCATGACGCTGTATTCGACCTCGGTGATGTTCTGTTCATAGCGCTGGTTATAAGCATCCGCTCGCTGCTGGGCCATCGTTCGGCTCTGTTGCAGTGCGCTGATACTGGCCTGCAATTGCGCAATGTTGTGTTCCTGAACGGTTTGCGCGTAAGTCCCCAGCTCCACCAACTGGCCCTGCTGCAGTTGCTCCATCTCGGCGCGGTCGCGCTGTTCAAGCAGACGGAGTAACTGGCTGCCATAGTCTTGAAGGGTTTGCACTGCGCGCAACGCAGCCTCGAACATGATCCGCCAGCGAAACGCCACCACCACCAGGTGCCCCCCCATGGGTCGCGGCGCACCGATACCCCCGGCCGCCAGGTCGCGCAGCAATTGATTGGGATCGGTGGGCGGGCTGAACAAGGGCACTTGTAACGGTTGGCCATCCAGCGTCAGGTTGTTGCGCAAGTTATACAGGCGTCGGCCGGGGAGCTCGAACAGGTCCTGCAACTGCTCGTTGATCGGCAGCTTGAACGGTTCGCAGGCCAGCCGGCCGAGCAATGGCGCAGTCTTGGCCCTGGCAGCCAACTGGCCCACATTGAGGACAAGGGATTGTTCGAATGCCTCCAGCGCCGGCCGCGTGGTGGCGCTGCTCAACAAGGTGTCCACCGTCGCCGGCGTCCAGCGGTTGACCGTGCGCGCCGTGGGCGGATTGCCCATCAGGAACTCCGCCTGGACGTAACACAGCTTGGCCGCCACCAGACTGTCGCGGCTGAGCTGGCGGTAATACCAATCGCCCCAGGCCATCAGGTTCTTCACGTATTCAGTGAACGCCAGAATCTGGAAATGCCCGGGGTTTGAGTAACCGATAGCGTCCGGGTCGGTCGGCGCATCGGCTTCGCATCCGGGGTTGGCCTTCTTGGGGTTGGCCAGCGGTCGGCAGCGCCAGTAACGCGGTTTTTCCGGAGCAGGCGTCGCCACTTCCGGGGCTTGAGGGTCAAACAGGTAATGCAACCAGTCTTGCGCCTCGGCGTAGCGGTCTTCGGCCCGCAGGCGCGCCGTCACCAGCAACGGCAAGTGGCAATGCAGCTCCCAGAAGAACAAGCCATTGGCTCCGTCAAACGCACCGTTGGGTTCGCTGATCGTCCCGCCGGTGGGCGATGGCTCCGTCCGGTGCTGCAACGACCAGTCCAGCACGGCATCGACTGAAATGGCGGAGGCCTGCACCAGTTCGGGCCCATGCAGGGAGTTGAGGCGGACATACTTGAGCCACGGGGCCAATTGATTGAAGTCCAGGAATTGCGCGCCCGAAGGGTGGCTGCGGTTCAGCGTCGGCGTGACAAAGCCCCGGAGCTGATTAAAGTTCAGTACGTACCTTTTACGTCCCAGGCCGTCGCCTGCGGTGAGGCCGCCGAATTCAAAGGTGGCCTCGGTAAAACTCTCCCGACGCACCGCCATCCAGGGTGTGCGCCATCCACCCTTCTCGGGGAATGATCCGGTGATGGGGTCAGGGTCGCCGCTATTACTCATCATCAGTTTCAACTCGAATGTCTTGCTTGAGTCCTGGCCGGTCTGATTCTCCAGGCACTCACCGCACACCAGCAGCACATCCTCCTCCCCGGTGCCGGTGGTTTTCTTGCTGCGCAACACCACCGCGTGCAATGCGTAGAAATCGGTCAATCTGCCGGCAGGGTTTACGGTGTCGGTCATCGTCGGACGGTTCAGTGACAGGATCGAATGCTGCACCGTGTCGCGGTCGACAAACCGGTACTGGGCCAGCAGGTTCATGAACGACTTATCGCTGTCGATCTGGCGAAACAGCACGTCCCTGGCGGCGTACACATTCTCTTCGGTGTCATCTGGCCGTAGAAACAACACACACAGCTTGCCCTTGGGGTGCAGCTCATCGACAACCACGGTGGCGACAAGCCGCGCCGCGGCGGGAGTGACGTTGTCACCTTCGCTGCTGTGCAAGGACAACGGCCCCGACCACTGACCGTTCTGGGTCATGAAGGCGACATTGATGTCCAGCCGGTGCGGCGCGTAATCGGGTTGTCCCTGGGTTCCACGCTTCTCCCGCCAGTCGGCCCAGACCACGCACAGCCGTCCGCTCCAGTACACCGGCCGCATGTCCAGTACCAGCCCGGTGGTGGGAATCTCCACCGGCTGCCATTCGCTCCAGGCAGCCGGGTTGACGGACGTCGAGGTTGATTGAAGGACGATATCGGCCTTGCGCCAGAAGTACTGGAAAGGCTGCACCCGTTGCCGACCGATAAAGTAATAGTCCGCGCTGGTGGCCGACGCGCCATCGATGTAGCCACTGATCACGTCGAGGTTGCAGATCTGCTCGAACGTTTGCAGGTAATCCTGCAGGGCCATCTGCACCGAATCGGTGGTCAGGCGCGATTGGTTCAGGTTGTTTTCCAGGGCTTTGAACAGGCTGGTCTTGCGCTGGCGCACGAACGGGTTGATGTAGTTTTCCGGGTAGGCGGCGATCATCTGCAACGCTGCCCAGTCCGGGTAGTTGCTGTAGAGCTGCCACAGGTTCAACTCATCCTTGTCGAACTCGACGTCGCTGTAACCCGGCTCCAGTTTGCG
Source organism: Pseudomonas sp. Root329 (assembly GCF_001424925.1). Classification (NCBI taxonomy): domain Bacteria; kingdom Pseudomonadati; phylum Pseudomonadota; class Gammaproteobacteria; order Pseudomonadales; family Pseudomonadaceae; genus Pseudomonas; species Pseudomonas sp. Root329. The sequence continues at coordinate 58,897 of NZ_LMCV01000010.1, read as the reverse complement.
GTATACCGCGTGAATGTATTGCTGGGCGCAACTGATCGCCTCGGCGGCCCAGGAACTCTGCACCGCGTAGCTGTCCAGCGGGTCGAGGCGCAGCAGTTCGAACAGGTCCGCCGGGGTCCTGACGAATTTATAGGTGTCGTTGGGTGCTGCCTTCTTGACCTGGCCAATGCAATAGTCGACCAGGGCTGAGCGACGCTGTTCGAGCAAGCCGGCGATGTTGATGCGATCCATGATGCTGTCCTCAAGACATGAGTCGATAGCGTTCGACGGCGCGGCGAGCCACTGCAGCCGTGACGTTGTGGGTCAGGCGGCTGGGAGGCCGGGCAAGAACGTGATGCGTTCGAAATCCAGCCCCGTGCTACTGCTGGTGCTTAACACCTTGAATATGAAGGACCCGCCGGTAGAGCTGGACACAAAGGCGCGGGCCAGGCCCTCTTGATTGGTGACGGCGCCGGCACGGATCACCGCCTCACCGCTGCTGCCTGCAGCGACCCGGGAGCTCCAATTCACCGGAGAGTCGATGCCCCGGTTGAAATAGTTGTCCTCCATCACCGCATAAAGCTCGACCTCAAAACCGGCCGGAACGTCGTAGGCCGGCACCTCGGAACTGAGCTCGGTACGGAATGCATAGGAATCAGCGTCGGCGATGACCGCCAGCTCAGGTGCTGGCAGTTTTTCCCCCAGATCCAGCCAGAACAGCGGTGTCTCTTCGCCCTGAATCCCCCCGGGAATAAAGTCCACATTCGCCACACCTTCCGGGGAGGTGGCGCTCTCTACGATCGTGCCCAAGGTGGTTTGCCAGTGCACGAAGACCCCGCTCATCGGTAAGTTCTGCATGTTGGTGACCGTGACCTTGTAGGTGACTTTTTCCTCCCGCTTGCCGGCAATCGCCTCGTTGTTGCCGAGCAACTCACAAGTGATTTTTACGGTCTGGGCAGGCTCGTCACTGGCCTGGGCCAGCACCGGCCCCGAGGTTTCGGACAGGCTCAGCAAGGCCTTCTCGGCGGCCACCTGATAAGCCGTTTTTTCTGCCAACGTGTTGGCGCTGGACGGTAGCCGGCCTATCAACAGCAGCGTGCGCGCATCCATGCCGCAGCGCGCCGACAGGGTGCGGATGCGTAGAAGAAGATCGAGCTGTTGCAGGGTTCTGATCAAGGGTTGGCTGATCGACTGGGCACACTCCAGCACGTCCTGAATACTCCAGCCGAAAAATACCGCCAGCCTGGCAGCGGCGGCCTGGGTGGCTAACGCCCAGGCATGCGCTGACAGCTTCGGAGGTGCTCCGGGCTCGATAATTTTGGGCAGTCGCGCCGCTTCGCGAAGGTAGTCCAGCAACTGGGCCTGGGGCCGTTCACTCAAGGTGAAGGCGTGAGCCAGGGTGGCCAGGTAGTAGAAGGTATTGAAGGACACCGCCAGCGGGTCCGGTTGGGTGATCCACTCGCGATTGCCGTAGTCGAGGTAGTCCTGCAGCACCTCGGCACTCAACTGCAGCTTCAAGACGATTTCACTGCGCCGGCGCACTTGCGCCAACTGCAACAGAAACGCATCGCCTTCGTAGACGCGCCCGGTACGGCCCATGGCGACCTCAAGCTCCGGCCGCGCCAGTACTTGCCGCAGAAATCTGTCCACCTGGCCGCTGGCCCACGTCAACACCGGGATCACCTGTTCCGAGGCCAGGCCGGTGTGCACTGCCAGGCATTCCTTGACCACCGACAGCTGCGCTGCCTTCGCCCGCAACAAGACGCCGAGCATGATCTCGACGATCGCGTCTCGCTCGGCTGCGTAGCGTTCGCCCAAGCCATCCGTGACCGCCCGAAGTAGTTCTTCACGGGCATGGCCCGGATAATCGGCCTCCAGCGGTTTAACAATCACCAACCCTTCGGCGTCGACCAGGATGCTCAGCAAATCCAACCAGCTAGCCCCGGCAGGCAGCGCGGGTACACCCGCCATCAGCAACTCAGTGCTGGTAAACAATGCGCCGGACAGCAGATTGCGAACCTGCTCGAACAACTGCAATTCAGCGACGGTTTCTTTCTGCGACTCGGCCGGCTCGCTCACTTGCTGCACCAGCCAGCGCACCTCGATGTCGTGTTCGCGGCACCAGCTCACGCAGGTGTGCAATCCCTCGATAACCACCAGCACATTGGCATGGGTCGCCGTGTGTGCCTGGATTTTCGGCACACCGGCCAACGCCCTGACCCAGCTCTCGCCGCCCAGCACGGTTAACAGCAACACCCCTTCGATCGGGGTGATGCCCAACAGCCGGGACAGTCGCACCAGACGATAGAAACCCGACACCACGGCCACGGATCGCGGCAGTTTGTTAGCCGTACCGCTGGAGGCCATGTACACAGCCTGGGTCAGGAAGCTATAGGTCAGCAGATCGATACCCAGGCCACCGCACAGTCGATTGACCGTCAGCTCCGATGTGCCCGCCGCCGGCAGGAGGTCGAAAAGACCGTTATCCAGCTTCAGCGGATCCCGATAGCCACCTTGTGCATTGAACACCCGATCAAACAGCGAGGGGCTATCGCCGCGCCCGTAGAACGACACTTCATGGATAAACGCGGCAAACTCCTCGGCGGTGCAGCCGTAACGCTCGCGCAAGGTTTGAAACAGGCCGAGGGCCTGCACGCCACCGTCGGTAATCGCGTACGTCGTATTGGCCGGCAGCTCGGCCTTGATCGCCGCCGCGAGCAGTGCATCTGTCTGCTCGGGGGGTAACCCCAGCCATTGGTCAAGACGCAGCTTGCGGTTCATGCGATCGATCGGGCCTACAGGGGCGTTTTTCAGACGATGCACCGTTGTCGCAAACTCGATATCCACCGGCGTGGCGTCACTGGCAGTGGCATTGATGTAGACCGAGCCCGGCCAGATGTTTGGCGTCCCGGTGACGGGAGGTACATTGTCCGAACGCACCGGGGCGAAACCGCGTATCGACAGCAGTGCTTCGAGTTGCCGGGAATCGAGTTTGGTGCGCTCGCAGAAGACCGGCACGTCTCTGTACCCATCTGTTCCCGTGGTATCGAGAATGCCGAAATGCCGCTGATAAAACGCGAGCACTTCGGTAGCGGCCGCTTCGGTCAGTATCAAGCGCTGATAAGGCCCCAGCCGCGAAGCCAGCAACCGGGCCCGTGCCGCATCGACGTTCAGAACGTCAGGGCGCAGGAAATACGGAAACGCCAGGTCCACCCGGTTCGCGATGTCACCGACCGTCATGCCGTTGTGCCGCGCCACATAATCCAGGCTGACCCAATGCTGGAAGTACGGCAGCCCATTGGGGTAGCGGGCCGTCAGCAAGGCTTCTTCCACGTTAAGTGTTTCCGCGCCGTGGCTGGTGATAAAGGTTTCCAGCACCGGAACGATGATGTCCACGGCCGACACCGCTTGGTACACCGCATTGAAGTCGATGGACAACGCTTTGAGGTCAGTACGTCGACTGTCCAGCGTCAACTTGGATCCCGTGCCTTGCTGCTCGATCTTGTCTCTGATCCACACCAGCAAATCGATCAGGTAAGCCACCGGTGAGTAGCAGGATTCCAGGGCATCCGGCGGGCTCAACGCATCGAAATCAACGTTGAACAAACGCTGGAAACTCGGCCCTTCCACCATCGACAACAACCCGCTTTGCGGCCCCGGCGCCGTTGCCGGGTCGCGGAACAAGGTGTGTTCGATAAATTGCCGGCGCACGTAGATCGCCAGCGCATTGGCCTGCTCCAGGAAGGCTTTGGCATCGTCCTCGGTCAGTTCATAGGTTTGCATCAACCCGCGAACCCCTTGCTCCACCAGCGGGAAAATCGACTTACCTTCGCGTAGGTAGGTCGCCAGGCCGGCGTACCCCTCTCGTTGCGACGGCTGACTGAAGGCCTGCTCAAACAATTGCAGCGCCGGACGACTTGGGGATGTGGCCATGCTCAAACTCCATGTACAGATAGCGGTAGGCATCGAACAACCCGGACAGAGGTTGGACTGAATGGCTTGTGCGGGATATTTGGCGGCAACGACTGGCTGGCGTCTACTGTCAGAACTGACAGTAGACGCTACCTTTCGTCGGCATAGGCCTTAGTACCGAGAACTACCCGGCGGGGAAGGCACCACCTCGAAACGGCGGCTGTCGGCCCAGTCGGAATGAATGGCGCTGCCACCACTGCCTATGACCTGCCTGAACCGAACCCAGTAACCGCCCTGCGGCAGCCGTATCGTGGCGTCGATTTGCCAACCGTTGGCGGTCACCGGAATGTCCCGCGCCACCACCCGCTCCGGGTTGAACCAGCTCACCAGCTCGCCGACGCCTGGCTGGCCCTTGCCAGCGAATGCAACAGGGTCGGTGACCCATCGGCTCGGCGCCGGCACATCGATACTGGGCAGGTATGGCCCCACTCGCACCTTGCGTGGCAATGACGCGTCGGAATGAAATTCGCCGCTCGACGCAATGGCAATCAAGTCATGGTCGCCCGCGGCGACCACCAGTTCGACCGCCACTGACCAGGTGCGATCAGCGAGCACCGGTGCACGCCCCAGCGCCGTTTGCGGTGCCGTGCTCAGGGCCACCGCCACCGTATCGCCGGGGTGGCCGAAGCCCGACACCATGACCCCGCGCCCGACTGGCACGGCGTCGACCGGGGTTTCGATGGTCGGCGCCAGCGGCACCACGCGAAAGGCCTGTGCGGGGGTGTCTTTCGACGGCAGGCCCTGGAAGGTCTGTCGCGCCCGCAGGCTGTGCCGCCCGATCTCCAGCGTTATCACCTCGCTTTGCCAGAGGCCATCGATATCGACCCTGATTCCCGTGAGGATCGGTTCGGCAACGCCTTGCAACCACACATCGACCGTGGCGCGTGGCAGGCCCTTGCCCGAAATCCTGGCGATGCGTGGCAATGTGCCGTCCGGGGCGGGGACCTCGATCTCGGGCGGCAGGACCACCACCTTGAACGAACGCACGGCACTGCGCTCGGACGTTCGCTCGCCCATGAGTTGCAGCGCGTACAAGGTGAAGTCGCGAAACGCCAGATTATTGAGTTGCACCTCCCAATCGCCATCCGCGATCAGGCTGTCACTCGCGCCCACCAACCCGCTGAACTGTGCATCGTGCAACTCGATTTTCCCGCCGGCGATCCCCCCGCGGCCCTTGACGAGCAGGTTGGGCCCCACTTCCGAGCCCGCGGCCGGCGCAGTGAACACCGGTTGGGGAATGAACCGCTCGAGCGAGAAGGCTCGGGTGGCAGCGGGCGAATCCTGCCCGGCCGCATACTGGGTGACGGTCACCGTGTGGGTGATGTCCGCGGCAAAGGGTGTACCGCGCCTGAAGGTCCATTGGTTGCCGCTGACGGTCGCAGGAAAGTCCAGCGAAGTATCACTGAAGCGCAGCTTGACCTCTGCTCCGCCCCAGCAGGTGCCCTTGAAGGTGGGTGAGTATTGGCCGTCGTCGATCCCGGTGATATCGGTGATGTCCGGCGCCAGCGGCGCGATGCTCACCTCAATCTCCACCCAACCCTCTGAGGTTTGCCCGCCCAGCTCTTGCCGCAGTTGAACCCTGCGCTTCCAGGTCGGGCCCCACACTTCAGACGCCGTACTGGACCAGCGCCCACCGCTCACCCGTGCATCCGGCGCAACTTTGCTGCCGCCCTGATTGAACAGCACCACCGTGGCGCCGGTGTAGCCAGTGCCGGAGAACACCGGTGTGTAATCGCCGGTATGACTCACCGTGGGCGCCGGCAACACCAGGGTGTAGCTGAAGGTATATTCCGTGGAAACAATCCAGCCACCGTTTTCATCGGACACTTTTTGCGTGGCCTTGAAACTGTATTGGCCCGGCGGCCAATTGGTGGAGTCCACTTGCCAGGTGCCAGCATCGCTGACCTTGACCGGCGGCACAGCCTGCGAGCCCGGCCCGCTGACCTTGGTCACGTCGACGGTGGCGTCTGCGTAGCCCGTGCCCGAGAACCTCAGGGCAGCATTGGCCAGCGGCGTGACCGTGACCGAGGTCAGTTTGGGTGGTAGGACTTTGAAGGTGCGGAGGGTGCCGCGTGGTGACTGTTTCCCACTATGGTTTTGTAACGCAACCAGAGATTGGCTCCCCGGGTCCACAGTCACCTGAGCGGTCCAGTTCGCACTCGTCAACACGCCGCTTTCACCGAACTTCGTAGTTCCCAAACCCTTGAATATCTCGACCTTGGCGCCGATAAGCCCCTGGTTACCGGAAAGGGTGAACGTCTGGTTCTGTTGACTACCGGAAGCAGGGGCAGTGATGACTGGAATGCCCAGGACACGAAAGGTCAGCGGGTCAGAATGATAGTATTTGTTTTCAAAAAGATACCGGGAGCGCACAGTCATAACACCACTAGGCAGACGCAGCGTTTCTTTGGCAGCAGCTTCCCAGAGTCTGGTGTTTAGATCCGGATTCGCAACAACGCTCACTACTTCGTTAAGGTTTTCCTGATTCACCACTGTGACGGGATTCGCGAGAAGGTCTGCCCGGCCCTTGAAAACGATCTTATCGCTGAGCACAACTTCACTCGGTGCAGGTGAAGTGAATACAAGACCCGAAAACAATAGAAGAACCGTCTCAGAGTAAACAGGCGGGTAAGCGCCGAAAGACATCTGCGCAACAATCCTGTGGCCCACGTTTTGGGCCAGATATTGGTTCAGCTCGACTTCCCAGGTACCCGAGTTAGAAACAGCAACATAATCGCTCAAGAAAACGTTTCGGTTGTCGTCTCGGACGATTCTGATCCTTGCGCCTGGCGCGCCCTCTCCTTTGACCAGGACAGGGTTCCACACCGGCGGACCCAACGGTGCAGTGATGCGTACAGGCGCTCCGGCCCAACACTCCCTCCGTATAGGCTCAAGGGGGTAAGCCCCCCTGAAACCTTCAAACAACAATGGCGTCGCATGGGTGTAATCCAGACTCCCGGCAGAAGGAAAGTCGAATTGCACACCGGCTAACTTAAGCTGCCCATCCATCTTGGCAACTTCTGAGCCAGCGGCCTTCAGAGACAGCCACACTTTATCCGGCAGTATCCCGTTTAAACTCAAGACAAAATGGGGGTTACGACCAGTAAACGACATACTTTGGGGACTATGTAGCTCCATGCCAGGAGACAAAATCGCGTTGTCCTCTTCGGAAGTCATTTCAGTGCGCTCTTCGTCGGTCATGAGGGCATTACCTACATAGTCTGGTAAGGAGAGTTGATTTCTTGACTCCTGTTCTACAACGCCTCCAACAAACCGCCTACCTGTAAAAACTGACAGTGCCGACGAACGGTCACCCTATACCCCATCACTTTTCCTAATGTTTTCAACGCCTCAGTCCGCGGCTACAGCTCCTTGCGCCATTGCCTACAGATCCGCCAGAATCGGCCGGCTTGTGCGCCTTGGTGTTGCCCCGTAACTTGATCCGCGTCGCTGCCAATCAGCGATCGGGTTTAGTCGCCCGGAAGTAGAAATGATGTGCATAAGCGTCATCCAGTCGGGTATTCCCTATCCCCGCACTCGATGGTGGCTGTGCGCAGGGCGCCCTCGGGCGCGCCGGGATTCATTTCTCCACCGGTCGACTAACCTGCGTACAGCCGCCACCCTTCGTTTAGTCGCGAGCCGGTGGTAGCCCCATACCGGAGAAATGACTATGTTCAAAGCAACACCTAATCCCCCCGAAACCGACCCGGTTTCCCCCTACGCCACCCTCGATTCAAAAAAGCTCCACGCTGCCGCCGACAAGGCGCTGGATCACTACCTCAAACCCGACCCCACCTCCCTCCGCTCTTCCCAGGACCGCGCCATGAAAATGTTCACCGTTGTCCCCGACGCCAATCCCGAAGCCTTGACCATCGAAACCTACGAAACCTTTTCGACGGTCAGCATTCTGCTGCTGGACCTGGCCGAAAGCCTGGACGACAAGCCGCGACATCTGGCGATGGCGATTTATCAGTTGAGTGAGTTGGGGCTGATGCTGGTAGAGAGGTCGCTGGCGAACGAGATGGCGATCAAAACGACGTAACGACAAATTCCTGTAGCAGCTGGCGCAGCCTGCGTTCGGCTGCGAAGCAGTCGTAAACCCTGAGTGCGCGGTGAATCTGGTGTACCGCATAGTCTGACTTCACGACTGCTGCGCAGCCGAACGCAGCCTTCGGCAGCTGCTACAGGTTGTGGAGTGTTGTCAGGCAGAAGCAGGCAACGGCTGAAAACTGAAGTACTGCTTCAACGCGCTGACCAATTGCCCATATTCCGGCGGTGCCCGTTGCAGGCTGAACCCGGCGTCATAGTGGTGAGGGGTCGTGTCTTCATGGCACCACAAACAACACGCCTGAAGATCAATGACCTGCAGGCAGCCATCGCTGGCGGGGATTTTCAGGCGCAAATCGAAATCGGCGCCGATCATCATCGGCAACTGGCTGATCAGCATCAGCCCGTCTTCGGATACGTTGCCCAGAAAGCCGATGGGTTTGTCGGTGACGCTGTTGAACACTCTTAGAAAATACGGCAGTTGATGCCGCTCGATCCGGCGGTCAGTAAACATGTGCAAATGGCCCAGCAAGGCTCTTAAGCAGAGCCGCACTAATGCTTCGGAACGGGCCTGCTTCTATTTCTGCTTCTATTTCTTACAGAAAGGCATAGACATAGGCGCGCTCTCCCTGATCCCGGTGCGACAGTCTATAAAGCCGCTGCCGCTTACTCCTGCCGATCACAGGTGTTGCGTCGATTAGAGGCAAGGCTCTAAACCGATCTATTCGACTATAGCTCACCACCGCCGGTGAGCCAGCCTTTGACCTTTAGAACTGCGTCGGGCGCACGACCGCAGCCGTACTGCGCAGCGGATAGTGGCCCAGCGACTGCAAGGTTTCCAGGCGGGCGCGGGCGCGGTAGGCGTATTCACTTTGCGGGTACGAGGCGATGATGAACTGGTAGGTTTGCGCCGCATCGACAAACAGTTTCTGCCGTTCCAGGCACAACCCGCGCATCATCGATGCTTCCGGCCACACGTAAGGCCGAGCTCGGCTGGCGCGTTCGACTTTGGACAGTTCGAGCATCACCTGCTCGCAATTGCCACGGTCGTAGGCGCTGTAGGCATTATTCAAATGATGGTTCATCGACCAACGGGTGCAGCCCGTGACGCTGAGGACACTGATGGCAAGGGCGGCAATGAGCACGAATCGCATGGGGGTTCTCCTGTCTTGAGCTCTGTATCGACCCGTGGCGCGAAATCTTCAGGAATGTTCGTTTCAATAAACAAACGAATAAGTAGTGCATATGAACAATGACTACAACCGGAGACCATAGTAGCCTCACTCAGCGCTTGAACTCAGGAGTCTATGCATGTCCGTCCGTCGCACCAAAATCGTCGCTACCCTTGGCCCGGCCAGTAACTCGCCGGAAGTTCTCGAACAGCTGATTCTGGCTGGCCTGGACGTCGCCCGCCTGAACTTCTCCCACGGCACCCCCGACGAGCACAAGGCTCGCGCGAAGCTGGTGCGTGACCTCGCTGCCAAGCACGGACGCTTCGTCGCCCTGCTGGGTGACCTGCAAGGCCCGAAAATCCGTATCGCCAAATTCGCCAACAAGAAGATCGAGCTGAAGATCGGTGATCAATTCACCTTCTCCACCAGCCATCCTCTGACCGAAGGCACCCAGACCATCGTCGGTATCGACTACCCGGACCTGGTCAAGGACTGCGGCGTAGGCGACGAGCTGCTGCTCGACGACGGCCGCGTGGTGATGCGCGTTGATACCGCCAATGCCACCGAGCTGAATTGCACCGTACTGATCGGCGGCCCGCTGTCCGACCATAAAGGCATCAACCGTCGCGGTGGCGGTCTGACCGCACCGGCCCTGACTGAAAAAGACAAGGCCGACATCAAACTCGCTGCGGAAATGGAAGTCGACTACCTCGCCGTGTCCTTCCCGCGTGACGCTGCCGACATGGAATACGCCCGTCAACTGCGCGACGAAGCCGGCGGTACCGCCTGGCTGGTGGCGAAGATCGAACGCGCCGAAGCCGTGGCCGACGACGAAACCCTCGACGCGCTGATCAATGCATCCGACGCCGTCATGGTGGCTCGTGGTGACCTGGGTGTGGAAATCGGCGACGCCGAGCTGGTGGGCATTCAGAAGAAAATCATTCTGCACGCACGCCGCCACAACAAGGCTGTGATCGTGGCGACCCAGATGATGGAGTCGATGATCCAGAACCCGATGCCGACCCGCGCCGAAGTGTCCGACGTGGCCAACGCCGTGCTCGACTACACCGACGCCGTGATGCTCTCGGCTGAAAGTGCTGCCGGTCTGTACCCGCTGGAAGCGGTGCAAGCCATGGCGCGCATCTGCATCGGCGCTGAAAAGCACCCGACCAGCAAGACTTCCAGCCACCGCATCGGCAAGGTCTTCGAAAGCTGCGACCAGAGCATCGCGTTGGCGGCCATGTACACCGCCAACCACTTCCCGGGCGTGAAAGCGATCATCGCCCTGACCGAAAGTGGCTACACGCCGTTGATCATGTCGCGCATCCGTTCCTCGATACCGATCTACGCGTTCTCCCCGCACCGCGAAACCCAGGCCCGCGCGGCCATGTTCCGTGGCGTCTACACCGTACCGTTCGACCCGGCATCGCTGCCGCCTGAGCAAGTCAGCCAGGCCGCGATCGACGAGTTGCTCAAGCGTGGTGTCGTGGAGAAAGGCGACTGGGTCATCCTGACCAAGGGCGACAGCTACCACACCATCGGCGGCACCAACGGGATGAAAATCCTGCACGTTGGCGACAAGATGGTCTGATTGCCAGACCGCTGAAAAACAAAAGCCCCGCCATGTGAATGGCGGGGCTTTTTGCTTTACCTGGATTCACGTTCTCAGTGATAGCCATAGGCCAACTGTCAACTATGACAGTATCCATTTCCTCTCCAACCCGTTTTAGTCATTGGCATCTGCAATCCATGCAGACGTTTGATCACATGCCACGGAGAGTCAAATGTCCACTTCAACCCCAGTCCACTTAGCAAATATGCCCGGCCAAATCGACTTTGCTTTTGGGAAAGACGGCGTTGTACGAATCAACGTACCTGGAGCATTGAGATCACGCGTTGTCTCGGTGATCAACGGCCCTGACGACACACTGTATGTGTGTGGGTCCGCGGACTTCGCGTCTGGCACTTCACAGTTTTTCATCACCGAGTTGAACTCGGCAGGCGACGTCATCAGCGGTTTTGGCGACAACGGTTATGTCATCAATGTGTTCAAGACAAACAGCGCTTCGCACGCGCGTCAGCTAGTCCTGACAGGTAACAAATTGCTGCTGATCGGAACAGTATCTGGCGGTCCCCAACCGGCGTTGGCCCGGTTTGACTTACAGGGAAACTTTGACCCCGCGTTTGGAGAAAATGGAAGCGGCAAAATTGTCATCAGCCTCCCCGCTCCCCCAGGCGCATTATCCGACCAGAATAGCCCGGACGCTTTTCAAGCAGACTCAACGAGCAGCAGTGGCACGCTCGAAGGGGCGGCGAATATCCTTGATGACGGGAAAATCCTGCTTACTCACTACTTTGTCACAGACCGGCCAACCTATGGCCTGATCATCCGCACGCATGCCAATGGCTCGCTAGACACTGACTTCGCTAATGCTGGGTATCTCGCTGTCATCGTTCCTGGGTATGAAAAAGACCAGACACAAATTCAAAGTGTCACCGTCGATTCAGAAGGTCGATACGTTGCCTGCGGCAGCGTCCACCGCGTCGGATTAAATAGAGTCGACACCTTCTTTGCTCGCTACAGTCCTGAGGGCCAATCCGATACATCGTTCGCAAAGGAGGGATTCGAGATTATCGAGAGCCATATCGAACTTCCTGGTGGAGCACGAGCCGTGGCAATTATCCCGATAGAGCGGGGACGTATTTTAAGCGTCGGCGGCTCCAATCGAGCCCCCTACTTGGGCCAATTACTGATGCTGGAAGAAAACGGCCAGATGAGTCCTGACTTCAATGGCGGTGAACCGCTCAACACGCAATTGGGTCAGAGCAGTACGCTCTGGAAAGCGTCCACGCGTCATACCAACGAAAAACTCGTCGTTGCCGGGGCCATAGACAAGCAAATGGACTCGGGAAATTTCGATGTCGTCGTCGCCCGTTTTGATAAAACGGGAAAACTGGATACAGAGTTCAATAATGGACTCGGCTGGACGCGAACACGCTTAGGTAGCAAAACCGCCAGGGCTACTACGGTGCTCTTGCAAGAAGGCAAAATTGTCGTTGGTGGAGTGTCAGACGACGTGGCCAGTGGCGTTGTAATGCGGTATCACGGCTAATGCCTCCACTTCCAACGGCATGAAAATCCTGCACGTTGGCGACCCAATGGTCTGATTGACCGGTTGCTGAAAAACAAAAGCCCCGCCATGTGAATGGCGGGGCTTTTGGCTTTCTGATCCAGGAAAAATGTTGTTTGGGCGGGCCCCTTCGCGAGCAGGCTCGCTCCCACAGGGATTTTGTGAACGCCACAGATCCAATGTGGGAGCGAGCCTGCTCGCGAAGAGGCCCGCCCAGTCACCGCAGAGTCAATGCCGTTTGATGAACCCGGTCAACGCAGCAATCGCTTCCGGCGAGCGCAACCGTTGGGTGAACTGTGCGCTCTCTTCTTCTATTGCCTTACGCAGTTGTTCGCGGTCCGGGGCTTTCATCAATTGCTTGCTGATACGCACCGCTTCCGGTGGCAGCGACTCGAAACGCAACGCCATCTCCCGCGCCTTGGCCAGCGCCTCTTCGCCACTGCCCAAGGCTTCGGTCGCAATCCCCCACTGCGCGGCCTGCTCACCACTGAAACCTTCGCCAAGCAGCAACAACTCGGCGGCTTTGGCCTGCCCGAGCAGTCGCGGCAGGATCAGGCTGGAACCAAACTCCGGGCATAACCCAAGATTAACGAACGGCATGCGAAGGCGCGCATCGCGACTGATATACACCAGATCGCAATGCAGCAGCATCGTCGCGCCAATACCTACCGCAGCACCGGCCACGGCGGCGATCACCGGTTTGCGGCATTCGAGCAGGGTGAGCATGAACTGAAACACCGGGCTGTCGAGGTTGCTCGGTGGTTGCTGGATGAAGTCGGCGATGTCGTTGCCAGCGGTGAAGCACTCGGCGCTGCCAGTGATCAGCACGGCGTTGATTTCAGGGTCGGTATCGGCCAGTTTCAACGCTTCAGCCAAGTGGCTGTACATAGCGCGGGTCAGGGCGTTTTTCTTGTCAGGGCGGTTGAGGCGCAGGGTCAGCAGGCCGCGCTCACGTACAAATTGGATGGCATCGCTCATGGTCGGTCTCGCGTCTGAAAATCAGCGCTCAACCGCGGAGAACAAAGACGTCCGCCAGCAGTTGATTGCGCGGCAATCCCGCCAGATACAAGCGCCGGGCAAAGGCGTCGACGCTGTCAGGGGCCCCGCAGAGTAAGGCCAGGGTTTGCCGTGAAACAAGCCGCAGTTGCGCCAAAGCCGCGGGCAACTCGGCCGCTGTCCACAGTTCAATGCTCAGGTTCGGGCGGCTGGCGGCCATGGCTTGCAGGGGTTTGCCCAGGTAATGCGCCTCGGCATCATGGGCCAGGTGAATGACGCGAATGGCACCTTGGTGATCTTGTCGTAGCGCTTCACGCAAGATGCCGAATAAAGGTCCCAAACCCGTGCCGGCAGCCATCAGCCAAAGCGGTCGGGTGTTCCAGTCCGGGTCGTAATGCAATGCCCCGCCGCGTAACTCGCCGAGGCGGATCGAATCGCCGATTTTCAGCTGGCGGGCCGCGTCGCTGAATTCCCCCGGCTGGCGACAATCAAGATGGAACTCCAGAAAGCGGTCTTCTTCCGGCAGGCTGGCCAATGAATACGGCCGTGCCACGTTGCCCGCCCACAACACCAGATGCTGCCCGGCGCTGTAGCGCAAAGGGCTTTGAGGGGTCAGGCGCAAACGCAACACGCTGGCGCTTAACCAATCGACAGCCGCCACCTCGGCCGGGCGGCCATCCTGCTGAGGATCGAAGGTGTGCACCTGCAAGTCCTCGACCACCTGACACTGACACGCAAGGCGCCAACCTTGCTGACGCTGGTCTGCGCTCAGGGCGTCGGGTCGGCTGTCACTCGGCAGCCCTTGGACACATTGCACCAGACACGCATGGCAACTGCCGGCGCGACAGCTGTAGGGCACCGATACGCCGTTCTGATTCAACGCATCGAGCAGGTTGCTGCCCGCCGCCACCGACCATTGGCGTTCGCCGACCCGTATCTCAGGCATCGACGTTCTCCCACGCGGCCGCGCAACGATTGCGGCCGTCACGCTTGGCGCGATAAAGCGCCTGATCGGCGCGCTGCAAGGCTTCATCGAGATCGTCGCCCAGTTCGAGCAACGTCATGCCCGCCGACAAGCTGAGATGGGCGACGTTGAGTCCGATCAGTTCTACATCGGTGAACGCAATGCGCAGCCGCTCGCAACAGGAGGTCAAGCGCTCGGGGTTGCAATCGGGCAACAGCACGACGAATTCTTCGCCACCGTAACGGGCCAGGACATCGCCATCGCGCAAGCAGGCGGTGGCCACGGCGGCAAAGGCTTGCAGCACCTGATCACCGGCGGCATGGCCGTGCACATCGTTGATCCGTTTGAAATGGTCGAGGTCGATCAGCGCCAGGCCATGCAGGACACCGGCGTCCATGGCCTTCAGCTCACGGGAGGCCAGGCGCAGGAAATGCCGGCGATTAAACAGCCCGGTCAGTTCGTCGGTGGCCACCAGGTCTTCGAGCTGGCGCATCATCCCGCGCAGGGTGTCCTGATGCGCCTGCAAGGCAAATCGGCGCTGACGCATGCGTAGACGGGAGGCCTGGACGTGACGGGCATAAAGTTCCAGCCAGACCAACACGATGAGCAGCACGCACACCTGCAACGCGGCCAGTGCCGGGTCGGGTAACTGGAAGTGGTAGCCCTCCCACAGCGTGATCGCGCTGAAACTGAAAAACACCAACAGCGCGCACCGCAAAAAGGCAAAGCGCGAAAGATGGAACAACCCGAACAGCAGAATCAGCACGTAGAACACCAGGAACGCGCCGCGTGCCTCGTCCAGATGGGCGATCAGCCAGGTTTGCCAACCCAGCCCCAGCAACACTTGTGCTTCGGTCAGGCTGGGGTCGGAAAAACGCAGGTTGCAGCCGCTGTAAAACAGCGCAAACAACGCGGCCTGACTGATGACCACCAGCGCACTGCCGACGGCCACGTTGGACAGGGATTCATCGTAATGACCGGTGAAAAACGCCAGCCACAACAGCAACAAAGCCAGGGCGTAGGTGCCGGCTGCGAGGGCAAAGCGTTTGAGCAACAAGCGCTGGATGGCGTTATGGGTCAATCGTTGACTCACCGTGCGAAGGGAGGCTGCTTGAGTGTCCTACTCTACAGACCGAATGCCACTTTAGTAGCGTGCCTGATAAATGACCATTCAATTTTAAGGGCGGAAAACTGGCGTCAATGCCATGACCTTCGACTTTCCGCAAATTTGCACACAAACCTTTGTGGGAGCGGGCTTGCTCGCGAAGGCGGCGTGTCAATCACATCAATGCTGGATGTGCCGACGTCTTCGCGAGCAAGCCCGCTCCCACCAAAAGCCCTGCCGCAGGTTTATTTGCATCTCCTGCCTATGCGACCAACGATTGACTACCGGCGGGTGTGCCCGGAACCGAGGCGCGTTATACTGCCGCGCCTTTTTAGCGTCGCGCCAGCAGCCCCGGCGTGCCTTGTAAAGGTGCTTGCAACCGACCGATGCACCCAAGCTGCAAGCACCTTATTGAATGTTCCCGTCTTTTAGAGGAGCGCGACTCATGACCGTGATCAAGCAAGACGACCTGATACAGAGCGTTGCCGACGCCCTGCAGTTCATTTCCTATTACCACCCCGTTGACTTCATCCAGGCGATGCACGAAGCCTACCTGCGCGAAGAATCGCCAGCGGCCCGTGACTCCATGGCGCAAATCCTGATCAACTCGCGGATGTGCGCCACCGGCCACCGCCCGATCTGCCAGGACACCGGCATCGTTACCGTCTTCGTTCGCGTGGGCATGGACGTACGTTGGGATGGTGCCACCATGGGCCTGGACGACATGATCAACGAAGGCGTGCGCCGGGCTTACAACCTGCCGGAGAACGTCCTGCGTGCCTCGATCCTCGCCGACCCGGCGGGCGCTCGTAAAAACACCAAGGACAACACCCCGGCCGTTATCCACTACTCCATCGTTCCGGGTAACACCGTGGAAGTGGACGTGGCGGCCAAGGGCGGCGGTTCCGAGAACAAGTCGAAAATGGCCATGCTCAACCCATCCGACTCGATCGTCGACTGGGTGCTGAAAACCGTTCCGGAAATGGGCGCTGGCTGGTGCCCACCGGGCATGCTCGGCATCGGCATCGGCGGCACCGCCGAGAAAGCCGCCGTCATGGCCAAGGAAGTGTTGATGGAATCCATCGACATTCACGAGCTGAAAAAGCGCGGCCCGTCCAACCGTATCGAAGAGATGCGCCTGGAGCTGTTCGAGAAGGTCAACCAACTGGGCATCGGCGCCCAGGGCCTGGGTGGCCTGACCACCGTGCTCGACGTGAAGATCATGGATTACCCGACCCACGCCGCTTCGTTGCCGGTGTGCATGATCCCCAACTGCGCCGCCACCCGTCACGCGCACTTCGTGCTCGACGGTTCCGGTCCGGCCTCGCTGGAAGCGCCACCGCTGGACGCCTACCCGGAAATCGTCTGGGAAGCCGGCCCATCGGCCCGTCGCGTCAACCTCGACACCCTGACCCCGGAAGACGTGCAGAGCTGGAAGCCGGGCGAAACCGTCCTGCTCAACGGCAAGATGCTCACCGGTCGCGACGCCGCGCACAAGCGCATGGTCGAGATGCTGAACAAGGGTGAAACCCTGCCGGTGGACCTGAAAGGTCGCTTCATCTACTACGTCGGCCCGGTTGATCCGGTACGCGAAGAAGTCGTTGGCCCTGCCGGTCCGACCACCGCGACGCGGATGGACAAGTTCACCCGTCAGATCCTCGAGCAAACCGGCCTGTTGGGCATGATCGGCAAATCCGAGCGCGGCCCGACCGCGATCGAAGCGATCAAGGACCACAAAGCCGTTTACCTGATGGCAGTCGGCGGCGCGGCTTACCTGGTGGCACAAGCCATCAAGAAATCCCGCGTGGTGGCTTTCGCCGAACTGGGCATGGAAGCGATCTACGAGTTCGACGTGAAAGACATGCCGGTTACCGTTGCGGTTGATAGCAAGGGTGAGTCGGTTCACATCACCGGTCCTGCCATCTGGCAGAAAAAGATCAGTGAAAGCCTGGCGGTGGAAGTGCAGTAAGCGCTTTAGCTTGCCAATACGGCTGGGTCGTTTTTTAGATGACCCGGCCGTTTTTTTGCGTACCACATTTACTATTCGCTATAAAGCGCAGCGATTTTCACAATATAAGGTCTAAAAAAACCCGCCTTACCTGTCATATCTGACAGGTCACACCTTCCCCTGATTTTGTTAGCGTCGCTCTATCCGCGACACCGTTGCTACGGGAGAGCGCCAAGCCGACACAGGATCAGTTCCATGGAAGAGCAAGCGTCCCTGAGCATCACTGAGCCCTCCATCGCCAAGAGTGCTTCCATTGCCACGATTGGCAAAAGCTGGGGATCGGTCGGCGTGACAGGCAGTGCCTCATTCGAGTTGCCGCTGCCCCTTTCAGCAGGGCGCGGTTTCGATCCCGTCATGGCGCTGAGCTATGACAGCCAGGGCGGTAACGGTCCGTTCGGCATTGGCTGGCGTTTGGGCACCAGTGCCATCACTCGCCGGACCAGCAAGGGCGCGCCCGATTACCTTGCCACTGACATCATGGTCGGCCCTGGTGGCGAGGAGTTGATGCCCGAGCTGGATGACGAGGGTAAGCCAAAGTCCAGAATCGAGACTCAATACCACGAGCACCCCATTGGCGTGCACAGCGTGGTGCGCTACTGGCCGCGGGTCGAGAGTTCGTTCGATCTGATCGAGCTGTGGCGTTCTGACGTCACCCCTCAAGGATTCTGGCTGGTGCACGGTGCGGACGGCAGTCTTCACCTGTTCGGTAAGTCCGACACCTCACGTAGGGCTGATCCGCAGGACCCGCAACGCGTGGGTGCCTGGTTGTTGCAGGAAAGCATGAACACCCACGGTGAACACATTTGCTTCGAATACAAAAAAGAGGACTCGTCTGAGGACTCGGGTCTGCCACACGACTACCGGGCTCAGCGTTACTTGCATCGCGTGCTGTATGGCAACTTTGAGGCGAGCAGCCACTTGTATGGCTGGAACATTCTGAGATTAGCGCCGCCATCATGGCACTTCCATCTGGTGTTTGACTACGGCGAGCGCACTAAAGCCCTGACGGAAAAGCCAGTCTATGACGGCGACACACTTGATCCATGGCTGATGCGCTCAGACCCCTTTTCCTCCTATGGTCAAGGCTTTGAAGTGGGCACTCGCCGCCTTTGCCAACAAGTGTTGATGTTTCATCAAATTCCCGATTTAGGGGCCGATCCGGTGCTGGTTCGACGCCTGGTACTTGATTACCCGCCCAGCACTGCGCTCTGGTCCTATAGTCAAATAGTGGCGGCGCACTATCAGACGTACGACGCCAGTGGCGCCGTGGAAAACATGCCGCCAGTGGAGTTCGACTATTCAGGCTTCGAACTCAATCAGCAGTCGAGTCCGTTCTTCCCGTTCCAAAACATGCCCGGCATCGAGGACGGCGCGCACCATCAGTGCGTTGATTTGTTCGGTGAAGGCGTGCCCGGATTTATCTGTCGTTACGACAAGAGCTGGTATTACCGCGAACCCTTGCGTGCGCCCACGGGCACCGACGACATCCACTATGGCCTATGGACAGAACTGTCCAGAATTCCCGTGGCCGATCGCAATCAACCGACCTATCAGGCGTTGACCGATCTGACCGGCGATGGTCGGCTTGACTGGATCCTCGCCTCACCCGGCATGAGCGGTTTCCACACCCTCAACCCCGATCGCAGCTGGTCAGGGTTCATTCCCTTTACGGCGTTCCCGGTGGAGTTTTTCCACACGCTTTCACAGTCTGGCGACTTGATGGGCGACGGGCTCAGCTCGATGGCGCTGATCGGCCCGCGAAGCGTGCGCCTGTACGCCAATCGACGTGAGGATGGTTTCGCCCCGGGTCAGGACGTCGAGCACGAACCGGACACCGATCGCTTGCCGCTGTTCAGCAACTCGCGTAGCGAACTGGTGATGCTGGGCAACTTGCTGGGCAGCGACATGAGCGAGTTGTGCCGCATCCGGCATGACGAAATCAAATGCTGGCCGAACCTGGGCCACGGTCGGTTCGGCAAGGGTTTTGTCATGAGTGGCCCGACCTTCGACTACGCGACATTCGACGCGGCGCGGGTGCGGATTGCCGACCTCGACGGCTCCGGTGCACCGGCACTGATTTATCTGAGGTCCGACTGTTTCGAGATCTATTTGAATCACGGCGGCAATGGCCTGGAGCAGTTCCCTGTCACGGTCCTCTGGCCCGACGGCATCCGTTACGACAACTTGTGCCAGGTCACCTTCGCCGACCTGCAAGGCCTGGGGTGCGCGAGCCTGATTCTGACCGTGCCACACATGAAGCCACAGCACTGGCGCTACGATTTCGTCAGTGCCAAGCCTTACATGCTGGTGGCCAGTAACAACAACATGGGTTGCAGTACGCAGGTGGTGTATCGCAGTTCGGCACAGGAATGGCTGGATGAAAAGAATCGGATACTCAAGCTCAAGCGTTTCCCGATTTCCTACTTGCCGTTCCCGGTGCCCGTGGTCAAGCAACAAAGCCAGCTCGATGAAATCACCGGCAACCGCTTGAACCAGTTTTTTCAGTATTTGCACGGTTATTACGATGGCCGAAACCGCGAGTTTCGCGGCTTTGGCCTGCTGCGCCAGACAGACAGCGAAACTGCCGCACGTGCAGACGACATCGGTTTTACCGCCCCGGCGCTGGTCTGCACCTGGTTTCACACCGGACGGCTGATCGACCTGCCACGCGATGGCTACTTCAATCGTGATCCCGATGCCCTTGCCTTGAAACCCACGTTGTTTTGCCGGTATCACCGCAACGACCACTTTGATGATCCCGTCCCACCCGCCGACGAAGCCAGCGCCCACGAAATCGCCCGCACCCTCGCCGGGTCGGTGTTGCGGGTCGAAACCTACGCCGCCGACGATGACCTGGCCACGGCAGTGCCTTTCGCCGTAGAGGAAAGCCGCTACAAGGTCCGCGAACTGCGCAAAAAAGGGGACCATGACGCTTACCCCATCATGCTGCCCTTGCAACTGGAGAAGATCAGCTACCAGTACGAGCGCTTCGCGAATGACCCGCTGTGCCGACATGAAATCACCTTGGGCCATGACGAGTTCGGTCTGCCTGTGCATACCATTACGGTCAGTTATGCACGGCGCAGAACCTCCATTGATGAACCGCCCTTTGACGATGTCGATGAACAGAAATGGTGGCTTGATGCCCATGACCCGGCGCAACAGTCGTATTACCTGAACGAATCCCGCACCGAGTTCATTCACTTGAAGGAGGACCTGCAAGGCTGGCGACTGGGTCTGCCCTATCTGCAACGGGGCAACGCAATGGTCTTGCCCAAGGGGACGGCCCCCGCAGGACTTACCCCGGCAGATATCTCCCATGAACGGTTTATCGAGCTGTACGCCACGCCCGAATGGGCCGCACAGAGGCTGCTGACCACGCAGTCGGTACATCGCTACCTCAAGACTGACGATCGAACAGTACTTGCCGATGGCAAAGCCGATTTCGAAGCGCTGAGGGCTCCGTTGGAACTCGCACAACTGGACAAGACAGCACTGCAAGCCTACGACACGGTGCCGTCGCTCGTTATTCGGGACGAACTGGAAAAAATCGGCTATTCGGCCATGCCTCTGGTGCTGGGGATAGACGAGGAGGCAGACAAGGAAGAGGACAAGGAGAGAAATCTATGGTCGTCCCGGTATGGTTTTGCCAAGTACGGCGAGTTCGATAGTTTTTACAAAGTGATGGAGTACAACGAAACGCCCAGTTACGGCATCACGACAGCCCGTTACGACGCCTACTGTTTGCTGCCGAAAAGCATCACGCAGCCGGACGGGTGCGAAGCCCGTTTCGAATATGACTATCACGCGCTGCAACTCATGCGCAGCATTGATGCCAATGACAATGTCGAGGAAGCCCTTTACGAGCCGTCCGGACAACCCCTTGCCATCAGTTTTTATGGCACTGAAGACGACAAAGACGTTGGTTTTCGCCCCATCGATGAACACATACGTCCCGTGGACCATCGTCCGGACCCTGCCATCGAAGATCCGAAAGGCGCCCTGCAAAAAGCGGCCAGCGTATTGCGCAAGGACCTGTTCAGCTGGATGGGCGAACTCCCCCATTCCGTCAGGCAGACACCTGACTGGCTGACCACCTGGATTGCGCAAGGTTACGTGCTACCCACCCTGCATATTCGCGCCAGCGCCCGCCGTCGCCTGTCCCGGCTCAAATCCCTGACTGCGCCTGAACAAGCGCTGCTCGACCTGATCCACTCGACTCCCCGCGAACCGGTGCACAGCGTCGTCCTCACTGCTGACCGTTATTGGGATGATGAGCTGCAGCAAATCCAGATCGTCAAAGCCTTTGTGGATGGTTTCGGTCGGCCACTGCAGACCAAACAGTTGGTCGAGCCGGGACAGGCTTTTGTGGTGGAAAACGGTGAGCTGGTGATTGAAGACGGCAAGCCAAAAGTCGCGCACGCCGATCAACGCTGGCGCGTCAGCGAACGTGTGGAATACAACAACAAAGGACTGGCTGTTCGGGTGTTTCGCCCTTACTTCGCCAATGGACATCGCTATATCAATGACCATTCCTTCCGTGAGTTCGGCCATCACGATCAGAACTTTTACGACGTGCTGGGTCGCCAGCACAAAGTCATCAACGCCAAAGGAGATGTCGCGCTCGAGATCATCCATCCCTGGTACGCCACCAAGCTGGACTTTAATGACACCTACGTTGCGCCGCCTGAAAGTGGGTTGAAGGCAGGCAAGTCATGACGACCGGGGTCCATTGGCGCACCCCGAACCTGACGGTCATTGATAGTCGGGGGTTGCCGATTCGCCAGGTCGCCTATTTGCGCAAGGTCATTGACGGGTCGCTGGAAACTCTGATTACCCGACAGTGGCATGACGCTGCCGGGCGAATGCTCGGACAATCGGACCCGCGCCTGTTCGGTATCGTGCCCAACCTGAACACGGTGTACCGCCTTAGCGGCGAACCGCTGAAAGTCGATTCCGTCGATGCCGGTTGGCGATTGAGCCTGCCGGGGCTGGCGGGTGAAGAGCTCCAGCGCTGGGATCAACGCGGCAGTCATTGGCGCACCACCTACGACCCTCAGTTGCGCCCCCTCGCCATCGAGGAAAACGGCCAGCCGAACGTCGAAACCGTTACCTACGCTGACGCCTCTGCCGATCCCGCCCGCAACCTGCGCGGCCAATTGACCGAGCAGGTCGACCGCTCCGGCACCTTGAGTTTCGACAGCTACGGTTTACTCGGACAACCCCTGCGCGACACCCGAATTCTGGTCGAGGGCAAGCCTTACCTCAGCAGCCGAATTTATAGCCCGCTCGGCACCGTGCTGAGCCAAATCGATGCCGGTGACCACCAGCAACAGTTGCGTTACGACGTTGCCGGGCAGCTCAAACAGGTTGAGCTGCGACTAAAAGGCAGCCCGAACTGGCAGCCGGTGCTCAAAGACGCGCAGTACAACGCCGCCAGCCAGATCACCGAACAACGGGCCGGCAATGACGTACTGAGCACCTGGACCTATGACCCGGCCGATGGACGCCTATCCACGCAACGTGCGCAAAAAAACGCCGAACCGGCGCTGCAAAACCTGGAGTATTTCTACGACCGCGTCGGCAACATCACCCGCATCGAAGACCACGCGTTCAAACCGATTTACTTCGCTAACCAACTGATCGACGGCCACCGCGACTTCACCTACGACTCGCTGTACCGGCTGACCCGCGCCACCGGTTACGACGATGCGCCACCGTCGGATATTCCGGGACGGCCCCTGCCCGGCGACCCCAACAATCGGCTCAACTACCAACAAGGCTATGAATACGATCACGGCGGCAACCTGATCAGGCTGCGTCACGTGCGGGCGGGCGCTTCGCAGACTCGCGAGATGTTCATCGACCCTGCCAGCAACCGCGGTGTGCGCTGGACAGAGGGAGATCCTGCTCCGGTTTTTTCCGAGTTGTTCGACCTTCACGGCAACCTCCAGAACTTACAGCCGGGCAAAGCCTTGCAGTGGAACGCCCTGGATCAGCTGGATTCGGTCACGCTGGTCAAACGCACTAACGGCTCGGATGACGAAGAGTTCTACCGCTACAGCCAGGGCGTGCGCGTGTACAAACGGCATAAAACCCACACGCCATCGCTGACCCATTTCCAGGACGTGATCTACCTGCCGGGGCTGGAAATCCGCACCCGCGACAACGACGAAGAGTTGCACGTGATCACCCTGCCCGGCGGACACGGCAGTGTGCGTTGCCTGCACTGGGTCAGCGGTAAACCCGCAAAAATCGCCGACGACCAATTGCGCTACAGCCTCGATGACCACTTGGGGTCCTGCGCGCTGGAACTCGATCATGATGCGCAAGTGATCAGCCAGGAAGGTTATTACCCGTTCGGCGCCACAGCCTGGTTCGCGCGCGGAAGTGAGGTGGGCGTCGACTACAAAACCATCCGCTATTCGGGCAAGGAAATGGATGACAGCGGGCTGTATTACTACGGCGCACGCTATTACGCACCGTGGTTGCAGCGCTGGGTCAGTGCCGACCCGGTGGGGGATGTGGACGGGTTGAATCTGTATGGGTTTGTCGGGAACAACCCGTTGCGCTATGTGGATCCTGAGGGAGGAACCAAAGCAGAAAGCGTGATTTCCCTCTACGCGGGTTTTATTTCCACCCTTGGTGGTCATGCCGAGCAGACACTTGGGCAACTCCACAACATCATCCAGCAGAAGAGCCCCTTACGAAGTCTGGCAGTGAATATGGTCGGCGAGGTAGCTCAGGGGATCGCTGGCTATGAGGGGGGTGTTATAGGTAGCGGGCAAGTGGGCGCCGTTCTGCCAAATGCCTCTCATACAATCCCGTTCGCGGATCCAAACGCGCTGATCGGCGGCAACGGTGGCGGGGATGTGGCCAGCGCGATGTCAGCCCCGATAACGACCAGCACGGGGTCGTTTGGCCCACTTATTCCGCAAACCTCAAAGATGTCCGTTGGTGCGATTGATCGCCAGTTAGGCATCACTGGTGCAGTTAACGAAATAAACAGCTGGAAAGACGTAAAGAGTGAGCTGATCAACCCGGCGCTCAACGCAGTCCTCAACCCTGAATTTATGATGAACAGAGTGATCGCCTCGGTGATATCGATCATCCCCGGCGCTCTCAATATGTTTGCTCGCGCCATCGAAGCCGAAGACATCAAGAACCGGCTCGATCCGGTCAAGATCGGCAAAATCGAGACAATGCTCAGCGAGTGGAAAACGGCTGTTGAGCAGCGTTCAGCCTGGAGCGAAGCGGCCTTCGATGCATTGGGAACCGACGTTATCTTCCCGGCCAACTTGCTTCCCAATGTCAACCACATGACATCCAGAGAAGACTTGGCACCGATTAGCCGGTCAGCCTTGCGCCAGCAAACCAGCGCCGTCCTTGCCGACATAACACACGCTCAAGGAGGGATCGCCGCCTACAAAGAGATGGGTACCACGGATAATCAGTTTTTAAGACGGCAAGCTCATCCGGCCTCCGCAAGTCGCTCCAGGTTGGTCAACTGGTGGAACAACAATGGATAGTTCTGTCCACCTGCGCACGCCCTCGCTCACGGTGAATGAAAGCCGGGGCCTGCCGGTCCGCCAGGTGGCTTATCTGCGCACTGTCGCTGCCGGCCCGGTGGAAACCCTGATCACCCGCCAGCACTACGACGCCGCCGGGCGACTGCTCGAACAATCGGACCCGCGCCTGTTAGGTATAGTCCCCAACCTGGTCACGGTCTACCACCTCTCCGGCGAACCGCTGAAAGTCGACAGCGTCGACGCCGGCTGGCGTCTGAGCCTTCCAGGCCTGGCCGGGGAAGTGCTGATGCGTTGGGACCAACGCGGCAGTCATTGGCGCACCACCTACGACGCTCTGTTGCGCCCGCTCAGCATCGAGGAAGACGGTGAGCCCAACGTCGAAACCTTTACCTATGCCGATGCCTCCGCCGATCCCGCCCACAACCTGCGCGGTCAGTTGACCGAGCAGCTCGACCGCTCCGGCACCTTGAGTCTCGACAGCTACAGCCTGCTCGGACAGCCGCTGCGCGACACCCGAACCCTGCTCGAGAGCAAGCCCTACCGCAGTAGCCGGATTTATGGCCCCCTCGGCACGGTGCTGAGCCAGACCGATGCCGGTGACCACCAGCAACAATCGCGTTACGACATTGCCGGGCAGCTCCAGCAGGTTGAGCTGCGGATAAAAGGCAGCCCGAACTGGCAACCGGTACTCAAAGACGCGGAGTACAACGCCACCGGCCAGATCATCGAACAACGCGCCGGCAACGACGTGCTGAGCACCTGGACCTACGACCCGGCCACTGGACGCCTGTCCACACAACGTGCGCAAAAAAACGCCGCGCCGGCGCTGCAAAACCTCGAGTACTTCTACGACCGCGTTGGCAACATCACCCACATCGAAGACCACGCGTTCAAACCGATTTACTTCGCCAACCAACTCATCGACGGCCACCGCAACTTCACCTATGACTCGCTGTACCGGCTGACCCGCGCCACCGGTTACGACGATGCGCCGCCGTCAGATATTCCGGGCCGGCCCTCACCCGGCGATCCCAACAATCGGCTCAACTACCAACAAAACTATGAGTACGATCACGGCGGTAACCTGATCAAACTGCGTCACGTGCGGGCGGGCACCTCACAGACCCGCGAGATATTCATCGACCCTGCCAGCAACCGAGGTGTGCGCTGGAAAGAGGGGGATCCTGTACCCGATTTTCCCGAGTTGTACGACCGCCACGGCAATCTCCAAGACTTGCAACCGGGCAAAGCCTTGCAGTGGAACAGCCATGATCAGCTGGCATCGGTCACGCTGGTCAAACGCGACAATGGACCCGATGACGAAGAGTTCTACCGCTACAGCCAGGGCGTGCGCGTGTACAAACGGCATGAAACCCACACGTCATCGCTCAGCCATTTCCAGGACGTGATCTACCTCCCGGGGCTGGAAATCCGCACCCGCGACAACAGCGAAGAACTGCACGTGATCACCCTGCCCGGCGGGCACGGCAGCGTGCGTTGCCTGCACTGGGTCAGCGGCAAACCCGCCAACATCGCCGCCGATCAATTGCGCTACAGCCTCGACGATCATTTGGGTTCCTGCGCGCTGGAGCTCGATCAAAATGCACAGGTGATCAGCGAGGAAGGTTATTACCCGTTCGGCGCCACGGCCTGGTATGCGCGGGGAAGCGAGGTGGACGTCGACTACAAAACCATCCGTTATTCAGGCAAGGAAATGGATGACAGCGGGCTGTACTACTACGGCGCACGCTATTACGCGCCGTGGTTGCAACGATGGGTCAGTGCAGACCCGGCGGGGGCTGTGGATGGGTTGAACCTGTATGCAATGGTCGGCAACAACCCGCTTCTGTACGTCGACAAGTCAGGCACATTCAAAGCGGTGTTTGAACTGGCGGAGGGTTTCGTCGGCGTACTTGGCAAAGCCAAAAACGCTGTCGACCAGATACACAACCTGGCCACTAAATTCGACGGCCTCATTCCCGAAGGCGCCGATATTGCCGAGGTCCGGCAGAGCATGACGCTGGGTAAATTCATTAAATCCAAACATGGGTTTGGAGCTATGGCCGCGGGCGCCTCCGCGGGCTTTACTGTAGGAGGAATACTGGGTTCTGCAGTGCCCGGCATCGGTAATGCAATTGGCAGCGCTATCGGGGCAGTTGTAGGCGCCATTGCAATGCCGTTGGTGCGGTATTACTTTTTCAAGAAAGGCCTGAAGCTGGCGGAGACGCTACATACCCAAGAAATCAAAGATAGCTTGAACACTGCTGTCGACACCACGAACAAAGTCATCGATGGGGCACAAAGTCTTGTCAGCGGTGGCCGCGATATGTTCGAAAAAATCAAAAATTTCTCAGACAGCATCAACGCCTACCCAGAACGAATTCAGAACCTGTTTTACACGCAGCTGGAGGAACTCACCTCCGAAAATCAACGTGAGGCGATGAAACTGCTGAATAGCGGTATCAACCCTTTTGAGGCAATTACTCAGGTGCTGGAGAAAGCACAAACCATTGTTGACGTGCCAAGCGAGGCAGAGGGTGCTAGTGATCGGCTGGCACAACAGGCTGACGAAGTCGCGACCCATGCATCCAGCAGGCCCGTCCCCAAACCCAGAAAACTGATACAGAATCTTCAACGAAGAAACAGCGAATCAACCGCGTAGAACGACACACCCACGAAACCTGGTGGGCAGAGTCTCCCGGCACCTCATTGAAAAGCACGCCGCCTGACGTGCCGGGCAAAAACCGATTGGCCGCCGTCACTCCATGTTATGGTGCCGGCCCCGACCTTCTATGCGTTTGCGACAAGCATGCTGCCGACCTCTCGTACCCTGCGTCTGACGTTGTACACCTTGCTGATCCTCGCCGGTGCCGCGCTGGCAGCCGGGCTTGCCGTGCGTCATGCCGAACGCCAGGCCCTGGTCGAAGACGCCGCCCGCGCCAATCAGCAATTGGCGTTGTATGCCAACTCTTTGCACACCCTGATCGACCGCTACCGCGCCCTGCCCGCCGTGCTCGCGCTGGACCCGGAGTTGCGTTCCGCGCTCAACGGACCGGTGACGCCCGAACAGCAGGACGCACTGAACCGCAAACTGGAAAAGATCAACGGCGCGGCGCAATCCTCGACCCTGGAACTGCTCGACCACACCGGTCTGGCGGTGGCCGCCAGCAATTGGCGTTTGCCCAGCAGTTACGTCGGTCACAACTACGGTTTCCGCCCCTACTTCAGCGAGACACGCACCCAGGGCACCGGGCGCTTTTACGCGGTGGGCGTGACCAGCGGCATTCCCGGTTACTTCCTGTCCAGCGCGGTTACCGGTGACGACGGCCAGTTCCTCGGCGCGATGGTGGTGAAACTCGAATTTCCGGAACTGGAGCGCGAATGGCGTCAGGGCAGCGACACGCTGCTGGTCAGTGATGCACGCGGGATTATCTTCATCGCCAACCAGCCGGGCTGGCGCTATCGCCTGTTGAAACCGCTGAGTGACAGCGATCACGCGGAGCTCAAGGCCACCCGCCAATACGACAAACAACCGCTGACCCCGCTCGAGTATCAATCGGTGCGGCGCTTCGACGACAACAGTGATCTGACGCGGGTCGTGGGCCCTGACGGGACGGCCAATTACCTGTGGGAATCGCTGCCGCTGAGCACTGAAGGCTGGACGTTGCACCTGCTGCGCCGCCCGCAAGTCGCATTCGAAGACAGCCGTAACGCCGGGCTCGCCGCCGCCGGGTTGTGGCTGGCGGTGGTGTTTCTGTTGCTGTTCCTCAATCAGCGCTGGCGTCTGGCCAAGCTGCGCCAGCGCAGTCGCGAAGAGCTCGAACAACTGGTGGAAGAACGCACCCGCGACCTGCGCACCGCTCAGGACGGTCTGGTGCAATCGGCCAAACTCGCCGCACTCGGCCAGATGTCTGCGGCGCTGGCCCATGAAATCAACCAGCCGCTGACCGCCCAGCGCATGCAGCTTGCTACTCTGAGGCTGCTGCTCGATCACGGCCGGGTCGATGACGCCTACAAAGCACTCAGACCGGTGGATGACATGCTGACGCGCATGGCCGCCCTCACCGGTCACCTGAAAACCTTCGCCCGCAAAAGCCCCAGCGGTTTACGCGAACGGCTGGATTTGGCGTCGGTGGTGGACCAATCGTTGCAGCTGCTCGACACAAGGTTGCGCGATGAACAGGTCAGCACGGTGCTGCACCTGACTCGCCCGGCCTGGGTGCGTGGCGATGCGATTCGTCTGGAACAGGTGCTGATCAATTTGCTGCGCAATGCCCTGGATGCGATGCACGATAAACCGTGCAAGCGCCTGGAAATCCGTATCGAAGCCGACGAACAACTCTGGCGCCTGACCGTCGCCGACAACGGTGGCGGCATTGCCGAAGAGCACTTGGCCAACGTGTTTGATCCGTTCTTCACCACCAAACCGGTGGGTGATGGCCTGGGCCTCGGGCTGGCCGTATCCTTTGCCATCGTGCACGAATCGGGCGGACGCCTGAGCGCCAACAATCATGCAAACGGCGCGGTGTTCACCGTGACCTTGCCCATCGACCTGGAGGCCCCTGGCTCATGCTGAACTCAGTGATGGTGGTCGACGACGAAAGCAGTATTCGCAGCGCCGTCGAACAATGGCTGAGCCTGTCGGGGTTCGAGGTGCAGTTGTTCAGCCGCGCCGATGAGTGCCTGGCGCAGCTGCCGAAGCATTTCCCCGGGGTGATCCTCAGCGACGTGCGCATGCCGGGCATGACCGGCCTGGAACTGCTGGCCGAGGTTCAGCGGCGCGACGCCGACTTGCCGGTGATTCTGCTGACCGGTCACGGCGATGTGCCGATGGCGGTCGAAGCGATGCGCGATGGCGCCTACGACTTCCTTGAAAAACCCTTCAGCCCTGAAACCCTGCTAGGCAGTCTGCGCCGCGCGCTGGACAAGCGGCGGCTGGTGCTGGAAAACCGCGCCCTGCACGAGCAGGCGGACAACCGCGCCAAACTCGATGCGACGTTGCTGGGCGTGTCCCGTGGTTTGCAGACACTGCGTCGGCAAGTGCTGGACCTGGCGACGCTGCCGGTCAATGTGTTGATTCGCGGTGAAACCGGCAGCGGCAAGGAACTGGTTGCCCGTTGCCTGCACGACTTTGGTCCGCGGGCCGACAAACCGTTTGTGGCATTGAACTGTGCGGCGATCCCCGAGCAGTTGTTCGAGGCCGAGCTGTTCGGTCACGAAAGCGGCGCCTTCACCGGCGCTTCAGGCAAACGTATCGGCAAGCTCGAATACGCCGATGGCGGCACGCTGTTTCTCGATGAAATCGAAAGCATGCCGCTGGCCCAGCAGGTGAAATTGCTGCGGGTGTTGCAGGAGCAGAAGCTGGAGCGGTTGGGCTCGAATCAGAGCATCCGCGTGGATTTGCGAATCATCGCCGCGACCAAACCCGACTTGCTGGACGAAGCCCGGGCCGGACGTTTTCGCGAGGATTTGGCCTATCGGTTGAACGTGGCCGAGTTGCGGCTGCCGCCGTTGCGCGAGCGGCGTGAAGACATTCCACTGTTGTTCGAGTCGTTTGCACAAAATGCCGCCGAGCGTTTGGGGCGCACTTTCCCACCGCTGAGCGGCCCGCAGTTGAGCCACCTGCTGAGCCACGACTGGCCGGGCAATGTGCGCGAGTTGGCGAACGTTGCTGAGCGACAAGTGTTGGGACTGGGCGAGCCGGAACCGGTGGGGATTGATCCTGGGCAATCGCTGGCGGCGCAGCAGGAAGCGTTTGAAGCGCATTGTCTGCGCGCGGCGTTGACCCGGCATAAGGGCGATGTGAAAGCGGTACTTGAAGAACTTCAACTGCCGCGCCGCACGTTCAATGAAAAGATGCAGCGGCATGGCCTGACCCGCGAGATGTTTGTGTAATCGACCGTCAAGATCAAAAGGTCGCAGCCTTCGGCAGCTCCTACAGGGTGTACTCCGATCTAACGTAGGAGCTGCCGAAGGCTGCGATCTTTTGATCTTTCGGCGATTTTCCGCTCACACCCAACTTAGAATAAGCGGATTTCCGCTCACGAAATCTTCAAAACCCCTCTAAACCGGCCCTCCTCCCCTTGGCACAGCTCCTGCTATAGCCCAAGCAGGCTGCGTTTCAACGCGCTCCACAAAAACAATTAAATGAAGGATCCGTCATGGATAACTCACAAACCCTGCCTCTTGGGTCGGCAGCTACGCCTGCCAAAGAAAGAACCACTGCCAGTCGCATCAAATCGATCTTCAGCGGCTCTGTCGGCAACATGGTCGAGTGGTACGACTGGTACGTCTACGCCGCCTTCTCCCTGTACTTCGCCAAGGCCTTTTTCCCCAAAGGCGACACCACCGCACAACTGCTGAACACCGCCGCGATCTTCGCCGTGGGCTTCCTGATGCGCCCGATCGGTGGCTGGCTGATGGGCCTTTACGCCGACAAGGCAGGTCGCAAGAAAGCACTGATGGCTTCGGTGTACCTGATGTGTTTCGGCTCGCTGCTGATCGCCCTGAGCCCGGGTTATGAAACCATTGGCATCGGCGCACCGATCCTGCTGATTTTCGCCCGTTTGCTGCAAGGCCTGTCGGTCGGTGGCGAGTACGGCACCTCGGCAACGTACCTCAGCGAGATGGCGACCAAGGATCGTCGCGGTTTCTACTCCAGCTTCCAGTACGTGACCCTGATCTCCGGTCAGCTCATCGCCCTGGCCGTGCTGATCGTGCTGCAACAGACCCTGACCACTGAAGAGCTGTACGCCTGGGGCTGGCGCATCCCGTTCGCCATCGGCGCGCTGTGTGCCGTGGTCGCGCTGTACCTGCGTCGTGGCATGGAAGAAACCGAGTCGTTCACCAAGAAAGAGAAGGCCAAGGAAAGCGCGATGCGCACCTTGATGCGTCATCCGAAGGAACTGATGACCGTGGTCGGCCTGACCATGGGCGGCACCCTGGCGTTCTACACCTACACCACGTACATGCAGAAATATCTGGTGAACACGGTCGGCATGAGCATCTCCGACTCCACCACGATTTCCGCTGCCACGCTGTTCCTGTTCATGTGCTTGCAACCGCTTGTTGGCGGGCTGTCGGATAAAGTCGGTCGCCGGCCAATCCTGATTGCCTTCGGTATTCTCGGGACGCTGTTCACCGTGCCGATCCTGACCACCCTGCACACCGTGCAGACCTGGTGGGGCGCGTTCTTCCTGATCATGGCGGCGCTGATCATCGTCAGCGGCTACACCTCGATCAACGCGGTGGTCAAAGCCGAACTGTTCCCGACCGAAATCCGCGCCCTGGGCGTCGGCCTGCCGTACGCGCTGACCGTGTCGATCTTCGGCGGCACCGCTGAATACATCGCACTGTGGTTCAAGAGCATCGGCATGGAAACCGGTTACTACTGGTATGTCACCGCGTGTATTGCCGTGTCGTTGCTGGTCTACGTGACCATGAAAGACACCCGCAAGCATTCGCGGATCGAAACGGACTGACAGGCACATCGAGGTCGGCTGTACCGGCCTCTTCGTCGGAACGCCGCCCGAACCAAGCCCGCTCCCACATTCGACCCCATTCTTCTGAAAGAACTCGGTCAACCTGTGGGAGCGGGCTTGCTCGCGAATGCCGCGACTCGGTTTCAAGACAACTCGGCAACTTCCTGCTTCGTGTATTTGCTCTGCACGATCGAAGCCCCCGCAATCATCACCACCAGAATCCCCGCCAACACCAACGACGAACCGATGGTGCCGAAATCCAGCCCACCCTTTGCATGGGGCTTGGTCAGGAAATCGCCCAACGTCGCGCCAAACGGCCGTGTCAGCACAAACGCCACCCAGAACAGCAGCACCGACGAAATCTTCGTGAAGTATTTGAGCAACACCACCACCGCAATGGTCGAGCCGATCAGCAGTGCACCACCGGCAAAACCGAGACCCGAGTCATCAGCCAGGTAGTCGCCAAGCGCAGTGCCCAGGGTGTTGGAAAACAGTATCGCCATCCAGTAAAACATCTCGCCGCGAAAGGTCTGGACCTTGGTGACGTTCAGCGAATCGCCGCTCAAGCGCCACGCAGCAAAAATCCCTATCAAAATCGCAATCAGGATCATCGAGCCCGTGGCATAGCCCAACTCAAGGGTGCGGTCCATGAAATCAGACATGGTGGTGCCGGCCGTGCTGGTCGACAAAATCACGATCCAGTACAGCACCGGTTTGTAGGTTTTGGACATCAGTTGTGTGATCAGCGTCAGTACGAACACGCTGATCAAAATCAGCGAGCTGATGGCGTAACCGACGTTGAGGGTCATCGACAGCAAGTCGCCGGCGGTTTCCCCCAGGGTCGTCGCGCAGATTTTCATCACCCAGAACGCCAGGGTGATTTGAGGAAGTTTGTTCATCGAGGGTAAAGCTCCAATAGTCAGGGCAGCCGTTTCTCAGGCTTTGGACGCCGCGCAGACTGAAGGTGAGGCCGTGAAAATTAGGTAGGTGCTTTATGAAAAAACTGTCACACAAGCCAATGCGCCGTCATTGCCACACTGGAAATTGCTGGCCACCGCTTGCACTATGGCCCTCTTCGCTACAAACCGAACTCAGGAACCCCGCGCCATGCCCGACGACATCCACTTCTACGAACCCGCCAACGGCCACGGCCTGCCGCATGATCCGTTCAATGCGATCGTCGGCCCGCGTCCCATTGGCTGGATTTCCTCTCAGGATGCCAATGGCCGCCTGAACCTGGCGCCTTACAGTTTCTTCAACGCGTTCAACTACATTCCGCCGATCATTGGGTTTTCCAGTGTCGGGCGCAAAGACAGCCTGAATAACATCGAACAGACCGGCGAATTCGTCTGGAACCTGGCGACCCGGCCACTGGCCGAGCAGATGAACCAGAGCTCTGCCATGGCCCCGCCCGAGGTCAACGAGTTCGAGTTGTCCGGGCTAACCCCGGCAGCGTCGAAAATCATTCAGGTGCCGCGCGTCGCCGAAAGCCCGGTGTCCTTCGAGTGCAAGGTCACGCAGATCATTCAGTTGCAGCGGGCCGATGGCAACGTGGTGCCGAGCTGGCTGATTCTCGGCGAAGTGGTCGCCGTGCATATCGCCAAATGGCTGTTGAAGGATGGGGTGTACGACACCGCCGCGGCAGAACCGATTCTGCGCGGCGGCGGGCCAGCGGATTATTTCCAGCTGGGGCCTGAGGCGTTGTTCAAGATGTATCGCCCGGGGGCGAAAAGGTAATTACCAGATCAGGTCGCCGTCTTCGCTGACGTCTTTGAGGTGTGTCAACTGCAGCGCAGCGGCTTCATCGGCCTCGCGGGCAGTTTTGAAGGTCTGTTCTTCGAGCAGCTTGTGAAAGCGCGGCGCACCCGAACCACCGATGGCTTTGGTGGCGATTGCGGCGTGATAACCACCTTCACGGGGTACTACGGCAGATACGGCTTCGAAGGTTTCAAAGGCTTTGCGTGCCATGTCGCGGATCCTGGCTGAATGGAGAATTGAGCCATTAAACCCTCAACCCGCCATTTTGTGTACCCACGACTGAGACTGCCCCAGCGCCTGGGCGGCCGACACGTCCTTGAAGGTATGAAAATCCAGGCTGTTGACCACCAGGTCTTGCACCAACCCGGCAAAAATCTGCATGGCCGGGGTGCTGAAGTAAGCGGTCATGGCCTGCTGGTTCATCCAGAAACCGGACACCAGCCACAACTCCGGATCGCACTGCGAATGTTGCAGGGCAAAATTCAGGCAACCCGGTGCGCTGCGGGACGGCTCGATCAAGGCGCTCAGGCGCGCACCGAGTTCCGCCGAACGCCCGGCGCG
Organism: Pseudomonas sp. Root329; assembly: GCF_001424925.1. NCBI lineage: Bacteria > Pseudomonadati > Pseudomonadota > Gammaproteobacteria > Pseudomonadales > Pseudomonadaceae > Pseudomonas > Pseudomonas sp. Root329. The sequence goes on along the minus strand of NZ_LMCV01000010.1, from coordinate 24,194 downwards.
GGCGCGGACAAAGGCCATATGACTGACGGGGATCTGCGTAGACATGTTCAACCCTCCCAGGTACTCGAGTGGCAGCCGTGGGACGGGCTGCGACAGGATCAAAGGTTAAGCGCGCCGGTGGAAGCGCGGTTAGTCGATTCCTGCCGGCTTATTGCACAATCCTGCGCGGCTTCTCGAAAAACCTGTAACAACCTGTAAAAGCTTTCGCGCCAATGAAACAGGGCTTTCAAGCAAGTTTTCCTTGGGTTGCCCTGTCATAGAGGTGCCGTTAATTCACTCCGTGCAGAATCAGGCAAGGTTGAGGCAGGATGTGTCTACCGCTTCATCTTGCACAAACTTAAGCTCGCCTCATTACCAACGCCTTGCCGAGGATGCCTAGCATGTCGTCGCTCGATCACTTTCAAGCCCCGCTGGACGCCGACATGGAGAAACAGCGCGCGGAACTGGCCGCTATCATTCGCCAAAACACGGCGGAGGATGGCACTTATGCGACTGCCGTCGGCTCGCTCTTCATGTCTCGCCATAGCCAGTCCCATGAATTTGCCCCGGTACTGGCGCAACCCGCGCTGTGCATCATGGCGCAGGGCCGTAAAGAGGTCAGGCTGGCCGATGAGTACTTCAACTACGATCCGCTGAATTACCTGGTGGTGTCGGTCTCGATGCCACTGAGCGGGCGTGTGGTGAATGTCACGTCTGAAGAACCGATCCTCGCGGTGCGGCTGGATATCGACCCGGCGGAAATCACTGCGCTGATTGCCGACGCCGGCCCTCTTAGTGTGCCCACCCGGCCGACGGGGCGCGGCTTGTATGTCGAACGGATCGACACCGCGATGCTCGACGCGGTGTTGCGTCTGGCACGTTTGCTGGATGCACCGAAAGACATCGCCATGCTCGCACCGCTGATTCGCCGGGAGATTCTTTATCGGTTGTTGCGCAGTCAGCAGGGCCATCGGTTATACGAAATCGCTATCGCCAACAGCCAGAGCCATCGCATCAGCCAGGCGATCAAATGGCTCAACGGCAACTATGAACAGCCGCTGCGCATCGATGATCTGGCGAAGGAAGTGAACCTGAGTGTGTCGACGTTGCATCACCGCTTCAAGGCGATGACGGCGATGAGTCCGTTGCAGTATCAGAAACAACTGCGCCTGCAAGAAGCGCGGCGGTTGATGCTGGCGGAAGGCTTGGAGGCTTCGGCAGCGGGGTATCGGGTGGGGTATGAAAGCCCTTCGCAATTCAGCCGGGAGTACAGCCGATTGTTTGGGGCGCCGCCGTTAAGGGATTTGGCGCGGTTGCGGTTGACGGTCTAACTGAGATTTTTGTCGGATGTACCGCCCTCTTCGCGAGCAAGCCCGCTCCCACATTCGACCGTATTCTCATGAAGGAACTCGGTCGAATGTGGGAGCGGGCTTGCTCGCGAAGGGGCCAGTACAGTCAATCCACCTATAAAGTCAGGCGCCGAGTACTCGGCACGCATCAGCCGGCAACGTCACCGACACTGGGTTGCCAATGCTCAACCCAAACCCCTGACACGGCGTACTCAACGCCGTAAACGACACCCCGGAACACTCCACGGTCGTTTCAATTGTCGCGCCAATATCACGCACAAACGTCACCTTACCAAGCAACCGATTCCCCGCCGTGGCCTGTGGATGCGACAGTTGCAGGTCTTCAGGGCGAATCAGCATCTTCACTTTCTCACCGACCACGATGCTGCTGCAGATCGGCACTTCCAGCGCATCGCCACCCGGCAGCCCAATCTTGCCGTTGCCCAGCGCGGTGGCCGGGAAGATATTGCCCGAGCCGATAAAGTCCGCGACAAATTCATTGGCCGGGTGACGATAAATCTCAATCGGCGTGCCCACCTGCTGCACGCGATGCTCACCCAATACCACAACGATATCCGCCATGGTCATGGCTTCACGCTGGTCGTGGGTCACCATGATGGTGGTGATGTTCAAGCGTTGTTGCAGCTGACGGATTTCCACCTGCATCGATTCACGCAGCTTGGCGTCCAGCGCCGACAGCGGTTCGTCGAGCAGCAGAATTTTTGGGTGATTCGCAATCGCCCGGGCAATCGCCACGCGCTGACGTTGGCCACCAGAGAGTTTCGACACCGGACGGTCGATCATTTCCTGCAACTGAATCAGTTGCAGTAACTCCACCACCCGCGCCTGCTGATCAGCCTTGCTGACGCCACGCAGTTTCAGCGGATAGGCGATGTTCTCCCCCACCGTCATGTGCGGAAACAGCGCCAGCGATTGAAACACCATGCCGAAATTACGTTGATGCGCAGGCGTATGGCCGATGTCTTCACCGTCCAGGCGAATCTCGCCGCCGCTCAGGGTTTCAAGCCCTGCGATCATGCGCAGCAAGGTGGTTTTGCCGCAGCCCGACGGGCCGAGGAAACACACCAGTTTGCCCTCGGGCAAATGCAGGTTTACATCCTTTACCGCGCAGGCCGAGCCGTAATGTTTCTCGACGTTTTCCAGAATCAGACCAGTCATGTTGCACCTCAAGAATCAGAACGAAACGCCACCTTCACCAACCAGCTTCTCCAACGCCCAGATCAGGACGAAGTCGATCAGCACGATCAGCACGGCAAACGAGAAAACGGTTGGGTCGAGCGAAGACACGGTGCGGCTGTACATCCAGATCGGCACGGTCATGACGTCGATGGTGTAAAGGAAGTAGGTCACGGTGAATTCGTTGAACGAGACGATGAACGCCAGCAGCATCCCCGCCAGAATCCCCGACTTCATCAGCGGCACCACCACATCGATGATCGCCCGGGTCGGCGAAGCACCGAGCATCTGTGCGGCCTCTTCAACTTCGCTGCCGATGGAGAGCATCGCGGCGGTGCAGTTTTTCACCACGAACGGCAGCGCCAGGATCACGTGGGCAATCACCAGCCGTGAGGTGGTCATCTGGAACGGCAGGCTGTCGAACACCAGCAGCAACGCCAGGCCCAACACCACCATCGGAAACACCAACGGCAACGACATCAGTTGCAGCGCCACGGCTTTGCCGCGGAACTCGCAACGGGTCAGCGCATAAGACGCCGGCACTGCGATGATCGTTGCAAACACCATGGTCAGGCACGCCACCATCAGGCTGGTGGTCATGGCTTTGCCCAGGCTCAGCACGTCGCTGGCGTCCGGCGAGACGAAGGTGTGCCAGGCCGCTTTGTACCATTGCAGGCTATAGCTGCTCGGCGGGAAGTCGAGGTTCGACGAGCCGCTGAACGACATTACGATCATGGTCAGGATCGGCAACACCGCCAGCAGCAGGATGAAGCCCGAGAGGATGCCGGCGAATTTGCCGGTCTCGCCCGGCAGCAGCCCATAACGTTTCTTGATCAGGGTACTCATTGCGAAGCCTCCAGCATGCGCCGACGGCGGCCAGTGATGTATTCGGACAAGGTCATGATCGCGAGCGTGGTGACAATCAACACCACACCGGCAGCGGAGGCGGCGGGCCAGTTCATCAGCGGGGCGATCTGGTCATGGACCATCACGGCCAGCATCGGCACGCGTCGGCCACCGAGCAGCAAAGGCACCACGAAGCTGCTGGCGTTGTAGGCAAATACCAACGTCGCGCCAGTGATGATCCCCGGCATGCTCATCGGCAGCACCACCTGACGGAACACCTGCAAACGGCTGGCACCTAGCGTTGCAGCGGCTTCTTCATAAGTACGGGCGACGCCGCGCATGGCGCTGGCAATCGGCAGCACGGCCAACGGGAACGCGGTTTGCACCAGGCCCATCAGTACGCCGTTCTGGTTGTAGAGCAACATGATCGGGCGCTTGATCAGGCCCAGGCCCATCAGCGCCTGATTGAGCATCCCGCCTGGGCCGAGAATTACCAGCCAGCCGTAGCTTTGCAGCAGCAGGTTGACCAGCAAAGGCAGCAGCACCGCGGCGAGGAAGATCCGTCGCACAAACGGTGAGGTCAGCCGCGACATGGTGTAGGCCACCGGGATCGCCAACACGACCGCGATCACCGCGCTGATCAACGCCAAGCGCAGGGTCAGCAGCAAGGATTTGAGGTAATACGGTTCCAGCAATTGGGCGTAACTGGCCAGGCTGAACCCGGTCCATTCCGCGCCCTTGGTGCCCACGCTCATGCGCAGTACCAGCAGGCTGGCGGCGATCAATACGCCCAGAAACAGCATCGACGGCGAAAGGAAAATCCAGGCACGCGTCGTCGGCGAAACACCCCGATTGACGCGCACAGGAGCGGCGGCGACCGGATGAGTCAGAGGTTGGTGTTCCATAGCAAGGGTCTCGTCAATGGAAGATCAGAAATATCTGCGCGCCCGGCCCCTGTAGGAGCTGCCGAAGGCTGCGATCTTTTGATCTTTTCAGAGCCACCGAAGAGCAGGATCAAAAGATCGCAGCCTTCGGCAGCTCCTACGGATCAGGAAGAAAAGATTTCCGTGTAACGACGAATCCATTGGTCATGCACGGTGGCCAGGAAGGCGTTGTCGTGCATGATCGCCTTCTCGGCAATCTGCTCTGGCGTGAGGATGAACGGGCTCTTGCGCGCTTCGGCGGAGATGATCGCCTTGGCGTTGACCGGGCCGTTGTAGATGTCTTCAGCCATCTTGCCCTGCACCAACGGGTCCAGAGAGTGGTTGATGAAGGCGTACGCCATGTCGGTGTCGCCCGGACGGTTCTTCGGCATCACCGATTGCATCAAGTCGGTGTAGAAACCTTCCTTCATGCCAAAGGTTGCACTCAGACCGTAGGCCGGATCGCGGATCTGTTTCGGGAAGAATGCCGGCGCATACAGGCCGCCCATGTCCAGGGAACCGGTGCGGAACAGCTCGGCGATCTGGTTCGGGTTTTCACCCAGGGTGACCACGCGATCTTTCAGCTCGGCGAGTTTCTTGAAGCCTGGCTCAATGTTGTGTTCGTCACCACCGGCCAGTTTGGCGGCGATGATGATCAGGTCCATGGCCTCGGTCCAGTTTGGCGGCGGCAGGAAGATGTTCGGCGCAGCGTCGGCGTCCCACAGGGCGGCGTAGCTGTCCGGCGCTTCTTTCTGAGTGCGCGTGCTGTATACCAGGCTGTTGCACCAGAGCAGGTAACCGATACCGTGGCCATTGGCGCCGGTGCGGTATTTTTCCGGTACGTCGACCAGGTTCGGGATGCGGTTGAGGTCGGGTTTTTCCAGCAGGTTGGCGGCGGCCAGACCTTCGGCGCCGACGCCGGCCAGGGTGATGATGTCGTACTGCGGACGATCACCGCCAGCCTTGAGTTTGGCGACCATTTCCGAAGTACTGCCGGTACGGTCAGCGATGACCTTGCAGCCGTACTTGTCTTCGAAGGTCGCGGCGATGTTACGCAGGGCTGCCAAGCCGGTGTCATCGGACCAGGTCAGCAAACGCAGGGTCTTGCCCGCAAAGCGTGTGTCGCTGGCGTTAGCCTTGATGAACGGCATGCTCATAGCGGCCGCTGCCACCGAGGCTACGCCCACGGTTTTGATGAATTGACGTCTGTTCAGATCATGCTCGCCCATTACGGACTCCCTTTGTTTTTGTAGGTATGAGGCTGGTCGCAACCGTTGCATCTGCGCCGCCAGATCTGCTTCAAGCCCCCGTATTCACGGGGTTTGCGCTGAGCCGACGGGTTCATCCTGAGGTCGTGCAAAACACCTGACTATCGATAAAAACTCATTGAAGCCATGACGCCAGCGCATGCCTCATCACGAGGCATGCGCTGACCCTTTTCGAGCCGTCAGACCGCTCGAATCACGTGTTTGATTTCCTGGAAAGCCTGCAAACCCCACGGCCCCAATTCGCGGCCGATGCTGCTCTGTTTGTAGCCACCCCAAGCGGTCTGCGGGAAGATCACTTGTGGCGCGTTGATCCACACAAGCCCCGCCTGCAAGGCGTTGGCGACCCGATCTGCCGCTTCCGCGTCGCGAGTGACCACGCTGGCCACCAGACCGAACTGGCTGTCGTTGGCCAGGGCAATCGCCTCGGCTTCAGTGGCAAAACTGCGCACGCAGATCACCGGACCGAAAATCTCTTCGCACCACAGCGCACTGTCGAGGGGCACTTCGGTGAAAATCGTCGGCTGCAAAAAATAGCCGCGCGGCAGGTCTGCCGGGCGATTGCCGCCGCAAACCAGCTTGGCGCCAGCACTCAAACCACGATCGATGTGGCCGAGTACGCGCTGGTATTGCGCCTGATTGACCAGTGCGCCCATTTCCACGTTCGGGTCGAACGGGTCCGCCACGCGAATGGCTTCGGCGCGGGCCTTCAAACGGATGAGGAATTCGTCCGCCAGTTCATCGGCGATCAGCACGCGGCTGGTGGCCGAACACATCTGCCCGGCGTTGAAGAAACCGCCGCCACAGGCCACTTCCACGGCCAGTTCGATGTCAGCGTCTTTGAGCACCAGCAGCGAGGATTTGCCGCCCAGTTCCAGGCTCACGCCCTTCACGGTTTCTGCGGCACGTTGCATGACTTGAACACCGACGGCGTTGCTGCCGGTGAAGGAAATCTTGGCGATGCGCGGGTCAGCCGACAACGGCGCACCAACGGCCAGGCCCGTGCCGCAGACCAGGTTGAACACACCCTTGGGCAGACCGGCCTCGGCGATGATCGTCGCCAGTTCCAGTTCCGGCAGCGGCGTGACTTCGGACGGCTTGAGCACCACGCAGCAACCGGCAGCCAGGGCCGGGGCGAGTTTCCAGGCAGTGGTAACCATCGGGAAATTCCACGGCACGATCAGGCCGACCACACCGCACGGCTCACGGCGCACACGAGCGCTGAAGTCGTCGGTTGGCAGCTCCACATTGCTGTCTTGCTTGGCATCGAGACCTTCGGCCAGACCGGCGTAGTACTCGAAGGTGGCAATCACGTCGTCGACGTCGATGGCCGCTTCGAACAGTGGTTTGCCGTTGTTGCTCGACTGCAAATGCATCAACTGTTCGCGACCGGCCTGCACGCCCGCAGCAATTCTGCGCAGGATCGCGCCGCGCTCGGCGCCGGTGGTTTTCGACCATTCCTTGAAAGCGTTGGTTGCGGCAGTGACGGCTTGATCGACAGCACGTTCATCGCCGCCGTTCACGGTGGTCAACAGGGCTTCGGTGGCCGGGTTGATCACGCGCAGGTGTTCGTTGCCAGCGGACCATTGTCCGTCGATGAACAGGCCGTCGAGGGTCGTAGGGAAAGTCATTTCGACACCGCCTTCATCCACACAGTCTGATCGATTTCAATCAGGGTCGGGCCCTGGCGATCGGCGGCGGCGCGCAGTGCGCTGCGCAGTTGCTCGACACCGCAGATGGCTTCGGCGGCACAGCCCAGCGCCTTGGCCACGCCGATGAAGTCCGGGGTGTAGATGTCGACGCCAACCGGCTCGATGTCGCGGTTGACCATGTATTTCTTGATCTCTTCGTAGCCCTGGTTATTCCACAGCAGGACGATCACCGGGGTGCGCGCTTCAACGGCGCTGGCCAGTTCCGGCAGGGTAAATTGCAGGCCACCGTCGCCGATCAGGCACACCACTGGAGGACGTGCGCCGTTTTCAACGCTGCCGCCGAGCCAGGCGCCGATGGCTGCCGGCAAGGCGTAACCGAGGGTGCCGTAACCGGTGGACGAGTTGAACCAGCGACGCGGGCGTTCCGGGTTGAAGGTCAGGTTGCCGGTGTACACCGGTTGGGTTGAATCGCCGACGAAGACTGCGTTTGGCAGTTCGTGCAAGACGGTTTCCAGGAAGCGGGTCTGGGCCAGGGTCGGAGCGTCCCAAGTGGCAGCCAGTTCATCGCGCAAGCGTGCGGCACGGACCTGGCCCCAATCGTTACGGCGCTCGGCCAGCGAGTGGTGGGACAGTTCGCTCAGCAAGGCTTGGGCGGCGTTGCGCGAGTCGGCTACCAACGCGATTTTCGGCGGGTAGTTGCGCACGGTCTGGTCGGGGTCGATGTCCACACGCAGCAGCACGCCAGGAATCTCGAAACCGCCGGCGAAGGTCACGTCGTAATCGGTCTCGGCCAGTTCGGTGCCGATCGCCAACACCACGTCCGCTTCAGCCACCAGAGCGCGAGTCGCGACCAGGCTTTGGGTCGAGCCGATCAGCAACGGATGGTTGGATTCGAGCATGCCTTTGGCATTGATGGTCAGGGCCACCGGGGCGTCCAGCAGCTCGGCCAGTTCAGTCAACTCGACGGCGGCATCGATGGCGCCGCCACCGGCGAGAATCAGTGGGCGCTTGGCACCGGCCAGCAACGCGGTCATGCGGCTGATTGCACTCGGCGAGGCACCGGCGCGGTCAATGTTGACCGGTACGCTGGCGAGCAGGTCATCGGCCTCTTCGACCAGGACGTCCAACGGAATTTCGATGTGCACCGGACGCGGACGGCCGGCCTGGAACAATGCAAAAGCACGTGCCAGGACGCCCGGCAGTTCAGCCGCCGACATCAAGGTGTGGGAGAACGCCGCCACGCCACCGACCAAAGCGCTCTGGTTTGGCAGCTCGTGCAGCTTGCCGCGACCGCCGCCCAACTGGCTGCGCGATTGCACGCTGGAGATCACCAGCATCGGGATCGAATCGGCGTAGGCCTGGCCCATGGCGGTGGTGATGTTGGTCATGCCAGGGCCGGTGATGATGAAGCACACACCCGGTTTGCCGCTGGTGCGAGCGTAACCGTCGGCCATGAAACCGGCGCCCTGCTCGTGACGCGGAGTGACGTGGTTGATGCTCGAACGGGCCAGCCCGCGATACAGCTCCACGGTGTGAACCCCGGGAATGCCGAACACCTGCTCAACCCCGTAATCTTCGAGTAACTTGACCAATACTTCGCCGCACGTCGCCATGTCTTTGCCCTTCTTGTTCGTTTGAGACGCCGGACCTGCGCAGTGTTTATGATGAGTGGGCAGGTCCAGGGATGGCCTCATTGGAACGGGCGACACGTAGCCGCAACAATGGATAAAAAGTCATACTAGCCATGTCCTCACGTCATACCTTGGATCCCAATGAAACGATTGCCTCCCCTGCCGGCGCTGCACACTTTTCTGATTACCGCGCAGTGCTGCAACTTCACCCGTGCTGCCGAACAGCTGTACATCACCCAAGGGGCGGTGAGTCGGCAGATCGCCGGGCTGGAAGAACATCTGGGTTATGAACTGTTCATTCGCCAGGCCCGAGGCCTTGACCTGACGGCCGAAGGACGGGAATGGCTGCCACGGGTCCAGCAGATTTTCGGCTTGATCGACGAGGCGGTGGAGCAGATCGGCGAGAAGCGCGAAACCCTGCAACTCAAGGCCCCGACGTGCGTCATGCGCTGGCTGTTGCCGCGGTTGTTGCAGTGGCAACGGGAGCGCCCGGATGTGCCGGTGGAGTTGACCACCACGGTCAAACACGGTGTGGATTTTCATCGCGAGCAGTTCGATGCAGCGGTGATGTACGGCGCACCGCCGGACAGCGCGCTGGCCTCTTTTCATTTGTTCGATGAGCAACTGACACCGGTCTGCTCCAAACCTCTGCTGGAAGGTCCAGTGCCGCTGATGACGCCGGAGGATCTGGAGCAGCACATGTTGCTGCACCCGACCCGGGATGAACGGGACTGGAAAGCCTGGCTGGCCACCGCTGATATTCGCTTGAGCAATGTCGCCAAGGGTCAGCATTTCGAAACGCTGGACCTGGCGATGTCGATGGCGTCCCAAGGGACCGGCGTGGCGATCGGGGATTGGTCGTTGATTGGCGATGATTTGAGTGCGGGGCGGCTGGTCATGCCGTTTGAATTGAAGGTGAAGACGGGATTGGCGTATTACCTGGTTTTCCCGGAAAAACCCGGGCCTTCGCCGAAGTTGAGGGAATTGATGGGGTGGTTGGTGGAGCAGGCTCAGAGTCGCTGAAAAGCTTCGCGAGCAAGCCCGCTCCCACCTTGATCGTAGGCGTTCACAAATAGTGTGTTCACCTGCGGTCCAGTGTGGGAGCGGGCTTGCTCGCGAATGGTTTCAGCCGCGCTATCAATACCCGACTGTGAACCGCTGGCGGGAATGCTTCGGCGCTTCCACTTCATCGATCATCGCAATCGCATAATCAGCAAAAGTGATCCAGCTACGCCCTGCACTGCTCACCAGCAAATCATCCTTGCCAACCCGAAACGTCCCCGTGCGCTCACCTTCGACAAACTCTGCCGACGGCGACACAAAGGTCCAGTCCAGCTCTTTTTCCTGCCGCAGGTTTTCCAGAAACAGCGCACCGGCACTGGCCTCAGCCTTGTACGCCTGCGGAAAACCCTCGCTGTCGATGACGCGGGTTCCGTCCGGCAGCAACAGCGAACCGGCACCGCCCACCACCAGCAAACGTTTCACCCCGGACTTCTGCACCGGCCCGATGACGGCGCTGGCTGGAAGGGTCGCGAAGTGCGCAGCGCTGATCACCACGTCATGGCCCGCAACGGCCGCTTGCAACGCTTGGGCATCAAGGGCATCGACATTCTTGGTGACCACACCAGCACGCTGGCCGATCTTCGAGGTGTCGCGGGCAATGGCGGTAACGCTATGACCACGGCGCAGGGCTTCTTCCAGCAGTTGGCTACCGGCACGACCGGTGGCACCAATGATTGCGATCTTGCTCATGACGTTCTCCAGTTGGCTTGTGTGTATTGATCAGGTACGGCGGGTTACCACTTCATCTCGCCCTTGGCGACTTTGGCGCTCAGCTCAAGCGAGCTTTCTTCACCCAGCTTCGGGTAGCGTTTTTTCATCGCGGCGATCAGCGCGGCAGCGTCCTTTGCCTTGGCGGTTTCTTCGTCGAAGGCCTTGATGTAATCGGCGGTGAACTGCACGGCGGCCAGCGAACGGGCGCTCTCACCAAGGTAATGACCCGGCACGATGGTTTTCGGCTTCAGGGTTTCGATGGCGTGCAGCGTAGTCAACCAATCGGCGTGGGACTGCGGCGTCTGGGTGTCGGCCATCCACACGTGGATGTTTTCCGCGACGACGACGCCACCGACCACTGCCTTGATCGACGGAATCCAGACAAAGGTGCGATCCGGCTGCTTGCCCTCAAGCCCCACCACCTGCAATTTCTGCCCTTCGAGCATCAGGCTGTCGCCTTTGAGTACCTGCGGCACGATGGTTTTGGCCGGTACATCGGCGCCCATTTTCGGCCCCCAGAACGCCAGTTTGCCGTCGACGGTTTTCTGGATGTGATCCACGGTCGGCTGCGAGGCGAGCACTTTGGCGTTGGGGAATGCGGCGGTCAGGGTGTCGAGGCCGAAGTAGTAATCCGGGTCACCGTGGCTGATGTAGATGGTGGTCAGTTGCTTGCCGCTGGCGCGGATCTTCTCGACTACTTGCTCGGCCTGGGATTTGCCAAACTGCGCATCCACCAAAATCGCGTCTTTCTCGCCGCTGACCAATACCGAGGTCACCGGGAAGATCGCCTTGACGCCCGGGTTGTAGACATCCAGGGTCAGGGTCGAGGCTGCCGCTGCGTGGGCGGCGAAACCGAGGGTGGCGGTGGCCAGCAAAATACGTTTAAGCGAGGTGAAGCCGATCATCTGTTGCTCCGTTGTCGATGGCCAGGGATAGCCGATGGCTCTGTAGGAGCTGTCGAGTGAAACGAGGCTGCGATCTTGTAAAGGCAAGATCAAAAGATCACAGCCTCGTTTCACTCGACAGCTCCTACAGGGGACAGAGCTTAGTTGCATGACTCAGTACAAAAAATGCGATGCTGGAACATAGTTTGTTTCTGAAAGCGGGCAAATCATGGATCGTCTACAAGCAATGCGGGTGTTCGTCACGGTGGTTGACCTCGGCAGCCAGTCGGCCGCCGCCGATCACCTGGACCTGTCACGGCCGGTGGTTTCGCGCTATCTGGCGGAGCTGGAAGATTGGGTCGGCGCACGCCTGATGCACCGCACCACGCGCAAGCTGAGCCTGACCGCCGCCGGCAGTGAAATCCTGCCTCGGTGTCGGCAGATGCTCGACCTGTCCACGGACATGCAAGCCGCCGTCAGCGAACCGGACGAGGCACCACGCGGCCTGTTGCGGATCAGCGTCAGCACTTCGTTTGGTCAGGCACAACTGGCGGATGCCATGGCCGCTTACGTCAAACGTTACCCTGGCGTCAGCATCGACCTGCAGATGCTCGACCGCACGGTGAACCTGGTGGATGAGCGCATCGATCTGGCGATCCGCACCAGCAACGACCTGGACCCAAACCTGATCGCACGACGGCTGACGGTCTGCCGCTCGGTGATCTGCGCCTCCCCCGCTTATCTGCTCGAACATCCGACACCGCTGCGGGTCGAGGATCTGAGCCAGCACAATTGCCTGACCCACTCCTACTTCGGCAAAAGCCTCTGGCATTTCGAGGAGGACGGCGAGCAGGTGTCAGTGCCGGTGCAGGGCAACATCAGCGCCAACGAAGCCAGCACGCTGTTGCGCGCGGCGATGGCCGGTGCCGGGGTGGCGATGCTCCCCAGTTATCAGGCCGGCGTGCATATCCACAGCGGCGAACTGATCCGCCTGCTGCCCCACGCCGAACCCCGGCAAATGAACGTTTACGCGGTGTATGCCTCACGCAAACACATGCCGGCGGCGTTGCGCAGCATGCTGGATTTTCTGGTGCTGAGGTTTCCGGAAGAACCTGCGTGGGATATCGGCCTGTAACCAGATCAAATGTGGGAGCGGGCTTGCTCGCGAAGGCGGTGTGACATTCAACAGTGATGTCGACTGACACGGCCTCTTCGCGAGCAAGCCCGCTCCCACATGGGGATATCAGCGTTCTGAATGTCGGGTTACATGCGCAAGCCGCGCGGCTGGCAACTCACTGGCGCTGACCTATGCTGAAAGTAGTACCGAAGGGTATTCGTTCAGAGGTCAACGCCATGAACATCAAAACAAGAAGATACCTCGCGATTTTCATCACCTGCGCGGCCACGCTCGCGCTGTATGGCACCGCGGCCTGGCGCGTCGAGCAGTTGCGACAACTGCCCCGTGAATACGCGAGCTGCAACTTCGAACGCTGCATTCCCCACAACGCGACCCTCAACGCCCTCAAGTAACGAAGGGGATCAGGCCTCGTTGTCCTGATCGGCCTTCAAGCGGTCGCGAAATGCCTTGGGCGAGATCCCCACTCGACGCCGGAACAGGCGCGTGAAGTTGGTCGGATCAGAGAACCCCAACACGTCGGACATTTCATAAATGGTCATGCTGGTATAGGTCAGCAAACGCTTGGCCTCCAGCAACTGACGCTCGTGCATGATCTGCAACGCCGGTTGTCCCGCCAGCTCACGGCAGGTGCCGTTGAGGTGGGACACGGAAATCCCCAGCCGATGGGCCAGGTCTTCGACCTTGACGTGCTGGCGATAGGTCTCTTCCACCAGTTGGATAAAACCGTTCAGATATTCCCGGGCACGCTGCGGACGCTGGCTGGCGTTGCGACGGGAAATCACCTGACGGCTGACCCACACCATGATCACGCTGACCAGCGAATGCATGAGCATTTCGCGAGCCGGCTGGTGGCCGGTGTATTCGTCTTGCAGCGCTGAAAACAGGCTGTTGAGGTATTCGCCTTCCTTGCCCGCCGGATAACTTTCGGCCTGGGCCAGGGCGTTCACCGAGTTGCCCAGTTGCGCCTGAAGATGGGCGACCAGCGGCGCGGCAAGGGTCACGACAAACCCTTCGACGTCCTCGGAAAACCGGAAGCCGTGCACCGACAGCGGTGGCAAGATCTGGATCGCCGGCTCGGTCAATTGCGTACGTTTGCCTTCGATTTCAAGCTCTGCCTGACCTTTGAATACGAAGAGCAACTGGCACAAATCGGCGTGGCGGTGGGGTTTGATTTCCCATTGGTGTTCGCGGCTGCGTTTGGAAATGGTTTCACAGTGCAGCAAGTCCGGGGTCGGCCAATCCAGGCTTTCACCATAGAGCTTGAACACTGGAATCGAAGGTAGGTCAGGCTTGTTCATCACTTCAATCCAGGCCTCGGGGGTAGGCGGGCGATAATCGCACCGATTGGCAGAATGTACAGGTATCGGCTCAGTTTTCCCCTTCAATTGACAGACTCGCGAGAGAAAAATGCAAGCACTCGATCCATAAAAATTATTCACCGGCCCTGGTCGCGTGAAGCTTGCGAGTCATAAAAACAATGAAAACGCTGAAAACCCAAATCGCCATCATCGGCGCCGGTCCGTCCGGTTTATTGCTCGGCCAATTGCTGCACAACGCCGGCATCGACACCCTCATTCTCGAACGCCAGACCCCGGACTATGTGCTCGGACGAATCCGTGCCGGCGTCCTCGAACAAGGCATGGTAGAGCTGTTGCGCCAGGCTGGGGTGGGTCAGCGCATGGACGCCGAAGGGCTGGTCCATGGAGGCTTCGAACTGGCCCTCGACGCACGCCGCGTACACATCGATCTGCAAGCCCTGACCGGTGGCAAAACGGTGATGATCTACGGTCAGACCGAGGTCACCCGCGACCTGATGGCCGCTCGTCGGGAGGCCGGTGCACAGACGATTTACGAGGCAGGCAACGTCGTTCCTCACGGGATGAAAACCGAAGAGCCGTTCGTGACTTTTGAGAAGGACGGCGAGCTGTATCGACTCGATTGCGACTACATCGCCGGGTGCGACGGTTTCCATGGCGTGGCCCGGCAGTCGATTCCTGCCGAGTGCCTGAAGGTGTTTGAGCGAGTCTATCCGTTTGGCTGGCTCGGCATCCTCGCTGACACGCCGCCCGTTCACGAAGAGCTGGTTTATGCCCGGCATGAGCGCGGTTTTGCCCTGTGCAGCATGCGTTCGGCCACCCGCACCCGCTATTACCTTCAGGTACCGGCCGACGAGCACGTCGAGAACTGGTCGGATCAGCGCTTCTGGGATGAACTCAAATCCCGTCTGCCTTCCGAGTTGGCAGCGTCATTGGTCACTGGGCCTTCCATCGAAAAAAGCATCGCGCCGTTACGCAGCTTTGTCGTCGAACCGATGCAGTACGGACGGATGTTTTTGGTCGGCGACGCCGCGCACATCGTCCCGCCCACCGGCGCCAAGGGCCTGAACCTGGCGGCCAGCGACGTCAGTACGCTGTTCAACATTCTGCTGAAAGTTTACCGAGAAGGCCGTGTGGATTTGCTGGAGAAATACTCCGAGGTCTGCCTGCGACGGGTGTGGAAAGCCGAACGGTTTTCCTGGTGGATGACCTCGATGCTGCACCGCTTCGACGATAACGACGCCTTCAGCCAGCGGATTGCCGAGTCGGAACTGGGCTACTTCGTCGACTCCGAGGCCGGTCGAAAAACCATTGCAGAAAATTACGTCGGCCTTCCATACGAGGCTATCGAATAGCCTGCTACCGACTTACACTGGCGAGCATCCCCGCTCGCCTTGCTCCTTGCGGGTCAATCACTGTCCGCAGGTTCTAACCCGTGACCAATCTCAACCAGCCTGAAACGCCCAAACCGGCCATTCGCAGCGTGTTGATCGCCCTGATGCTGGCAATCTTTCTTGGCGCGCTGGACCAGACCATCGTCGCCGTATCGATACCGGCCATTTCCGCACAATTCAAGGACGTCAGCCTGCTGGCCTGGGTGATTTCCGGCTACATGGTGGCGATGACGGTGGCGGTGCCGATCTACGGCAAACTGGGTGATCTGTACGGTCGCCGCAAGTTGATGCTGTTTGGCATGGGGTTGTTCACGGTCGCTTCGTTTTTTTGCGGCATGGCCCAGAGCATGGAACAGCTGGTGCTGGCGCGGATTCTTCAGGGCATCGGCGCCGGCGGGATGATTTCGGTCAGCCAGGCGATCATCGGTGACATCGTGCCGCCCCGGGAGCGCGGCCGCTATCAAGGCTATTTCAGCAGCATGTACGCCGTGGCCAGCGTGGCCGGCCCGGTACTCGGCGGTTACATGACCGAGTACCTGTCATGGCGCTGGGTGTTCTTGATCAATCTTCCGTTGGGCCTCGGTGCCTGGCTGGTGGCCAATCGCACGTTGGTGGGTTTGCCGGTGCCACAACGCAAACCGATCATCGATTACCTCGGCACGCTGCTGATGATCATCGGCTTGACCGCCTTGCTACTGGGCATCACCCAGGTCGGCCAGGGCCATTCGTGGCGCAGTGCGCAAGTGCTGGGCCTGCTCGGTTGTGCAGTGTTGGTATTGGCACTGTTTGTCTGGCATGAACGCCGGGCGCGGGAGCCGCTGCTGCCGATGCATTTGTTCGCCAATCGCAATGCGATCCTGTGCTGGTGCACGATCTTCTTCACCAGTTTCCAGGCGATCTCGCTGATTGTGTTGATGCCGCTGCGCTTCCAGAGCGTGACCGGCGCCGGAGCCGACAGCGCCGCATTGCACCTGTTGCCGCTGGCGATAGGTTTGCCGATCGGGGCGTATTTCGCCGGCCGCCGAACCTCGGTGACCGGGCGCTACAAACCCATGATCCTGACCGGCGCCCTGCTTATGCCGATCTCGATTCTCGGTATGGCGTTCAGTCCTCCCCAGGCCTTTGTGCTCAGTAGTTTGTTTATGTTGCTCAGCGGGATCGCTAGCGGCATGCAGTTCCCGACGTCCTTGGTCGGTACGCAGAATTCGGTGGCACAACGGGACATCGGTGTCGCCACCAGCACCACCAACCTGTTCCGCTCATTGGGCGGCGCGGTGGGTGTGGCGTTGATGTCGGCACTGTTGCTGGCGTTGTTGCAAGACTCAAGTTTCGCCCACCTGGCCGGCTCTTCGATGATTGCCGAGGGCAGTTCGGGGAACGTCTTGCTCGATGGTTTGAACGCCGCGCCGGGGGATGCGCAGAACGCCTTGCGTGCCGAACTGCTGCTGACCTTTCAACATTTGCTGATGGTTAGCGCGGCGGTGTCGCTGCTGGGGCTGGCGGCGGCGATTGCCATGCCGAATATGGTGTTGCGGGGGCGTGAGGATAAAGTCCGCTAAAAGCAAAAGATCGCAGCCTGCGGCAGCTCCTACAGTGGAATGCGTACACCCTTGTAGGAGCTGCCGCAGGCTGCGATCTTTTGATCTTCAAGGGCTGTAATACCCGACAGCCACCAGAAAATGCCCGACCTTTTTCAGGTAGGCATGCTTGTCCTCGACCTTTCCGGTCACCGGGTTTTTCCAACGGTATTCGTATTCGCCGTAGTCCTGCCTGGCCATCAGCGCCAGGATCGGCTCCCCAACTGGTTTGCCTTCCGGATCCTTGATCTTGCTGAAATCGGTATTGATCAACCGCAGGTTGGTGCCGTGGGCGACGTATCGCTGGTTACTCAGGTCAACAACGAAGACGTACAAGTCATCCTGCAAGTACCCGCCCTTGAGTGAGTTGATGGCCGTGAGCGTGCCCTTCTCGTCCTTGGCCAGATCGGCTGCTGCTTTGTTCAGCAAGGCCATCGCCTGTTCCGCTGAAGCCCGTGGCAAGTAGTAACCCACCGCCAGGATCCGCTGACCGATGCGCTGGTAGAACACATGCTTGCGTTCGACCTTGCCGTCGGACCAGTTCTGCCAACGATATTCGGCCTGCTGAATGCCATTGCCCTCCGGCACGTTCAAAGCGTCTTTGAAGGCTTTCTGCAAATCCGGCCCGAGCACATCGGACACATCACGGCCAATCAACGCCGAAGACGGCCCACCGCTGGCGAGCATCACGCCCTTGGTGTCGAGCACGAACACGTAACGATCCTTGTCGACAAACTCTCCCTGACGGCTGAAAGCAGCGAAGGCCTTGTCACCATTGTCGTGGTAGTACGCCAGGGCTTTTTCCAGCAAGGCTTTGGCCGCCTGGCTGTCGTCCTTTTCCGTGCCGGCAGCTTGAACCTGGCCCAGGCACAGCAAAAGCATCACGCCCAGCAAGGCCATCCTATGCAAAAACCCCATTGCGCATCCCTCGTTCTTGTCGGTGTTTCAAGAGCGTAGACGGCAATGGGGTATGTATGGATATTCAGCGAATGGCAGTGTGTAAGGAAATCATTCCCGGGAAATCCGGGAATGATTCATGGCTCAAGGCCGGGCGCGCAGCTGCTGTTGCAGATTCTGGATCTGCGCCTGAAGGGTGTTGATGTTGCGGGTGACCTGGCTACGGAAGGCGTCGAATTCGGCGGTATTGGTCCCGCCTGGCGTCGCGGCCGGGCGATTGTCCTGTTGGCTTTTGAGGATGATGACTTCCTGCTCCAGGCGCTCGATGGCGGCGCTCGGGTTGCCTTGTTTCCTCAGTGCAACGATATCGGAGCCAAGGCTCTTGAGTTGCGCGTCGAATTTGTCTGTGTCCGCCGGGTTGCTTTTCAGCACGGCGACATCGCTGTTCAAGACTTTGACCTGAGCCTGCAACTGAATGGTGGCGGTCTGTTGCTCAGTGGTCTGAGTGGTCATCTGCGCCAAGCGCTTATCCAGATCGGTGGTTTGTGCGCTCATCAGTGCCAGGCGCTTGTCCAGATCGGTGGTCTGACCGACAACGCCTTGCTGTTGTTTGCTTTGATCCTGGAGTTTGCTTTCCAGCTGTTTGATTTGCAGCTTCAAGGCTTCGCTGTCGCTGCTGACGTTGGTCTGACTGGCGACAACCTTGCCGGAAATGTCCTGCAAGCGCCCCGCCGCATCCTCACTGATACGCGCGAAACTTTCCTGGGTCGCCACCAATTGCTGCTCCATCAGCGAGAGCTGCTGAAAGCTCCACCAGGCCAGGCCTGCAAACGCAAAGAACAAGGCGCCGACCAGCGCCCACAGCGGGCCGGTGCTCGGGCTTTTGACTTTGACGACTGGCGCGGTCCGCGAATGCACGGAGGTACGAGCGCTTGTCGGAAAATCATCGTCGTCGAGGCTATCGGCACGCAGGCTCGGTACATCGTCGAAGTCGTCGTTGGCATCGTTACGCATGGACATTGAGTCAACCTTTGAGGAACGCGGTGATGGCTTGATGCGGCGCAGTATAACCCCCACTGCCGCATCGATTGACCCTCAACCCCGAACTCGGTTCAGTGCGGCGGCGCTAACCCGCGCGTCAGCGGATGTCCTGGGCCTTCCACCAGCCGCAGAATTCATCGAGGGCGGTCCAGAGACTGACTTTGGGATCGTAGTCCAGATAATGCCGGGCGCGGCTGATGTCCAGGGTGAAATTTTTGTTCATCACCTGCATGCCCAGGCGCGACAGGGTCGGCTCGGGACGACCCGGCCACAACTTGCACACCCCTTCGTTGAGCGCCGCTACGGTGTAGGCCAAGCCGTAGGAACGGTAGCGCGTGACCTGTGGGACATCCATCTTGCGCATCACGTAATTGACCACGTCCCACAGCGGAACTGGCGTGCCGTTGCTGATGTTGTAGGCCTTGCCCAACGCCGAACCACTGGCCAGCAAACTGCTGAGCAACGCTTCATTGAGGTTTTGCACGCTGGTGAAATCAACCTTGTTCAGGCCGTTGCCGATGATTGAGAGCCGTCCTTTACGCTGCATTTTCAGCAATCTCGGGAAGATGCTCATGTCGCCAGCCCCCGTCACGAAACGCGGGCGCAGGGCCAGGGTTTCGAGGCCGAACTCCTGAGCGCCGAAAACTTTTTGCTCGGCCAGGTATTTGGTCGCGGCGTAGGGATGCTTGAAGCGCTTGGGCACCTGTTCTTCGGTCAGTCCCAGATGATCGCGGCCATCGAAGTAGATCGACGGCGACGACAAGTGAACCAGTCGTCGAACCCGCTGTTTCAGGCAGGCCTCGACCACGTTTTCAGTGACCTGGACATTGCCTTGATGAAAGTCCTGATAACGCCCCCACAAACCGACCGCACCGGCGCAATGCACCACGGCTTCGACGTCGGAGCACAGATCGCGTGCCAGTTCCGGGTCGCTCAAGTCCCCCTGGATGAACTCGGCGCCACGGCGCACCAGATGCTCCACACTTTCGGCCCGGCGACCGTTGACCCGCAAGTCCAGGCCCTGCTCCAGGGCAAAACGCGCAAAGCGCCCGCCGATGAAGCCGCTTGCGCCGGTAACCAGAATCTTCATGAATTGCTCCGAATATTTCGTTTTGCGTTTTGCGTTTTGCGTTTTGCATAGGGCGTGAGGTCTTGACGCTGCCCGTCAGTCCAACGGCACCAGCCATTGCTTCGACGAACGCACCAACTGATCGGTGAGTAACCCCAGCAACTGACCGCCATTGCGCCAATGATGCCAGTACAGCGGCACATCGATCGGCTTATCGGGCAAAAGCTCTACCAATACACCGCGCTCCAGTTGCTCGCGCACCTGCAGTTCAGGCACCAGGCCCCAACCGAGTCCCGCTTCCGTGAGGCGGATGAAGCCTTCGGACGAGGGGCATAGATGGTGTTCGAATCCGCCATCGACACCGAGGGACGCGAGGTAGCGATGCTGTAGGAAATCGTCCGGGCCAAACACCAACGCGGGCGTTTTCGACAACAGATCGGCGCGTACACCTTCAGGAAAATGCCGGGCGATAAAGGCCGGGCTGGCCAGCGCACGGTAGCGCATGGCCCCCAGCAAAACGCTGCGCGCGCCGGCCACCGGGCGCTCGCTGGCGCAGACGCACGCCGCGACTTCACCGGCGCGCATGCGTTTGAGGCCGACGGTCTGGTCTTCGACCACCAGATCGAGCAGCAAATGCTGCTGCGCACAAAAATCCCCGACCGCCACCGCCCACCACGTGGCGAGGCTGTCGGCATTCAAGGCAATGCGCAGGCGTTCCGGCAGACCTTCTTCGTCGAGTGCCGGCACCAATGTTTGCAAGTCCCGTTCAAGCAAACGCACCTGCTGCACATGGTTGAGCAGTCGTCGGCCAATTTCGGTCGGGGCCGGCGGCGTCACCCGTACCAGCACCGGTTGGCCGACCCGCGCCTCCAGCAACTTGATGCGCTGGGAGATCGCCGATTGCGACAAACCGAGCACCTGAGCCGCACGTTCGAACCCGGCCTGCTCAACCACCGCAGCCAAGGCAGAAAGCAATTTATAGTCGAACATCAGTTTTCCTAATGAGCGATCAGCATGATTGGTTTTTCTTATACAGCCTGACACCGGAGAATGGCCAGCAAGAACTCTTCAACAAGGATCATCGACATGGCTGGCGAAACTTCATTGGCAACGCTGCTGCGCAGCATGAGCCCGCAACTCAACGTCGGCGAATACGTGTTCTGCACCCTGCGCGACGGCAATCTGCCGGCAGGACTGGAGATTGTCGGCAGCTTCCGCGAGCAGGAAGGTCTGACAGTCATTCTGGAACGTTCCCACGCCGAGAAGGCGGGTTTCAGTTTCGATTACGTCGCGGCCTGGATCACCTTGAACGTGCATTCGGCCCTCGAAGCCGTCGGCCTGACCGCCGCGTTCGCCACGGCATTAGGCCAGGCGGGTATCAGCTGCAACGTGATCGCCGGCTATTACCACGACCATTTATTCGTCGGCCAGGCCGATGCCGAACGCGCTCTGCACGTGCTGCGGGACCTTGCGGCCAACGCGGAGTAAACATCTTATGTGGCAAAGCTACGTGAACGGCCTGTTGGTGGCCGCGGGGCTGATCATGGCGATCGGTACTCAAAATGCGTTTGTGTTGGCTCAGAGCCTGAGACGTGAACATCACCTGCCCGTGGCGGCACTGTGCGTGACTTGCGATGCCTTGCTGGTGGCCGCCGGGGTATTCGGCCTGGCGACGGTGCTGGCGCAGAACCCGACATTGCTGGCAGTCGCCCGCTGGGGTGGCGCGGCGTTTCTGATTTGGTATGGCAGCCTGGCATTGCGTCGAGCCTGCTCGAAACAGAGCCTGCAACAAGGCGAAAGCCAGACCGTGCGTTCACTGCGCGCGGTGATGCTCAGTGCTTTGGCCGTAACGCTGCTTAACCCGCACGTTTATCTGGATACCGTGTTGCTGATTGGCTCCCTCGGTGCCCAACAAACAGAGCCTGGCGCTTATGTGGTGGGCGCGGCCAGTGCGTCGTTGCTGTGGTTTTTCACCTTGGCGCTGGGCGCGGCGTGGTTGGCGCCATGGTTGGCTCGGCCAAGTACCTGGCGAATCCTTGATCTGTTGGTGTCAGTGATGATGTTCACCGTGGCGTTTCAATTAATCGTCGCCAGCTGATTATTCCAAAAGGCTCTGGAACCTCTATTCCACACAGTTGTTGCGTGGTTATGCCGCACCCCCGGTGCTATGATCCGATCCGATGCGCCGCAAAGAGTACAAACTCCCCGGCGCTTGTCTGGCCGCCCGTGATCGGCCTTGCGCTCACCGCAACTGACCTGATTAGGAGAATCATCATGGCTTTCGAATTGCCGCCGCTGCCTTACGCACACGATGCCCTGCAGCCGCACATTTCCAAGGAAACTCTGGAATTTCACCACGACAAGCACCACAACACCTACGTCGTGAACCTGAACAACCTGGTGCCAGGCACCGAGTTCGAAGGCAAGACTCTGGAAGAAATCGTCAAATCTTCCTCGGGCGGTATCTTCAACAACGCCGCTCAGGTCTGGAACCACACTTTCTACTGGAACTGCCTGGCGCCAAACGCCGGCGGTCAACCAACCGGCGCACTGGCTGAGGCGATCAACGCAGCCTTCGGTTCGTTCGACAAGTTCAAGGAAGAATTCAGCAAGACTTCCATCGGCACCTTCGGTTCCGGTTGGGGCTGGCTGGTGAAAAAAGCTGACGGTTCCCTGGCCCTGGCCAGCACCATCGGCGCCGGCAACCCGCTGACCAACGGCGACACCCCGCTGCTGACCTGCGACGTCTGGGAACACGCTTACTACATCGACTACCGCAACCTTCGTCCAAAATACGTCGAAGCGTTCTGGAACCTGGTCAACTGGAAATTCGTGACTGAGCAGTTCGAAGGCAAAACCTTCACCGCTTAAGATCGACGCCAGTCAAAAAAACCCGGCTTTTGCCGGGTTTTTTTATGGGCGGTGGAAATGTGGTGCCTGGGCGGCCGCCTTCGCGAGCAAGCCCGCTCCCACAGGGGGAATACATTTCAAATGTGGGAGTGGGCTTGCTCGCGAAGAACGATGACACGGTCAACCTGACGGAATGCCTACTCCTGCGGGTCGACGATATCCAGCGCCCGATTAACAGCTAAGTCCGCCAACATGACGATCTGCGCGATGGCCAACGCCGTACTGCGCTGGGAGCCGGTCAGGTAGGTGGCGAAATCGCTGGCCAAGACGTTGGCTGAAGCCAATGACTCACAGGCGTGGGCCAGGAGGGATTCGGTATCCATGTCGGGGGCGATCATGAACATAGTGTTGGGACTGTAGGGTTTGGTGGTGTTGAAGGGGGGATCGGGGATTAATTTATCCAAGGGAATGCCTATGACGTTGGGTGCCATTCCCTCGCCGTTTCTCACGCGACGAAGAGGTGGCAGCTATGTGCGAGGTGAGAAACCGGTCATAGACACCCGGCCAGACCGAAGTCTGCCCGCACACAGCCGCCATAACGCATATGCAGCAGATAAACTGGCGGCAATTATGCGGATACTGGCGCTGGATGACTATGACTTGCCGGGTTCTCACGCCCGATCGCTGATTTTCAGCGACAGCCAAAAGGTTATTGAACCCGCTTCCTACGGGCAACCTGAAAACCTCGTGGGAAAGGTCTGGTTTTTTTACCGCTGTTTAAACGGACGCATCCGTTGCCTGTACAGCCGCCATCGCGAGCAGGCTCGCTCCCACAGGGATTGGATGTTTGGCAGAAAGAGATTGGTCGGCTGTCAGGCCGCCTTCGCGAGCAAGCCCGCTCCCACAGGGGGATCGGTGTTCGCCTTTCGCCTTTCGCTCCTCACCACTCAACAGGCCGAGCGTTAGCTCGCCTGCAGCTTGTGATCTTGATCCACCCGCCCCCTCGGGAGGCTGAGTGGAGGTGTGCATCCGGGGAGTGGCGCGCAGCGCCGTTCGACGCAGTCGAACACGCTGCATGTAGGTCGTCGCGAAGCAGACCGGAGGGCCGACATGGTCGACTTGCCGCCGGGAAGCAGCCTGCTGGTGGTGCNCGCGATGGCGACCGAGAAACCACTCAACAGGCCGAGCGTTAGCTCGCCTGCAGCTTGTGATCTTGATCCACCCGCCCCCTCGGGAGGCTGAGTGGAGGTGTGCATCCGGGGAGTGGCGCGCAGCGCCGTTCGACGCAGTCGAACACGCTGCATGTAGGTCGTCGCGAAGCAGACCGGAGGGCAGTGTCCCCGGATGGATACCGGAACGAAGGAACGCCGAGCCTAAGCGAGGGGCCGGACGCTCGGGGCGAGCCTTTTTTTG
>NZ_LMCV01000009.1:0-131036 GCF_001424925.1 Pseudomonas sp. Root329 | reverse complement strand
CAGCAGCCTCTGTTGCTGTCAAGCGGTTATTTTCCGAAGTTTTCAAAGTTTCCTTTGCAACTTCAACCACTTGCGCTTTCGATCTCTCGTTAGCGGGAGGCGAATTCTACAGCGTTAGTCGCTGCTGTCAACACCTCTTTTACACCGCTTTCGACCGAGAAGATCGAATCGCCAAAAGAGCCAAACAACCTCGCTCTTTCAACTCCTTCTGGGCTTCGATAACCTGAAGCAACTCGCTGTCGAAAACTGCGTAACTCATTGTTTACCAAGGAGTTTTCCGTTTCGACTGCGCCGGAAGTGGGGCGAATTATAGACTTCCACAACTCGCTGTCGAAAACTGCGTAACTCATTGTTTACCAAGGAGTTTTCCGTTTCGACTGCGCCGGAAGTGGGGCGAATTATAGACTTCCAGAATCTGCCGTCAACCCCTAACTTGAGCTTTATTCGGATTTGAGCGTGATACGCGCAAATGCCTTCTTCCCAGCCTGGCAAACATGGGTCGCGCCCAGTACGTATATAAAGGTGCGATCGACAACCTCACCATCTATACGTACACCACCAGAACCTAGAAGGTCCCGCGCGACAGCCGAGTTCTTGACCAGACCTGCCTTGTTAAGGACAGCAGCGATCGGCATGTCTTCAGTAGCAGTCAATTCGATCTCCGGCAGATCGTCCGGCAGCTCGCCTTCCTTCATCCGGTTACCCGCCGCACGGTGAGCATTGGCCGCAGCCTCTTCACCATGGAAACGCGCAACGATCTCCTCGGCCAGCTTGATCTTGATATCACGCGGATTGGCACCCGCCTCGACATCGGCACGGAATGCATTGATCTCATCCATGGAGCGGAAACTGAGCAATTCGAAGTAGCGCCACATCAGCGCATCCGGAATGGAAACCAGTTTGCCGTACATCACACCCGGCGCTTCCTGAATACCCACGTAGTTGCCCAAGGACTTGGACATCTTCTTCACACCATCCAGACCTTCAAGCAGCGGCATGGTCAGAATGCACTGAGCCTCTTGACCATATCCACGCTGCAGTTCGCGCCCCATCAACAGGTTGAATTTCTGATCAGTACCACCCAACTCGACATCCGCGCGCAAGGCTACCGAGTCGTAACCCTGAACCAGCGGGTAGAGAAACTCATGAATGGCGATTGGCTGATTGGTGGTGTAGCGCTTATAGAAGTCGTCGCGCTCGAGCATGCGAGCCACGGTGTACTGAGAAGTCAGACGAATGAAATCGGCCGGCCCCATCTGATCCATCCAGGTGGAGTTGAACGCAACTTCGGTTTTCGCCGGATCAAGAATCTTGAAAACCTGAGTCTTGTAGGTCTCGGCATTCTCGAGAACCTGCTCGCGGGTAAGAGGAGGACGTGTCGCACTCTTGCCACTCGGATCGCCGATCATCCCGGTGAAGTCACCTATAAGGAAGATCACCTGATGCCCCAGCTCCTGGAACTGGCGCAGCTTATTAATAAGCACGGTATGGCCCAGGTGCAAATCCGGCGCGGTCGGATCGAAGCCTGCCTTAATACGTAGGGGCTGGCCACGCTTGAGCTTTTCGATCAGCTCGGACTCGACCAACAGTTCTTCCGCACCACGTTTAATCAGCGCTAGCTGCTCTTCAACCGACTTCATAACAGACCCGCAAGGCTCGAATTCAAAGGGAACCAACCATACAAGATCGCGCGTCAAATACAAGTTTTGCCCGGCGCACGGATGCCAATCCACGGACACAGCGTTCGCGGACTTGCTTCAGAGATGATTTGGTTATATTTTATACAGTTATTTCATCTTCATCATGTCATTCATCTTTTCCAATTCATCTTTTTCAAAGTCAAAAATTACCTATGACCAAAGAATCGTCTAAAGCGCCGCCGCTTTACCCGAAGACCCACCTGCTCGCAGCAAGTGGCATCGCCGCCCTTTTGAGCCTGGCGCTTCTGGTATTTCCTTCCAGTGATGTTGAAGCCAAAAAGACGACCCTGAGTCTTGAACTGGAAAGCCCTGCTGAACAACTGACACAAGATCAAGACGCTGCCGAAGCGGTCCAGGCCACAAATGAGCCAGCCGCCTCCCCTTTCGCGCAGATCGAAAACAGCGCCGAAGAACCCCAGGAAACCGCTCAGGCCGCGCCCGCGCCGGCGCCTGTGATCGAAGAAAAGAAGTCTCCAAACCACAGGGAAGTGATCGTTTCTAAAGGCGATACGCTCTCCACACTGTTCGAAAAAGTCGGCCTCCCGGCTGCTTCGGTGCATGAGGTGCTGGCCAGCGACAAACAAGCCAAGCAGTTCAGCCAACTCAAACATGGCCAGAAACTCGAATTCGAACTGAGCCCCGATGGCCAGCTGACCAACCTGCACAGCAAGGTCAGCGACGTCGAAAGCATCACCCTGACCAAGAGTGACAAGGGTTATGCATTCAACCGCATCACCGCCAAGCCGACCGTGCGCTCTGCCTACGTTCACGGCGTGATCAACAGCTCGCTGTCGCAGTCCGCTGCACGCGCCGGCTTGTCCCACAGCCTGACCATGGACATGGCCAGCGTGTTTGGCTATGACGTCGACTTCGCCCAGGATATTCGCCAGGGTGACCAGTTCGACGTGATCTACGAACAGAAAGTCGTCAACGGCAAGGCTGTCGGTAATGGCCCGATCCTTTCCGCTCGCTTCACCAACCGCGGCAAGACCTACACCGCCGTGCGTTACACCAATAAACAAGGCAACAGCAGCTACTACACTGCTGACGGCAACAGCATGCGCAAGGCGTTTATCCGTACCCCGGTGGACTTCGCCCGTATCAGCTCGAAATTCTCGATGGGCCGCAAGCACCCGATCCTGAACAAGATCCGCGCTCACAAAGGCGTCGACTATGCAGCGCCGCGCGGCACCCCAATCAAGGCAGCGGGTGACGGCAAAGTGTTGTTGGCCGGTCGCCGTGGTGGCTACGGCAACACCGTGATCATCCAGCACGGCAGCACCTACCGTACGCTGTACGGCCACATGCAAGGCTTTGCCAAAGGCGTGCAGACTGGCAGTAGCGTCAAACAAGGCCAAGTGATCGGCTACATCGGGACCACCGGACTTTCCACCGGACCGCATTTGCATTACGAATTCCAGGTCAATGGCGTGCACGTCGACCCACTAGGCCAGAAAGTGGCGATGGCCGATCCGATCTCCAAAGCTGAACGCGCACGTTTCCTCGCGCAGAGCCAACCGCTGATGGCGCGCATGGATCAAGAGAAATCCACGCAACTGGCTTCGAGCAAGCGCTAAGCCATGGCTCTCTATATAGGTGTGATGTCCGGGACCAGCCTCGACGGCCTGGACATTGCGCTGGTTGAGCTGGCCCCGGCGATCAAACTGATCGCCACGCACTACACCCCAATGCCTGACTCCCTGCGCGCCGAGCTGCTTGGCTTGTGCGCCAGCGGCCCGGACGAGATTGCCCGCTCCGCCATCGCTCAGCAAAACTGGGTGAACCTGGCAGCAAAGGGCATTCATACCCTCCTCGACCAACAAAATCTGAAACCCGAAGACATTCGCGCGATTGGCAGCCATGGCCAAACCATTCGCCACGAGCCGGCGCGCGGCTTCACCGTGCAGATTGGCAACCCTGCCCTTCTGACCGAGTTGACCGACATCACCGTGGTCAGTGACTTTCGCAGCCGCGATGTTGCGGCTGGCGGACAAGGCGCCCCACTGGTTCCAGCCTTTCACGAAGCGTTGTTTGAAGAACGCGCAGACAATCGCGCGGTATTGAACGTTGGCGGATTCAGCAACCTCAGCCTGATTGAACCCGGCAAACCGGTAGCCGGCTTCGACTGTGGCCCGGGCAATGTTCTGCTGGATGCCTGGATTCACCAGCAACGCGGAGACAACTTTGATCGCGATGGCCAATGGGCTGCCAGCGGCAAGGTCGAACCGGTTCTGCTGAATGAACTGCTGAGCGATCCATTTTTCGTGACCAAAGGCCCCAAGAGCACCGGCCGCGAAGTGTTCAACCTGCCATGGCTGACACAACATTTATCGAAACTGTCGACCTTCGCCGCCGAAGACGTGCAGGCCACCCTGCTTGAACTGACCGCCTTGACCATCGTCGAGTCACTGCAAAGCGCTCAATCAGATACCCAGGAACTGTTGGTCTGCGGCGGCGGCGCCCACAACGCCACGCTGATGGACCGCTTGGCCAGCTTGCTGCCAAACACCAAGGTCAGCAGCACCGCGGCTTACGGTGTAGACCCGGACTGGGTCGAAGCCATGGCCTTCGCCTGGTTGGCCCATTGCTGCCTTGAAGGCATCGCTGCCAATCGCCCGAGCGTCACCGGCGCCCGCGGCCTGCGCGTACTCGGCGCCATCTACCCCGCTTAATCTGCACACAGCAAAACGCCGCAGAGCCCTGAGGCCATGCGGCGCTTGGTGATGCGATGATTGCGATCAGATCGAGAACGAAGAGCCGCAGCCACACGTGGTGCTGGCGTTCGGATTCTTGATCACGAAGCGCGAACCTTCCAGACCTTCCTGATAATCCACCTCGGCACCTGCCAGGTACTGGAAGCTCATCGGATCAACGACCAGACTCACCCCTTCGCGCTCGACAATGGTGTCGTCATCGGCCACTTCCTCATCGAAGGTAAAGCCGTACTGAAAACCTGAACAACCGCCGCCCGTAACGAATACGCGCAGCTTCAAGCGATCATTCCCCTCTTCATCGACCAGGCTCTTCACCTTGTGCGCGGCACCGTGGGTGAATTGCAAAGCCGTGGGGGTGAAGGATTCGACGCTCATGCTAACTATCTCCCGGCGTTACGCCGCCATAATGCGTGATGACGCGCATTATCCGCTTCTCCTAGAAAATCGGTCAACTATTGTTACGGTATATCAATCAACCCAATCGTAAGCCCGGAATGCAAAAAGGCCCGTCAGACGGGCCTTTTTGCTGAGCAGGATTAAGCCTTACGGCAGCATGCCTGCGTGGGACAAGCCAAGACGTTCATCCAGACCAAACAGGATGTTCAGGTTCTGCACCGCCTGACCCGACGCACCTTTGACCAGATTGTCGATTACCGACAACACCACCACCAGATCACCATCCTGCGGCCGATGCACGGCAATACGGCAAACGTTGGCACCGCGCACGCTGCGGGTTTCTGGATGGCTGCCGGCAGGCATGACATCGACGAACGGTTCGTTGGCATAACGCTTTTCAAACAGCGCCTGCAGATCCACGGAACGATCCACGACAGTCGCGTAGAGCGTCGAGTGGATGCCTCGAATCATTGGAGTCAGGTGCGGAACGAACGTCAGACCGACGTCCTTGCCCGCTGCACGACGCAGACCCTGGCGGATTTCCGGCAAGTGACGGTGACCTTTGACGGCGTAAGCTTTCATGCTTTCCGACGTCTCAGAGTACAGCGAACCTACAGACGCGCCACGACCGGCACCACTGACACCGGATTTGCAGTCAGCAATCAAGCGAGTGGTATCGGCCAGACCGGCTTCCAGCAATGGCAGGAAACCCAATTGCGTAGCCGTCGGGTAGCAACCCGGCACGGCGATCAGGCGGGCCTGCTTGATTTGCTCGCGATTGACCTCCGGCAAGCCATAGACCGCCTCTTCCAGCAGTTCCGGCGCGCCGTGCGGCTGACCGTACCACTTGGCCCATTCATCAGCGTCTTGCAGACGGAAGTCCGCCGACAGGTCGATGACTTTGGTCCCGGCCGCCAACAGTTCGCCAGCCAGCGCATGGGCAACACCATGAGGCGTGGCGAAGAACACCACGTCGCAAGCACCCAGCGTCTTGATGTCCGGAACGCTGAACGCCAGACCGTCGTAATGACCGCGCAGGTTCGGATACATATCAGCCACGGCCAGACCGGCCTCGGATCGGGAAGTGATGACTGCCACTTCAGCTTGCGGATGTTGCGCCAACAGACGCAGCAGTTCGACACCGGTGTAACCCGTGCCGCCGACGATACCGACCTTGACCATAAACCTGCCCTCAACGAACCCACTGGAAAGCCGTCGATAATAGGGGCCGCGCGGCTCTGCGACAACCGTCAAGGTGACGTGCGGCGGCACAAGCCTCTACTATTCGGGCTACCGTGAACCTGGGAATAACTAAAAATGCTTTATCTGTGGCTCAAAGCGCTTCACATCGTCAGCATGGTCTGCTGGTTTGCCGGCCTGTTCTACCTGCCGCGCCTGTTCGTCTATCACGCCCAAAGCGAAGACACCGTCAGCAAGGAACGCTTCAGCATCATGGAGCGCAAGCTGTACCGCGGCATCATGGGGCCAGCGATGATCGCCACCTTGATTTTCGGCATCGCACTGATCGGCCTGAACCCAAGCATATTCAGTCAGGGTGCGTGGATTCACGCCAAGTTGACCCTGGTGGTGATCCTGATCGGCTACCACCACATGTGCGGCGCCCAGGTGAAACGTTTTGCCCGTGGCGAGAACACCCGCAGCCATGTCTTTTATCGCTGGTTCAATGAAGTGCCGGTTCTGATATTGCTGGCTATTGTAATTCTGGTCGTGGTTCGGCCGTTCTAATTCCAATAAGCACAACTCACCGGGGTACTTCCAATGTCGCTGCCCGCTCTGCTCGAACAACGCTTGCGTCTGCCTGTGGTGGCAGCGCCAATGTTCCTGATTTCAAATCCACAATTGGTGCTCGCCTGCTGCCGTAATGGCGTGGTGGGCAGCTTTCCTGCGCTGAACCAGCGCGAGAGCAGTGGCTTCAAGGCCTGGCTGGAAGAGATCGAAGCAGGATTGGCGACATTGGACAATCCAGCGCCTTATGCGGTGAACCTGATCGTCCACAACAGCAACCCGCGGCTGCAAGCGGATCTGGAGATCTGCATCGAGCACAAAGTGCCGATCGTGATCACCAGCCTCGGCGCCGTGAAAGAACTGGTCGATGCAGTGCACAGCTATGGCGGTCTGGTGTTCCACGACGTGACGACTCGCCGCCATGCAGAGAAAGCCGCCGAGGCCGGCGTGGATGGCTTGATCGCCGTGGCAGCAGGCGCCGGTGGACACGCCGGAACCTGGAGCCCGTTCTCGCTGATTGCCGAGATACGCCAATTCTTCGACAAAACCCTGCTGCTGGCCGGTTGCCTGAACCACGGCCACGAGATTCTCGCGGCACAATTGCTTGGTGCGGATCTGGCCTACTTCGGTACGCGATTTATCGGCACCACCGAAAGTCATGCGTCTGACGCCTATAAAGAGATGCTGCTGACTTCCAGAGCGGCGGACATCGTCCATACTCCAGCGGTGTCGGGAGTACCGGCGAGCTTTATGCGTCAGAGTCTTGAGGCAGCAGGTTTCGACATGGCCGCGCTGCAAGGCAAGGGCGAGGTGGACTTCGGCTCCAAGCTCAAGCCCATGAGCGATGAAGCTAAAGCCTGGAAAACCGTCTGGTCCGCAGGCCAGGGTGTCGGCGAGATCGATGACCTGCCGAGTGTCGATCAATTGGTCGCTCGCCTCGATGCCGAGTACCGAAAAGCACTGGAGCTGGCGGCAACGCTGCCCAAGCGCTGGCCACGCTGACAGGAAAACTTGGCCAGCCCATTTCGGCTGGCCTTACACTCCACCCGCAATACTCCCTGAAACATTCGCGACAAGGATGCCTCGTAATGAGCGAAAACCGTTTCAAGATCGTGTTCGACGGCGCTCTGCTGCCAGGTGTTGACGTCACCACCGCCAAGCTCAATCTCGCCGAGTTGTTCAAAAGCGATGTGGCTGCCATCGAGCGGCTGTTCAGTGGCAAGCCGGTTGCGCTCAAACGCGACCTGTCGCAGGTCGATGCGCAAACTTATCTCCAGGCGCTGACCAAAACCGGTATCGATGCCCGGATCGAAAGTGAACCGTCGATCGAGCTGAACCTGTCTGACGTTCATGAACACGCCCCTGTCGTCGCGGCAGATCCCGAATCCCCTTACGCACCACCCCGGGCTACCGTTGGCGAAGTTTTGCCTGAATTCTCCACACTCAAGCCGTTCAGCTTCGAGGGTCGGATCGGCCGCTTGCGCTATCTGGCCTGGACGATGTCGCTGACGCTGGTAACCCTTGGTGTTGGCGCTGTGCTTGCTGTTTTCGGCTTGGCCCTCATCACTACGGACACGACCGCCGGCCTGATTCTCGGTGGCCTGCTGGTCTTTATTCTCGTCGTGGCGCTCGCGTTCGTCAGCATTCAGTTCAGTGTCCAGCGCCTGCACGATATCGGCTGGTCTGGCTGGCTCTGGCTGCTGACCCTCGTGCCGTTCGTGGGCAGCATCTTTCCGTTCGTGATGATGATCGCGCCGGGTAACAACACCGCCAATCGATATGGTGCGCCAGCACCGCCCAACAGCACCGCGGTCAAGGTCCTGTCTTCACTGTGGCTGGTGTTTATCGCGATCCTGTTCATCGGCGGACTGACCGGTGGCCTTACTACCATCCAGAGCGAATATGAAAGCGCCACCCAGAGCAGCTATGAAAGTGACTCCGTGACCACCGAAGAGATCGAAGATCAAACCGCTGTGGAAGCAGAGCCAGCGCCAAATTCGGCCGACGAAGCAGCCGAAGCAGCCCAGCCCCCTGTAGACTCTGCGAAAGAATGAACAGCGCTCCCCGTCCGTGACACCTGCGTCGCCGGCGCGGAGCTGTTGCGATGGAGAAATGCATGACCCGTTACGCTCTGATCACTGGCGCTTCCAGCGGCATCGGCCTGGCGATGGCCGAAGCGCTGGCCCGGCGCGGCCGCAGCCTGATTCTGGTGGCCCGTCAGCGTGATCAGCTGGAAAGTATTGCTATTGAGCTAACCCAACGTTTTGGCGTGGAAGTGTTGTTCCGAGCCTGTGACCTCGGCGAGCCGCTACGGCTGTCCGGTTTTCTGCTGGAGCTGGAGGAAGGTGACCGACAGATCGATTTGCTGGTCAACTGCGCCGGCATCGGCACCTGCGGTCCTTTTCTGGCTCAGGACTGGATGACTGAGCAGGACCTGATCGAAGTGAACATCCTCGCGCTCACTCGCCTGTGTCACGCGATCGGCAACAGTATGGCGCTGCAGGGCGGCGGGCAAATTTTGAATGTCGCCTCGGTGGCGGCGTTCCATCCCGGCCCGTGGATGAGTACTTATTACGCCAGCAAGGCCTATGTGCTGCACTTTTCCGAAGGGTTGCGCGTCGAACTGAAAAAATGTTCGGTCAAAGTGTCGGTGCTCTGCCCCGGCCCTACCCGCACGGCGTTTTTCCGCACCGCGCAATTGGACGCGGGCAAACTGATCGACAGCAAAATGCTGATGAGCCCCGAGGAAGTCGCGCTCTACACCGTGCGGGCTCTGGAGAAAAACCGCGCCATCATTATTCCGGGCCGACGCAACCGCTGGCGCGCCTTCCTGCCGCGACTCGGCTCGCGCTGGCTGACCCGGACAATCGCCGGCATGGTCAACAAGGCTTACTGCCCGCGCTGATCGCACCCTCAAGGTAAAAGGCTGGGCTCGGGCATAACCCATGGTTACACTCAGGCCAGCCCAAACAACGGAGAAAACAGCTGTGGATACTCTGTTCACCAAGATCATCAACCGGGAAATCCCGGCCAAGATCATTTACGAGGACGACCAGGTACTGGCCTTCCACGACATCGCCCCACAGGCACCGGTGCATTTCCTGGTGATCCCGAAAAAAGCGGTGCGCACGCTTAACGACCTGACCGAGGACGACAAGGCATTGGCTGGGCATATTCTGTTCACCGCCCAGCGTCTGGCCCTGGAACTGGGTTGCGAAGAGGGCTTCCGCGTGGTCATGAATTGCAATCCACTCGGTGGGCAGACCGTCTATCACATTCATATGCATGTATTGGGTCAGCGCCAGATGCATTGGCCACCGGGCTGATTGCAGTAAACCCCGTGGGGGTGGGCAACCGCTCCCACAAGTACCTGCGTCGCAATGACCCAGCGCAAACCTTCCCCGGCCGATTGGGTTAAACTGGCCGCCGAGATTCTTCCCGGAGGTCAGCATGACTACCCAACGTCACTACTCGCCGATTGACCGCCTTCTGCTGCAAGCCGATGCCGCGATGCGTACCTTGTTGCCCTTCAGTGGTCAGCCGTACCGTCCTTCACCCGCTATCGTGCAGCCGGATGCGCAAATGAGCGACGAAGACACCCGGCACGTCGCCGGTCTGATGCGCATCAACCATACCGGCGAAGTCTGTGCCCAGGCGCTGTATCAGGGTCAGGCCCTGACCGCCAAGCTGCCGCAAGTGCGCGCGGCCATGGAGCATGCCGCCGAAGAAGAAATCGACCACCTGGTCTGGTGCGAACAACGCATAAAACAGTTGGGCAGCCACACCAGCATTCTCAATCCGCTGTTCTACGGCATGTCGTTCGGGATTGGCGCGGTGGCCGGGTTGATCAGCGATAAAGTCAGCCTGGGTTTCGTTGCTGCTACCGAGCATCAGGTGTGCAAGCACCTCAACGAACACCTTGAGCAACTGCCAGCCGAGGATGAAAAGTCCCGGGCTATCCTCGAGCAGATGCGCATTGATGAAGAACACCACGCCGAAAGCGCGCTGGAGGCTGGGGGTTTCCGCTTTCCGGCACCGGTGAAGTTTGGCATGAGCCTGATGGCCAAGGTCATGACCAAAAGTACTTACCGGATCTGATCCCCTCCCCAAAAAAAATCCCGTGCACAAAAAAGGGCGCTTTTCAGCGCCCTTTCTTTTTGCTCGCAGAAAATCAGCTCGACATGTTGCGCGCGTAGAAAATTTCCAGCATTTCGTGTTTCACACGCTCGGTCACCTGAGCACGCTGCTCAGCGGACAGGTTGCTGGTGGCGTCGCCGAACAGGTAGTTGTCGAGTTCGAAGTTCTTCAGCAGCATTTTGGTGTGGAACAGGTTTTCCTGGTACACGTTCACGTCGGTCATCTGGTACGCGTCGCGGGTGTCTTCGGAAAGGTAGTTCTGAATCGAGTTGATCTCGTGGTCGATGAAGTGCTTTTTGCCTTCCACGTCACGGGTGAAGCCGCGCACGCGATAATCCACGGTCACGATGTCCGAATCGAACTGGTGAATCAGGAAGTTGAGCGCCTTGAGCGGTGAAATGACGCCACAGGTCGACACATCAATGTCCACACGGAACGTTGCGATGCCATCGTCCGGATGGATTTCCGGGTAGGTGTGCACCGTGATGTGGCTCTTGTCGAGGTGGGCCAGGATAATTTCAGGCAGCGGGCCCGGGGACTCTTCGATCTGACTGTCGGTCGGGGTCACCGGCTCTTCAGAGATCAGAATCGTGACACTGGCGCCCTGGGGTTCATAGTCCTGACTGGCGATGTTCAGGATGTTGGCACCAATGATATCGACAACTTCTGTGAGGATCTGCGTCAGGCGCTTCGCGTTGTACTCTTTATTGATGTACTCGACGTAAGCCTGTTGGTCTTGCGGGGTTTCCGCATAGCAGATGTCATAGATGTTGAAGCTCAAGGTCTTTGTCAGGTTATTGAACCCGTGGAGCTTGAGTTTGCTTTTCACCGTGGAAGACTCTCTATGTATTGCGGCCCGGCCGCATGATCAAGCATGCCCGTCAGATGCGAACGACACACCTGCGTAGGACGGTTAACACCTCTTCGCAATGGCGACTTTGGTTGTCTGTTCGGGTGCGCGGCCTGTCGGCGGACGGCCCACTACCCTGAAAAAGTGGCGCATTGTGCAGACGTCAGCTTGGGATCGCCACAGTCTGCACTGCCTTTATGATAGTTGAATGTCGATTCAACCGAGCTCGATGATCTCGTAGTCGTGTGTGATCTCTACGCCCGCCGCACCCAGCATGATCGACGCCGAGCAATACTTCTCGGCAGACAGCTCGATGGCGCGTTTGACCTGGGCTTCTTTCAAGCCTCGGCCCTTGACCACGAAGTGCATGTGAATCTTGGTGAAAACCTTCGGATCTTCGGTGGCACGCTCGGCTTCGAGGAAGGCTTCACAGCTTTCAACGGCCTGACGGGACTTCTTGAGGATGCTGACCACGTCGAAATTGCTGCAACCGCCAACACCCAGCAGAAGCATTTCCATCGGCCGGACACCCAGGTTGCGACCGCCGGCATCGGGCGGACCGTCCATGACCACGACATGACCGCTGCCGGATTCGCCGAGGAACATGGCTTCGCCAGCCCATTGGATGCGTGCCTTCATCGCCAAGACTCCACTGTATAAAAAAGGGTCGCCAGCTTAGCACAGGGGCCTTGATTGACGGCGTCTCGCCTTCCCACGACGCAAGCCGCTGCGCTGTAGGTAAATTCTCGAATATTGCAGGAAGTGTCTGTTAAGCTGGCGCCAATTCACTGGCGCATAGCCAGCTTTGTAGCAACCTCAGCGACTCATAAGAAAACCAAACACACCGTGAAGTCTTTTCGGGATACAACCATGGTTGCTATTACCCCAACACCCAAAATCAAAAACCTCGACAAGCTGCTGATGCACTGCCAGCGCCGTCGTTATGCGGCCAAAAGCAACATCATTTGTGCCGGTGATCGCTCGGAAACCCTGTTCTTCATCATCAAGGGTTCGGTCACCATCCTGATCGAGGATGACGACGGCCGCGAAATGATCATTGCCTACCTGAACTCCGGAGACTTTTTCGGCGAGTTGGGCCTGTTCGAACAGGCCGGCCTGGAACAGGAACGCAGTGCCTGGGTGCGCGCCAAGATCGAATGCGAAGTTGCGGAGATCAGTTACGCGAAATTCCGCGAACTGTCCCAACAGGATCCAGACATTCTTTACGTGCTCAGCGGACAAATCGCACAGCGCCTGCGCAACACCACCCGCAAGGTGGGGGATCTGGCGTTCTTCGACGTTACCGGCCGCGTCGCACGCTGCCTGCTGGAACTGTGCAAGCAGCCAGATGCAATGACCCATCCCGATGGCATGCAGATCAAGGTGACCCGTCAGGAAATCGGGCGGATTGTCGGTTGTTCACGTGAGATGGTCGGTCGCGTACTCAAGGATCTGGAAGAACGCAACCTGGTGGACGTCAAAGGCAAGACCATGGTGGTCTTCGGTACGCGCTAAACCCTGAACATG
Organism: Pseudomonas sp. Root329; assembly: GCF_001424925.1. Lineage (NCBI taxonomy): Bacteria > Pseudomonadati > Pseudomonadota > Gammaproteobacteria > Pseudomonadales > Pseudomonadaceae > Pseudomonas > Pseudomonas sp. Root329. The sequence continues at coordinate 117,966 of NZ_LMCV01000009.1, read as the reverse complement.
TCTGCCAGTAACTGGCGGTACAACGTGTCGAGTCGTTCCAACGCATCAGGTGCTGCATATTTTTCATGAAGAGCAATGTGGCTCTCGGCGCGAACTCGCTGCTCCAGGCCACAGGCTTCATTGAACCGGTTAACCGCCGCAACCATCGACTCACGCTCGTTATCGAGCAACAAAGCACCGTGCACCAACCCTACCGGACGCGTACCGCCCTTGCTCTGGCGCCAGCGTTGAGCCGTGCCGACCATCTTGCGCCCATCAAGGTTGACGTTGAAACGCCCATCACAGAACGCCCCCTCTATTTCGCCCAAAGACGAAACGCCGCCCAGTTCATCGAGTAACTGACAAATCGGATCGCAAAGCCGGTGATAACCGGTTTCGATACGGTTCTGGTCACCCTCGCTACGGGGTGGCGCGTAGACCAATGCGATGTTGATCGTTGAGGCCGATTGCGGCACCGGTTCACCGCCGGTTTCACGCAACAACACCGGCCAACCTGCCGCCGCCGACACTTCGCACGCGGCCTCGAACCCAGGCAGACGATTCAACCGTCGCGGCATGACCAGCGCCCTGTCACTGGGCTGCCAGAACAGCAGGCCAAACTCCGAATCGCCGGTGCACACATGGGCCAACAGATCCTGTTCGGCGAGCAGGCCGGCTTCGACGGTCAAGGCGATGGGCTGGGTCATGGCAGTAGACATCCTTTGTTTGGGGTATAAAAAAGCCGGCATCGCCGGCTTCTTCATCAAGTCACGTTCAGTCGAGTGTAGAACCGCTCACCGCGATACCACGCTCAGGAAAGAACAGACGCTGCAGCTCGGTGCCCGGGCTTTCGGCGCGCATGAACGCTTCGCCAACCAGGAACGCATACACATCGCTGATTTCCATCAGCTCGACATCGGCCCGGTTGAGAATGCCACTTTCGGTAATCACCAAGCGATCACGCGGGATACGCGGCAACAGATCGAGGGTGGTTTCCAGATTGACGTCGAAGGTGTGCAGGTTGCGGTTGTTGACGCCGACCAACGGAGTGTCCAGGGTTTTCAAGGCCCGCTCCAGCTCGTCGCCATCGTGAACCTCCACCAGCACATCGAGGCCGACACTTTTGGCCACGGCCGCCAGCTCGGCCATTTTCACGTCATCCAGTGCAGAGACGATCAACAGCACGCAGTCGGCGCCCAACGCTCGGGCCTCAATGATCTGGTACGGATCGATCATGAAGTCCTTGCGGATCACCGGCAGTTTGCACGCCGCCCGCGCCTGTTGCAGATACGCATCGGCGCCCTGGAAGTAATCGATATCGGTGAGCACTGACAGGCAGGTCGCGCCGCCCTTCTCGTAACTCTTGGCGATGTCGGCGGGAACGAAGTTCTCGCGAATCACGCCTTTGCTCGGTGAAGCCTTCTTGATTTCTGCAATGACCGCTGGCTGCTTGAGCTTGGCCTGAGCCAACAATGCCTTGGCAAAACCACGGGGTGCATCGGCCGCCTTGGCCAGACTTTCCAGCTCCGCCAGGCTTACGCGAGCGCTACGCTCGGCGACTTCCTGGATTTTACGGGCCAGAATGTTTTCCAGAACCGTCGGTACACTCATCCCTCATTCTCCACTTTAAATACCGCGGTAAATGCACCCAACTCCTCCAGCTTTTCCCGAGCGAGGCCTGTGTGCAGCGCATCGTGCGCCAGGGCAACGCCTTCTTTCAAACTGCTGGCATGGTCGGCGGCGTACAGCGCGGCACCGGCATTGAGCATAATCATTTCCGCGGCTTTCTGACCGTTCTCGGTCTTGCGCTTGCCCAGGGCATCGCGGATCAGCTCCAGCGAGGCCGCCGGGCTATCCACTGCCAGACCGTGCAGGCTCTGGCTCTTCATCCCCAGGTCTTCTGGCTCGACCCAATACTCGGTGATCTGGTCATCCTTCAATTCCGCCACGAAGGTTGGTGCTGCCAGACTGAATTCGTCCAGGCCATCCTTCGAGTGCACCACCAGCACGTGCTTGCTGCCCATACGCTGCAAGACTTCAGCCAGCGGCCGGCACAACGCCTGATTGAATACGCCCACCACCTGATGCTTCACGCCGGCCGGATTCGTAAGCGGGCCGAGCATGTTGAACAGCGTGCGCAAGCCCAGCTCCCGTCGCGGGCCGGCGGCGTGCTTCATGGCGCTGTGATGGGTTTGGGCGAACATGAAACCGATGCCGACGTTGTCGATGCAGCGTGCTACCTGAACCGGCGTCAGGTTCAGGTAGATACCCGCCGCCTCCAGCAAATCGGCGCTGCCGCTTTTGCCCGAGACTGCACGGTTACCGTGCTTGGCGACTGTGCAACCGGCCGCCGCGACCACGAACGAGGAAGCAGTCGATACGTTGAAGATGTTCGCACCGTCGCCGCCGGTACCCACCACATCGACGACGCCGTCGAGGGTCTTGAGTTCGACCTTGTCTGCCAGCTCGCGCATGACCGACACGGCGCCGACGATCTCGTCGATGCTTTCACTCTTCATGCGCATGGCCATCATGAACGCGCCGATCTGCGCATCCGTGCATTGACCGGTCATGATTTCGCGCATGACATCGCGCATCTCATCGGTGCTGAGGTCGAGCTGTTCGACGATACGGCTCAGGGCTGTCTTGATATTCATGAAAAGTCCTTAGCGCGTGCCGCCGGTTTGTTTGAGGAAATTAGCGAACAGCTCGTGGCCCTGTTCGGTGAGGATCGACTCAGGGTGAAACTGGACGCCCTCGATGTTCAGTGTCTTGTGGCGCAGGCCCATGATCTCGTCGACCGAGCCGTCTTCAAGCTGGGTCCAGGCGGTCAGCTCCAGGCAATCGGGCAGGGTTTCGCGTTTGACGATCAGTGAATGATAGCGGGTGACCGTCAGCGGATGGTTCAGGCCTTCAAATACGCCTTTGTCCTCGTGGAACACCGGGCTGGTTTTGCCGTGCATGACCTGACGGGCGCGGACCACATCGCCACCAAAGGCCTGGCCGATGGACTGATGGCCCAGGCAGACGCCGAGGATCGGCAATTTACCGCCAAAATGTTTGATCACATCAATCGACACGCCGGCTTCGTTCGGCGTGCAAGGGCCGGGTGAAACGACGATCCGCTCAGGGTTGAGGGCTTCGATTTCGGCAATGGTGAGCTCATCGTTGCGCACGACTTTGACCTGGGAGCCGAGCTCACCGAGGTATTGCACAACGTTGTAAGTAAAAGAGTCGTAGTTATCGATCATCAGCAACATGGCTTAAGAACCTCTTGAATTTACTGACTTTGAATACAGCCTTCGAATGATTTACCCGCAGCGTCCTGCACTTTGTCAGTCGCTGGAGTCGCGCTGCAAAGCGGTTTGTCTTGCGGATAAAGAAGGCAAAGCGGTAAAGATCCGGCCGGGCCGGCAGAAGGATTCAGGCGCGCCAACGCCAACGGGCGTGTGCCTTGATGACTTGATCCAGAAGTTTGCTGACGATCAACACGGGGAAGGTCTCATTTATACGTCTCGGCACAGTAACTTAGCTGGGCAGAGCGTGCAATATGGGGCGGTAGAACCTCTTGAAACAATTGGCGGGTTCGCGCCGAACGGCAACAGGCCCTATAGTTTTTGGCACTATCGTTTTGCTCATTACAACAAAAACAAAAGGACTTGCTCATGATCAGACGGACGTTGACTGTACCGCTTGCCGGCTGCTTGCTGGCTATAGCCTGCACCCAGGCGATCTCGGCACCCAACCCTTATTCGAACTTCATCGTCTTCGGCGATAGCCTCAACGATGCCGGGCAGTTTACCGACACGGGCGGCCCTCCCGGGTCGACCGTGCGCTTCACCAATCGGACAGGACCGGTTTACCAGGACGGCAGCGGCGAAGTCTACTCCGCCAACTCGACGCAATTGCTGGGTGGAAGGCTCGGGTTTTCACCGGACCAGACGGCCGCTTCAACCTCGGCGGCGCGGGCGAACCAGGGTCTGCCGGACGGTAATAACTGGGCCGTTGGCGGATATCGCACCGACCAGATCCTCACCTCGATCACCACCGCATCCGCCACGGGCGAACGCACACGCCCGGGCTATCTGCCGACAAACAACTTCAGCGCCGATCCGAACGCGCTGTATTACATTTCCGGGGGTGGTAACGACTTTCTTCAGGGACGTGTACAAAGTGGCGCTCAGGCGAATGCCGCTGCGGATCGACTGGCCAACAGCGTCCAGGTTCTGCAAACCGCCGGCGCCCGGTACATCATGGTATGGCTGCTGCCCGACCTGGGTTTGGCGCCCGCCATCAATGGCACGCCCCAGCAGACACCCACCTCACTACTGAGCTCTGCCTTCAACCGGCAACTGGTCACTCGACTGGCGGGGATCGATGCCGAAATCATCCCGCTGAACATTCCGCTGCTGTTGCAGGAAACCTTCGCCGATCCGGCTCGATTCGGTTTTGCTACCGGCCAGAGCCTGACGGCGACTTGCTTCAGCGGTAACAGCTGCACCGAAAACCCTACGTATGGCATCAACAGTGCCACCCCGGACCCCAGCAAGCTGATTTATAACGATGGGGTTCATCCGACCGAAGCCGGGCAGAAACTGATTTCTGACTACGCCTACTCCCTACTGGCTGCGCCGTGGGAGCTGACATTACTGCCAGAAATGGCCCACGCCACCTTGCGTGCGCACCAGGATGAACTGCGCAGCCAATGGCAATCGGACTGGGAGAACTGGCAGGCGGTCGGCCAATGGCGCGCGATTGTCGCCGGTGGCGGTCAGCATCTGGATGTCGATAGCCAAAGCAGCGGTGCCAGCGCCGGCGGCGACGGTTACAACTTGAATATCGGCGGCAGCTATCGTCTCAATGACGCCTGGCGCGTCGGTGTGGCGGCGGGTTTCTATCGTCAGAATCTGGAGGCAGGCAGCAACGATTCGGACTACAAACTCAACAGCTACCTGGCCACCGCCTTCGCCCAGTTCCAGCAGAATCGCTGGTGGGCCGATGCCGCGTTGACCGGCGGCAAGCTGGATTACGACAACCTCAAACGCAAATTCGACCTGGGTGCCAGCGAAGGTGCGGAGAAAGGCGATACCGATGGCTATCTGTGGGCCTTCAGCACACGGGTTGGCTACGACATAGCGCAACCGGGCAGCGAGTGGCACCTGTCGCCGTTCATCAGCGCCGATTACGCAAAAGTGGAAGTCGACGGCTACTCGGAAAACAGCACTCGTTCCACAGCACTGACCTTTGATGACCAGAAACGCGATTCAAAACGTTTGGGCGCCGGTCTGCAGGGTAAGTATCAGATCACCGCGCAGACTCAAGTGTTCGGCGAATACGCGTATGAGCATGAATACGAGGATGACACTCAGAAAGTAAACATCGCGCTCAACAGCCTGCCGTCCCTGGACTTCAAACTGGACGGCTATACACCGCAAAGCCACTTGAATCGCGTGAGCCTGGGGGTCAGCCACAAGTTGACGGCCGATTTGGCGCTGCGCGGCGGATACACGTTCCGCAAGGATGATGACTTTACCCAGCAAGGGCTTACCGTTGGGGTTGCGCTGGATTTCTGATCCAGCAAACAGCTGGCATAAAAAAACGCGGCGCCCTCACAGGTGCCGCGTTTTTTTTATGCTGGGAGGCCCTTGTGGGAGCGAGCCTGCTCCGGGCGGCGTTCCGACGAAAGCGGTGGGTCAGACAACATCAATGTTGGCTGTGCTGGCCTCTTCGCGAGCAGGCTCGCTCCCACAGGTTTTATAGGAACTCAGCTTTCCGGGGTTTGTTCGGCAAGGGCCACCGCACGGAACATCGCGCGGCGCTTGTTCAGGGTTTCTTCCCATTCCAGCGCCGGTACCGAGTCGGCGACGATGCCGCCACCGGCCTGCACGTGCAGTTCGCCGTTCTTGATCACCGCGGTGCGGATCGCGATCGCAGTGTCCATGTTGCCGTTCCAGGCGAAATAGCCGACGGCGCCGCCGTAGACACCACGCTTGACCGGTTCCAGTTCGTCGATGATTTCCATCGCGCGAATCTTCGGCGCACCGGACAAGGTACCCGCCGGCAGAATCGCCCGCAGTGCGTCCATCGCCGTCAGCCCGGCCTTCAATTGGCCGGTGACGTTGGACACGATGTGCATCACGTTGGAATAACGCTCGATGACCATCTTTTCAGTGAGTTTCACCGAACCGATTTCCGAAACCCGACCAGTGTCGTTACGGCCCAGGTCGATCAGCATCAAGTGCTCGGCAATTTCCTTGTCGTCGGACAGCAGGTCTTTTTCCAGTGCCAGGTCGGCCTCTTCGTTGGCGCCGCGCGGACGGGTGCCGGCGATCGGGCGCACGGTGATCAGGTTGTCTTCGACCCGCACCAGCACTTCCGGCGAACTGCCAACGACGTGGAAGTCGCCGAAGTTGAAGAAGTACATATAAGGCGTCGGGTTGAAGCAACGCAGCGCCCGGTACAGATCGATTGGCGCGGCCTTGAAGTCGATCGACATGCGCTGGGACGGCACGACCTGCATGCAGTCACCGGCCAGGATGTATTCCTTGATGGTGTCGACGGCTTTTTCGTAATCGTCCTGGGTGAAGCTCGAACGGAATACCGGATCAGCAGACTGTTGCTTGCTGAAATCCAGGCCACGGCGCGGGGTGATCGGCTGACGGAGTTTTTCCAGCAACTCTTCCAGGCGCGCCTGACCTTGCTCGAAAGCATCGTCCTGCGAGGGGTCGGCCAGGACAATCGCGTGCATCTTGCCGGCGAGGTTGTCGAACACCACCACCGCGTCGGAGACCATCAGCAGAATGTCCGGAACGCCCAACGGATCCGGGTTTGGGCACTTGCCCAGACGCTTCTCCACATAGCGCACGCAGTCGTAACCGAAGTAACCCACCAGGCCGCCGTTGAAGCGCGGCAGGCCAGGGATGGTTGGCACGTTGTAGCGAGCTTTGAATTCTTCGACGAACGCCAGTGGATCTTCGGCTTCGTGGCTTTCGATTTCGATGCCGTCGTGGGTCACGCTGACCTGATGGTCGTGAACCCGCAGCACGGTGCGGCACGGCAGGCCGATGATCGAGTAACGCCCCCACTTCTCCCCGCCCTGCACCGATTCCAGCAGGTAGGAATTGGGCTCGTCGGCCAGTTTCAGGTAGATCGACAGCGGCGTGTCGAAGTCAGCCAGGGTTTCGCAGGCAAGCGGGATGCGGTTGTAGCCGGCAGCGGCCAAACGCAGGAATTCTTCGCGGATCATGGGGTAGCCTCGTGGCTTGAGGGTCTAACAGTCAGGTATGCAAACGCGCCGGTATGCCGGCCAGGAACAAGTCAGGCGCGCCAACGCCAGCGGGCCAGGGCCTTGATGACTTTCATCCAGAGTTTGCGAGTGACCACCACGATGGCGTTTCCAGAAGGGGGTTGAACAGCGTCGGGCAACGTTATCTCAGCGGCCGGATCCAGGCAACCGCGAATTAACTTGCGCAGATCGTCGATCACCAGCGCCGGCGACTCTTCGGCAATCGGTCGGCCGTGGTTATAACCGTAACTGAGCGCCACGCATTTGACCCCCGCCGCTTTCGCCGCCAGCACATCGCTGCGCGAATCGCCGACGAACAAGGATTGCGACGCCGGGATATTGGTCATTTTCATCACGAAAAACAGCGCTGCCGGGTCCGGCTTTTTCTGTGGCAGGGTGTCGCCGCCGATGATCAAGCGGAAATAACGACCGATTTTCATCTGATCCAGCAGCGGCGCGACGAAGCGCTCCGGCTTGTTGGTGATCAGCGCCATCTCGACGCCCTGCTTGTGCAGCCATTTCAGGGTGTCGCGCACGCCGGGGTAAACCACCGTCAGCTCGTGACCGTCCTCGTAAAAGCCGTTGAACAGCTCCAGGGCATGCTCGGCCTCGACGTCATCGACACCCTCGGCGTCGATGTGGTTGGCCAAGGCCCGGCGCACCAGCGTGTGCACGCCGTTGCCCACCCACTCGCGCACCGATTCGATGCCGGCAGGTTTACGCCCGAGTTTGAGCAGCATGTTATCCACAGCCGCTGCGAGGTCGGGGACTGAATCGACCAGCGTGCCATCCAGATCGAACATCACCAACCGCGGCAGAGACCCCGGGAACAGCTGCTCAAAGCCACTCATGGGCGGGCCAGCGCCAGTTCGGAACGCATCTTTTCAATCACCTCTTGGTAGTTCGGTGCATTGAAGATCGCCGAGCCGGCGACGAAGGTGTCAGCGCCAGCAGCGGCGATTTCACGAATGTTGTTCACGTTCACGCCGCCGTCGATTTCCAGGCGGATGTCACGGCCGCTAGCATCGATCAGCGCCCGTACTTCACGCAGTTTATCCAAGGTGCTGGGGATGAACTTCTGCCCGCCGAAGCCTGGGTTGACGCTCATCAGCAGGATCATGTCGACCTTGTCCATCACGTACTTGAGCACGTCCAGCGAGGTCGCCGGGTTGAACACCAGGCCTGACTTGCAGCCACCTTCGCGGATCAGTTGCAGGGAGCGGTCGACGTGCTGCGTGGCTTCCGGGTGAAAAGTGATGTAGGTCGCGCCGGCTTCGATGAAGTCACCGACGATGCGGTCCACCGGGCTGACCATCAGGTGCGCGTCGATCGGCGCGGTCACGCCGTACTTGCGCAGCGCGGCACAGACCATCGGGCCGATGGTCAGGTTCGGCACGTAGTGGTTGTCCATGACATCGAAGTGCACGAAGTCGGCGCCAGCGGCCAGGACGTTGTCCACTTCTTCACCCAGGCGGGCGAAGTCGGCGGAGAGAATCGACGGAGCAATTACGAAGGGCTGCATGACGCACCTTTTTTGAGCAGAATCACGATGGCGCGCATTGTATACCTCATGCTTTGACCCGCGCACCGTGGCCGCGATGATTGGGCCTGCCATCCATTATTTTCTGTGCCGCGTTGTCGTCTGAAAGCGGGCCAGGCAAGGCGCAGTCCGCCGGTAATGGTTGTTCCCTTGCCAAGGACTGCAACGCAGCCTGGCCCGCTTTCAGACACAACCCGAAGGGCCGGGCCTGCTGTTGCGCAGGGCTGCGTTGCTCGGAGCTTATTTGGAATGACCAAACCACGCTCCTCGCGCCTTGCCCTGCGCAACAGCAGACCCGGCGCGGCACAGAAAATAATGGATGGCAGGCCCTAGTAGGCCGCTCGGTAGATCTTCTCTATGTCGACGGCGCTCAATTTGCGTGGATTGTTGCGCATCAGGCGCTCAATTCCGGCCGCTTCCACGGCCATGGCCGGGATGGCATCTTCTGGAACGCCGAAGCTGTGCAGGCCCGGCGGGATTTCCACCGCAGCGCACAACTCGGTCATCGCCTCTACGGCCTTGTCCGCCGCGTCGTTGGCGCTCAGATGAGCGGTCTTCACGCCCATGGCCTCGGCGATATCTTGCATGCGCTCCACGCAGGCCATTTTGTTCCAGGCCATGACATACGGCAGCAGCAAGGCGTTGCTGACGCCATGGGCAATGTTGTAACGGCCGCCCAGCGGGTACGCCAGCGCGTGCACCGCGCCGACCCCGGCATTACCAAATGCCATACCGGCCATCAGGCTGGCGGTGGCCATGTCTTCGCGGGCCTGGAGATTGGAGGGATTGGCGTAAGCCTTCGGCAGCGCCTTGGCGATGAGCTTGATGGCGCCGATGGCCAGTGCGTCGGTAATCGGTGAGGCGTTGAGCGACAGATAGGATTCGATGGCGTGCACCAGTGCATCGACGCCACTGGCGGCAGTGACACTGCGCGGACAGGTCAGGGTCATTTGCGGGCTGACCAGCGCCACGTCCGGTAATAGATAGTCGCTGACGATGCCTTTCTTCAGCTGCGCGACCTTGTCGGAGAGGATCGCCACGTTGGTGACTTCCGAGCCGGTACCGGCGGTGGTCGGAATGGCGATCAGCGGCGGACCTTTGCGCGGCACCTGATCGATGCCGAACAGATCCTCCAGCGCCCCGTGATAACCGGCGTAGGCCGCGACACTTTTAGCGATGTCGATGGCACTGCCGCCGCCCAGGCCGATCAGTCCGTCGTGCCCGCCCTCGCGGTAGACCCGCATGCAGTCTTCGACGATGGCGATTTCCGGGTCTGGCAATACACGGTCGAAAATTTCGTAGGTTCGGTCGCCCAGCTGCGCCAGCGCCAGCTCGACCGTGCCGGACTTGACCAGTGCGGCATCGGTGACGATCAGCGGGTTGTCGATGTCCAGGCGTGTCAGTTCAGCCGCCAGTTGCTCGATGGCACCTGCACCGGTGATCAGTTTGTGAGCGATTTTGAAAGAGGAAATACTCATGTGCGCAGCCTCTTATAGATAGGGGAGCTGGGCACAAGAGTAGCTGGGGATTGGGGTTTGTCTGCTATTCAGGCCGTGAATGACCAGAGATCTCGAACACCGCACAAAACCAATGTGGGAGCGAGCCTGCTCGCGATAGCGGACTAACATTCAACATTGATGTCGACTGATAGTCCGCTATCGCGAGCAGGCTCGCTCCCACAGTTGGTTTGTGTACGGCTTCAGACCTGGGCGGTACGCAGTTTTTCGCTACGCCCACGCAGCCATTCCAGGGTCAGCAGCAGGATTACCGAGAAGGCAATCAGCAATGTCGCAGCCGCCGCGATGGTCGGGCTGAGGTTTTCGCGGATGCCGCTGAACATCTGCCGTGGCAGGGTCGCTTGTTCAGGACCGGCGAGGAACAGCGTCACCACCACTTCATCGAACGAAGTCGCGAAGGCAAACAGCGCACCGGAGATCACGCCAGGCGCAATCAACGGCAAGGTCACTCGACGGAACGCCGTCAGCGGCGAAGCCCCAAGACTCGCAGCAGCACGCACCAGGTTTTGGTTAAACCCCTGCAACGTCGCCGACACCGTGATGATCACAAACGGCACACCCAATACGGCGTGTACGACGATCAGCGAAATATAGCTGTTGCCAAATCCCAGTGGGGCAAAGGTCAGGTAACTGGCCACACCAATGATCACCACAGGCACCACCATCGGCGAAATCACCAGTGCCATCACCAGCGGTTTGCCGGGGAAGTCGCCCCGTGTCAGGCCGATGGCCGCCAGCGTACCGAAGATCATCGCCAGCACAGTCGCCGCCGGAGCAACGATGATGCTGTTCTTCAGCGAACGCATCCACTCGGCCGAAGCGAAGAAATCCTGGTACCAGTGCAGCGAAAAGCCTTGCAACGGGTACACCAGAAAACTCCCGGAGTTGAACGACAGCGGGATGATCACCAGCACCGGCAGAATCAGGAACAACAGGACCAGCCCGCAGAGAATGCGCAAGCTGTAGAACCACACCCGCTCAATGGGCGACATATAAGGACTCAGCATTTCGTTCTCCCCTTAGCTCAGGCGCAGGCGACTGGCGCCCACCAGCCAGCTGTAAATCAGATAAAGCACCACGGTCGCCAACAGCAGCAGCCCACCGAGTGCGGTCGCCATGCCCCAGTTGATGCTGGTGTTGGTGTAGAAGGCGACGAAGTAACTGACCATCTGATCGTTCGGGCTGCCCAGCAAGGCCGGGGTGATGTAGTAGCCGATGGCGAGGATGAACACCAACAGGCAACCAGCGCCGACACCGGCATAGGTCTGCGGGAAGTACACCCGCCAGAAACTGGCGAACGGGTGGCAGCCGAGGGAAATCGCGGCGCGCATGTAGGTCGGCGAGATGCCTTTCATCACGCTGTAGATCGGCAGAATCATGAACGGCAGCAGGATGTGCACCATCGAGATGTAAACCCCGGTGCGGTTGAACACCAGCTCCAGCGGTTTATCGATGATGCCCATCGCCATCAGGCCGCTGTTGATCAAGCCACCCGATTGCAGCAACACGATCCACGCGGCGACCCGCACCAGGATCGAGGTCCAGAACGGCAGCAGCACCAGAATCATTAGCAAGTTGCTTTGCCGTGACGGCAGGTTCGCCAGCAGGTAGGCCAATGGATACGCCAGCAGCAGGCAGATCACGGTGATGATCAGCCCCATCCAGAACGTCCGGGTAAAGATGTCGAGGTAGATCGCCTGATCGGGCGTGGCCGGGGCGATTTCGCCGAGGTCATCGATACGGTGATCAACCGCTGCCAGCAAGTAATAAGGCGTGATGCTGCTGGTGTTGCGGCGCACGGCTTGCCAGTAGGCCGGGTCGCCCCAGCGCTCGTCGAGACCTTCCAGCGCTTCTTTATAGGAGGCCGGTTCGGTGGCTAATGGTAAGGCACGTGCGGTTTTGGTCAGCAGGCTGCGGTAGCCGGCCAACTCCATGTTCAAGCGCTTGGACAGGTCGCCCAGGGTCTGATTCTTGCGGGCTTCAGCGAGGTCTTCGCTGGCCGCCTTGTAAACCGGTTCAGCGGGCAGGCCGCGGCCATCCCAACTGGCGATAGCAGCCACGGTGCGCGGCATGCCGCCGACCACTTCCGGGTTACCAACGCTTTTGTAGAGCAGCGCCACGATGGGCACCAGGAACACCAGCAACAGAAACAGCACCAACGGCGCGATCAAGGCTTGTGCTTTCCAGCGGTTGATCCGCTCGGCGTGCTTGAGCCGCTGCTTCAAGGTGGGGTCGGTGCCCGCGTTCAGGGGAATGGCGGTGGCCATGGCGTACTCCGGAAATCTTTGATCGTTGCAGAGGTGGCAAACGCCACCTCGAACTTTGGGTGCTGATCGTCCCCACGCTCTGCGGGGGAACGCATCCAGTGACGCTCTGCGTCACAGGGACGCGGAGCGTCCCGGGCGGCATTCCCACGCAGAGCGTGGGAACGATCATCCGGTGAACCGTCGTCCCGTGTGACTTGCTTACTTCGCAGCCCAGGAATTGAAGCGCTGTTCCAGTTGCTCACCGTTGTCAGCCCAGAAGCTGACGTCGATCTGCACCTGGTTGGCGATGTTTTCCGGGGTGGTCGGCATGTCTTTCAGGACATCCTTGGCCAGCAACGGTACGGCTTGGGTGTTGGCCGGGCCGTAGGCGATGTTTTCCGAGTAGGTCTTCTGCTGCTGCGGCTGCACCGAGAACGCGATGAATTTCTTCGCCGCTTCAGCACGTGCCTTATCCAGACCTTTCGGGATGGCCCATGCGTCGAAGTCGTAGATGCCGCCGTTCCACACGACTTTCAGGTTGCTTTCTTTCTGCACGGCAGCGATCCGGCCGTTGTAGGCCGAGCTCATGACCACGTCACCGGAAGCGAGGTACTGCGGCGGTTGCGCGCCGGCTTCCCACCACTGGATGCTTGGTTTGAGCTCATCGAGTTTCTTGAACGCGCGGTCCTGACCATCCTTGCCGGCCAGTACTTTGTAGACGTCTTTCGGCGCAACGCCGTCGGCCATCAGAGCGAATTCCAGGGTGTACTTGGCGCCTTTACGCAGGCCACGTTTGCCCGGGAATTTCTTGGTGTCCCAGAAATCCACCCAGCTGGTCGGTGCGGAAGCCAGCTTGTCGGCGTTGTAGGCCAGCACGGTCGACCACACGAAGAAGCCCACGCCGCATGGCTGGATAGCGCCTTTGACGTAGTCTTCGGACTTGCCGAACAACTTCGGATCAAGCTGCTCGAACATGTCTTCGTCGCAACCACGAGACAGTTCTGGCGATTCAACTTCTACCAGGTCCCAGGACACGCTCTTGGTGTCGACCATGGCTTTGACTTTGGCCATTTCGCCGTTGTACTCGCCCGCCACGATCTTGCCGTTACCTGCCGCTTCCCACGGCGCGTAGAAGGCTTTGACCTGCGCTGCCTTGTTCGCCCCGCCAAAGGACACCACGGTCAGGTCCGGGCCCGCCGCCATTGCGTGTGCCGCACCGATCATGCCCATGACCAAAGCGGTGAATTTCAGGGATCTCAACATTTATTGTTCTCTCCACGTGCAGGGTTGGTGTTGTTGAAGCAGGGGGCGATCAATGCGCCTCTAAAAGTGGGTCGAGCGCGCGAACGTGTTCGACCTGCCAGCCAAGCGGTACCACGTCACCGACGGCCAGCGCGGGATCGAGCTCGGCAATCGGTTGTTTCACAAAGAAATCGGTCTTGCCGCAGACTTCCAGGCGAACCCGGACGTGGTCGCCCAGGTAGATGAATTCCTCCACCCGCCCTGAGAAGCGGTTAACGCATTGATCGCTTGCGCCGTTGAGGCTGATGCGCTCGGGACGAATCGACAGCGTGACGGGTTCGCCGGTCTTGCCGACGTTGACCGCCAGGGCTTCAACCTTTTCACCGCGCCCCAACTCAACCACGCAGCGGTCGCCGGTGTGGCTGTGCAAGCGGCCATTGAGGCGGTTGTTCTCGCCGATGAAGTTGGCGACGAAGGTGTTTTTCGGCTCTTCGTACAGGGTGCGCGGCGGTGCGATCTGCTGGATTTCGCCCTGATGGAACACGGCTACACGGTCGGACATGGTCAGGGCTTCGCCCTGGTCGTGGGTCACGTAGACCACGGTCACGCCGAGGCGCTGGTGCAGGTGCTTGATCTCCATCTGCATGTGTTCGCGCAGTTGTTTGTCCAGTGCGCCAAGGGGTTCGTCCATCAGCACCAGTTGCGGTTCGAACACCAACGCCCGGGCCAAAGCCACACGCTGCTGCTGACCGCCGGAGAGTTGTGCCGGATATCGCTGGGCGAAGGTGTCGAGCTGCACCATGCTCAGGACTTTTTTGACCTTGTCGCTGACATCGCTCTTGTTCAAGCCGCGCACGGTCAACGGGAACGCCAGGTTCTCGGCGACCGTCATGTGCGGGAACAATGCGTAGTTCTGGAACACCATGCCGATGTCGCGCTTGTGTGGCGGCACGTTGTTGATAGAGCGCCCGGCCAGCTGGATTTCGCCTGCGGTCGGTGTTTCGAAACCGGCGAGCATCATCAGGCTGGTGGTCTTGCCGGAGCCGGACGGGCCGAGCAAGGTGAGGAATTCGCCTTTGCGAATCTCCAGGTTGAGGTCTTTGACGATCAGGTTCTCGCCGTCGTAGCTTTTTTGTACTCCACGAAAGCTGACCAGAATATCGCTGGCCCCTGCGCTTGAATCGACCTGGCTCATACCCACACCTTTGTTGTGATGACTGCTGTGGACTAAGCCTAGTGGACGCTGCCGACCGCGCAAATCGGGGCGCAGGAGAGAATGGCCTCAGCAGGATGGAAGGTTGGGGGTAGGGATTGCCCTACAAGGATGGCGGGGATGGATAGGGCAGCGGCTAGCTTGACGCTGCAAGCCGCAAGAACAGGCAAAAGCGGGGTTTCAGGATGTCGCAAATGGATATGACGACGAGATTCCTGTGGGAGCGAGCCTGCTCGCGAAAGCGGTGAATCAGGCAAAGATATGCCGACTGACACACCGCTTTCGCGAGCAGGCTCGCTCCCACAATGGGTCCGCGCTGAGCCTTAGAGGAGTTTGTGCTCCATCGCGTACTTCACCAGTTCCGCCAGGGAGGTGATGTTGAGTTTCTGCATCAGCCGCGCCTTGTGGGTGCTGATGGTTTTGCTGCTCAAGGCCAGTTGCTGGGCGATGTCGTTGACGTTGGCGCCCTGGGCCAGGCGTTCGAACACCGAGAACTCGCGCTCGGACAGTAACGAGTGCAACGGCCGCGAATCGGTCAGGCCGACTTCGAAGACCATACGGTCGGCCAGGTCCGGGTCGATGTAGCGCCCGCC
Organism: Pseudomonas sp. Root329; assembly: GCF_001424925.1. Lineage (NCBI taxonomy): Bacteria > Pseudomonadati > Pseudomonadota > Gammaproteobacteria > Pseudomonadales > Pseudomonadaceae > Pseudomonas > Pseudomonas sp. Root329. The sequence continues at coordinate 102,351 of NZ_LMCV01000009.1, read as the reverse complement.
CGCCGCGACCTTGCGGATCGCCGTCAGCAGCAGCGCCGGATCGCTGTCCTTGGTCGCATAACCCGCAGCGCCGACCTTCAACGCACGGGCGGCCATTTGCGCTTCGTCGTGCATCGACAACACCAGAATCGCCGGCGGATTGTTCAGCGCGCGAATCCGGGGAATCGCCTCCAGCCCGTTAACCCCGGGCATGGAGATGTCCAGCAAGACCACTTCGCAGGGAACATGGCGCAAGGTCTCGAGCAACTGCTCGCCATTGCTCGCCTCCCCTACCACCAGCAAATCCTTGGCCAGGCCGATCAATTGCTTGATGCCTTCGCGGACGATGGTGTGGTCTTCGGCTACCAATACACGGATCACTTACTTCTCCTCATCCAGCGGCACTCGCACGCTCAGGGTCGTGCCTTCACCCGGTTCACTCTCAAGCGACAACTGTCCGCCCATGATCAACACTCGCTCGCGCATGCCGACCACCCCGAAGGATGTTGACCTACCGGTGGCGGGGACAAATCCTACGCCATCATCACTGACGGTCAGACACAACTCGTCGCCTTCCAGCGCCAATGTCAGTTCGACAGTATGCGCCTGGGCATGGCGCATGACATTGGTCAGCGCTTCCTGAAGGATCCGGAACAGGCCAATCGCCTTGGCATCACTGAGCACCGGCAGGTTCTCCGGCACCTGCACCAGACACGGAATCTGCGTGCGCGCCTCGAATCGGCGGGCCTGCCACTCGATAGCCGAGGCGATCCCGGCGTCGAGAATCGGCGGCCGCAGCGCCGTGGCTACATCTCGCACCAATTGGAACAGCTGAGCGATCAACCGCTTCATGCTGTTCAAGCGTTCATTCAGACCAGGGTCGAGCTGGGCGTAGGCCAGTTCGCACATGGAGGTTTCCAGTTTGAGCACGGTCAACATCTGACCCAGTTCGTCGTGAACTTCCCGGGCGATGCGGGCCTTTTCCTCTTCCCGCACGCTTTCCAGGTGCGCGGACAACTCACGCAGCTGTTCGCGAGAGCTGGCCAGTTCCAGTTCGATGCGTTTGCTCTCGCTGATGTCCCAGACGATCCCGTCCCAGACATAGGCGCCGTCTTCGAGTCGGCGGGTGATGGCCTTGATCTCGGCCCAGCGCTGTTTGCCCGAACGGGTGAGAATCCGTCCCTGCCACGACCAGTCACTGTCGGTATCCAGCGCATGGTCCTGGGTTTGGTGATAACTGGCCTTGTCGTCCGGGTGCACCAGGCTGCGCAGGCCTTTGTCGCGATGGGCCAGGGTGGCCGGCGAGTAACCGACCAGGCTCTCGCTGCCTTCACTGATGTAGGCGAAGTCGATCTGCCCCGTCACCGGTGCCCGTTCCAGGCGAAAGACCAGTCCGGGAACGTTGGCGGCGATCCCTTGCAGACGCGCTTCGCTTTCCTGCAACGCGGCCAACGCACGGCGGCGCTCGGTGACGTCGTTGAGGTAAACCACCAGGTATTCGCTGTCGCGAAACCGCAAAAAGCTCAGCGAAACATCCACCGGCAGATTGCTGCCATCCGCCCGTATGCAGTTGGTTTCGAAACTTTGCGGGCCATCTTCACTGGCCCGGGCGCGTTTCCACAGGTTCAGCCAGCGATCCATGTGCAAGCCGGGCTCGAAGTCGATCAGCGGCCGATCAATGATCCCGCCCGCTGGATAACCCAGCATGGTTTCGGCCGCGCGATTGGCGTAGCGCACATGGCTGTCCCAGTTGACCCAAAGGATGCCGACGGTGCTCTGGTCGATGGAAAACTGGGTGAGACGCAAAGCTTCTTCGCTGGCGGCACGCAGGGCAATGTCTTCGCGCGCTGCCCGCAAACGATGCTCAAGACTGTGCTGCTGCCGACGCTGCCAGAACACGATGGCCATGCTGCTCAGCATCAGCACCGCCAACAGCAGGCAGAGGTTTTGCCAGAAACCCGGGGACTCGGTCAGCCGCGGGTATTTGGGTTGCAGCCACTGGTTGTGCAGTTGCTCCAGGTCCTTGGCCGGGATCGCCCGCAACGCGCTTTCGACGATGCCGGCCAGTTCCGGCCAGTCCCGGCGCGTGGCCACCCGCAACAGTTGCGGCAGGCCGATGTCGCCCACCACCACCAGCCCGGCGAATTCCGGCTCGGCGGACAAACGCCCCAGCTGCGCTTCGTCGACCACGGCGTAACTGGCCTGCTGACTCAATAACAGTTGCAGTGCCTGGCGCTCGATCGGTACGCCTTGAAGGTTCAGGTGCGGGTAATTGCTGCGCAGGTAATCGGCAGTGGCGCCGGGCATGCGCACGGCGACGCGGGTCTGGCTGTCGAGTTTTTCCAGCTCTACCACGCCGGTGCTTTTCTGGTCGCTGACCACCAGTTGCGGCACCCGCATATACGGGTCGGAAAACTGCCAGAGACGCAGGCCACCGGGGGTTTGAGTCAGCCCCGGAGCGATGTCGATTTCACCCTCGCGCGCGGCGTCTTCCAGCTGCGCCAGGTCGGGAAAGTTGCGCCAGCTCAGCTCGACTTTGAGCGCCTTGGCCAGCCACTTCATCAGCTCGACATTGACCCCGGACAAACGCTGCAAGCGGCGATCGTATTGGGCGTAGGGCACTTGCAACACCAGCCCCACGCGCAATTCGCCATGTTGCGCCAGCCATTGCTGCTGGCCCGCGGACAATTGCGCGACATGCACGGGTGGCGCGGGAGCCGCCCAGCCCATCAAGGGAAACCACAAACAGCCGATAACCCACAGGCAGCGAAAACGCATCATCGAAGTCTCACACACTGACAAATACTGACCAACCCATTAGGCTGCCGGAATAACTTCTGGCCTGGAATATCCGATGCCCCCTGTCTACCGCCTGGCACTGCCAGCATTGTGCCTGTCGCTGATCCTGCCTTGCGCCTTTTCTGTCGAGGCCGCCGCCCCGGTACCTGCCGCAACGGAAACACCCGCCGAAGAAAAACCGGTTGAGCGCCAGCCGCTGCTTGAGCGTAGTCAGGAAGAAGCGTCTGCGATTGAGCGACAGATCCCTGCTCAGGAACAGCAGCAACTGCAAGCGGGCAGCGACACGTTTCTGGCCTTGTGGAAACCGGCCAATACCGCCGAACCCAAAGGCGCGGTGATTATCATCCCGGGCGCCGGCGAAACCGTTGACTGGCCGCAAGCAATAGGTCCATTGCGACGTAAATTGCCGGACGCCGAGTGGAGCAGCCTGAGTATCACCTTGCCGGACCTGCAAAGCGATGCCATTGCGCCGCGTATCGCAGAAGTGGCACCGACACCAAAAGCCCCTGACACCGGCAGCAAAGACTCGACTACCGCAGCGCCCATCGAACAAGCGGCGGGCGGCGAAGCGGAGGTGGCGGACAAGGCGATCGCCGAAACCACCGAGGAACAGGCCAAAGCCGACGCCGAACGAATCTTCGCCCGCATCGACGCCGCCATTGCCTACGCCGAACAGCAAAGCGCTCGCAGCATTGTCGTCCTGGGGCATGGCACTGGCGCCTACTGGGCCGCGCGCTACCTGAGTGAGAAGCAGCCCTCGCAAGTGGAAAAGTTTGTGATGGTCGCCGCTCAGATGCCGGCGAAAGCCAAACCAGAGCTGGTCGAACTGACACCGACCCTGAAGCTGCCCACCGCAGACATCTTCTATATGGATAGGCCACTGGATCGCAACCTGGCGCTGGAACGTTTGCAGGCCAGCAAACGCTTGAAGACTTCGGGGTTCAGTCAGGTTTCGCTCAAGGCTTTGCCCGGTAACTCCAAGGCTGAGCAAGAGCAGCTGTTCCGTCGGGTGCGAGGCTGGTTGAACCCACAGAACGCGGTGAACTGATAGACCGCTACCGAAAATCCCGCCGCTCACGAATCAATGTGTAGGCGCTATGCAGTTCGCGAGTCTTGTCAGTGGCTTCGCGCACCTGCAGCGCCGTCGCACCGCTGCCGGCGATCTTGTCCGGGTGATGGCGACTCAGCAGGCGTCGATAAGCACGCTTGATCTGCGCCGGCTCGGTGGTCGCCGAAACGCCCAAAAGCCGCAGAGCATCTTGATAGGTCAGCACGCTGCTGGCCTGTGCAAACTTGTGCTGCTCGTAATCGGCCGACAGAGCCTGCACCTGTCGTGACGTCCAGCCCAGCCATTTACCCCACTGTCTGATCAGCTCACGCTCAGCGCTACCGGCGCGGCCATCCGCCCAGATCATCCGCCAGCAGGCGCGCAAGACGCCTTCGGCCGCATGAGGCTGAGCGCTCAAGCGGCGCAAATAACCGCGCAACCGGTCATCTCCCGACTTGCCGCGATTGAACGCGGCAATGGCTCGACGCTGGGCCGACTCGGTCATGTCCAGCGAACGCATTTCCTGACGGGCCTGCTGGATGTGGCCCTCCACCACCCGTCCATCGCACTTGGCCAGCCGCCCCAACAACACAAACAACAGTTCATCGTTGCGCAGCACCGAGCGGCCACCGAGCTTTTCTCGCAAGTGCGCCCAGCCCTGTATGTGCAAGTGCCGATCCAGCACCTGCCCCAACAAGGCGCCCAGCATGGCCCCCGGAATGCTGGCGATGTAAAAGCCCGCTCCGGCTCCAATCAGAGTCCCTGGCCACAACATGTCAGCGTCTCGCTTCTAACAGGGTTTCGACTTCAGCCAGACGTTCGTGAGTGCCAACATCCACCCAATGTCCATTAAGGTGCTCACCGGTGACGTGTCCATCGGCCATCGCCTTGCGCAGCAGCGGTGCAAGCTTGAAGGCGCCGGCGGAGCAACCGTCGAACAGCTGCGGGTGCAGGACCGCGATGCCGCTGTAGGTCAGGGTTGCAGTGTCCGGTTGACCGTCGCGTACTCGCCCGTCGATCAGACTGAAATCGCCGGTCGGATGATGGGCAGGGTTGTCCGCCAACACCAAATGCGCCAGCCCGGTGATGGGTTGGTGCAACACGCTGAAGTCGTAGTCAGTCCAGATGTCACCGTTGACCACCATAAAGGCCTCGTCACCCAGCAAAGGCAGCGCTCGGAAAATCCCGCCTCCGGTTTCCAGCGGCTCACCTTCCGGCGAGTACTGAATACGTACGCCGTATTGCGAGCCATCACCCAGGTAGTTTTCGATCAGCTGGCCGAGCCAGGCATGGTTGATCACCACCTCGGTAAACCCCGCCACCGCCAAGGCCTTCAAGTGATACTCGATCAACGGAATACCGCCAGCGCGAACCAGCGGTTTCGGCGTGGTCAAGGTCAGCGGGCGCATGCGCTCGCCTTTCCCTGCCGCCAGAATCATTGCCTTCATGCGTTCACTCCAGCACGCAGACTCAGCAGCAACACATCCAGCTCGGCCAGTTCAGGACGGCGGGCGATCACGGCGTCTATATAAGCGAAGAAGCGTGGCACATCGCCGAGATAGCGCGGCTTGCCGTCGCGGTGGCAGATGCGGGCAAAGATGCCGATCACTTTCAGGTGCCGCTGCACGCCCATCAGGTCGCTGGCGCGCAGGAAATCTTCGAAGTCGGGCTGAACCGGGATCCCGAGATCGCCCGCTTGCTGCCAGTACGCTTCCAGCCAACCGCGCACACGCTCCTCGGGCCAACTGAGGAACGCATCCTTGAACAGGCAGGTCACGTCGTAGGTCACGGGACCGTAGACGGCGTCCTGGAAATCCAGCACGCCGGGATTGGGCTCGCTGAGCATCAGGTTGCGTGGCATGTAGTCGCGGTGCACCAGCACTTTCGGCTGGGCCAGCGCGCTGTCGATCAATAGCTCGGTCACGTTCTGCCAGAGCATTTGCTGCGCCGAGTCGAACTCGATGCCCAATTCGCGCTTCACGTACCACTCGGGGAACAATTCCAGCTCGCGACGCAGCAGCGCCACGTCATAACTTGGCAACGGTGCAACCATCGGCAACTGCTGAAAAGCCAACAGCGCTTGCAGGGCATCCTTGAACAAATCGTCGGCATTTTCGCTGTCGATCACGTCCAGGTAAGTCTTGTTGCCCAGGTCATTGAGCAAAAGAAAACCACGTTCGAGGTCTTCGGCATAAATTTTCGGAACATTTATTCCGGATTTCGCCAGCAAAAAAGCGATATCCACGAAGGGTTTACAGTTTTCCTGGGGCGGTGGCGCGTCCATCACGACGAAGCTTCTGCCCTCGCCTTCCCAGCGGAAATAACGTCGAAAACTCGCATCGCTACTGGCCGCGGTCAACGTGGCCGGGGGTACGGCACCCCAACCCTGTTCTGTAAAGAGGACAGCCAATTGCTCATCGAGCCAAACTTTCAGGTGTTGCAAACGTACATCTTGGTCAGGCATTGCAAGGGTCTCCGACGGCGCTAGCCGTCAAGCGGGTCATGCTTTATTATCCAGCATCTTTTTCAGACCATCGAGAGGCGTGCGGCCCACACCGCGGGCAGATGGCACGCAGGAAGCCCGGACTAATAAGATGGCATTGAAATCCCCCGCGTTTCGTAAAAAATTTCCGTTGTTGGTTACCGGCAGTCTGCTGGCCCTGCAACCTCTAGCCACTTCGTTCGTGGTCGCCGCGGAACAGTATGACTGCTCAGTCTCTGCTTCGGGTGCCTGGAACTGTGCGCCAAAATCTCCAGCAGCTGCGCTGCCACCTCGCCCCGTCCATGACGGCAGTGCGGCGGTAAGCACGAGCGGCGAGACTCCGGCTGACAGCGGTTCAAGTCAAGACACCGGCGCCAAGCCTGTGCTGGTGACCGAATCCAAGGGCCGCGGGCTAAAGTCGCGTAGCGAAGACTACAGTCACCTCGACTGGGTTCCGCGCGAGAAGCTCACTGCAGCGCAATTGGCCGAAACCGGTCCTTACTGCTCTGGTTCCTATATCGAACCGATTCGTCCTGGCATGAATGACAAGACGAATAAAAGTGACGCTCCGACCTTTCTCGGCGCCAAAGCCTCTCGCTATAAGCAGGATGAGCAGGTCGCGACCCTCGCGGGTGACGTGGTCATGCGTCAGGGCAGCATGCAGGTCGAAGCCGACGAAGCGAACCTGTACCAGGCCGAGAGCCGTGGCGAACTGAGCGGCAACGTCCGTGTTCGCGACAACGGCGCGCTGATCGTGGGCGACCACGCCGACGTGCAGCTCGACACCGGTGAAGCCAAGGTCGACAACGCCGAATACGTGATGCACAAATCCCGTATCCGCGGGAATGCGCTGTACGCCAAGCGTGCCGAGAACGCGATCATCCGCCTCAAGGATGGTACGTACACCACGTGCGAACCGAACAGCAACGCCTGGCAGCTCAAGGGCAACAACATCACCTTGAACCCGGCCACCGGTTTCGGTACCGCGACCAACGTGACACTGCGCGTCAAAGACATTCCGGTCCTGTACACGCCGTACATCTATTTCCCGATCGATGACCGTCGCCAGTCCGGCTTCCTGCCGCCGACCATCGGCACCGGCAGCGATACCGGCTTCATGCTGGTCACACCGTATTACTTCAACCTGGCACCGAACTACGATGCCACGTTGTACCCGCGCTACATGAGCAAGCACGGGCTGTTGATGGAAGGCGAATTCCGTTACCTGACCCCGTCCAGCGAAGGTCAGTTCGGCGCCGCGTACCTCAACGACGAAGACACCGATCGCAAGCTGCAGACCGACTACGAAAAAACCCGGTACATGTACAACTGGCAGCACAAGGGTGGTCTCGACTCGCGCGTCTTCACGCAAGTCGACTACACCAAGCTCAGCGATCCTTACTACTTCCAGGATCTGCAAACTGATCAGATCGGTGTGAAAAGTGCCGATTACGTGAACCAGCAGGGCTCTGTGAGCTATCGCGGCGACAGCTACACCGCTCGCCTCAACGCCCAGGCCTATCAGCTGGCGACTGTATCGAACATCACACCGTACGACCGCTTGCCGCAGATCACTTTCAACGGTCAGCTGCCTACGCACCCCGGCGGTCTGAATTTCGATTACGAAACAGAACTCGTGCGCTTTGATCGTGACCTGGAAAATGGTCAGTTCTCCGATGAAGACGGCAATCTGTCACCTCGCCTGGACACCAACGTGACCGGCCTTGCACGGGCCAACGGCGACCGTATGAACCTCAAGCCAGGTGTCAGCCTGCCGCTGAACTGGACTTATGGCTTCCTGAAGCCATCGCTCAAGTACCAGTACACGCAGTACCAACTGGATCTGGACGGCAAGGGTAAAAGTGACATCGCCTTGCAGAGTGCTGAACAGGACAAGCTCAACGGTACTTTCAGCAGTAACCAGAGCCGTGGCGTTCCAATCGCCAGCATCGACAGCGGCCTGTATTTCGATCGCAACACCCAATGGTTCGGCAAGAACTATCGCCAGACCCTTGAGCCGCGCTTGTTCTACCTCTATGTCCCTGAGAAAGATCAGGAAGACATTCCGGTCTTCGACACCAGCGAATACACCTTCAACTACGCGTCGCTGTTCCGTGACAACCGCTTCTCCGGCTCTGACCGCGTCGGCGACGAGAACAAACTGTCTCTGGGCATCACCAACCGCTGGATCGAAGACAATGGCTTCGAGCGTCAACGCATCAGCGTCGGCCAGGCCATGTACTTCAAGGATCGTGAAGTTCAGTTGCCGGGTATCGATGCAAAAACCCGCCAGGACGCGCAGGCTAATGTCTCGCCGTATGCCCTGGAATACGAATACCGCTGGAACCGCGATTGGCGCACCACGGCCGACTACAACTGGGACCCGGACAGCCGCAGCCCTCGCTCGGGCAGCGCGATGTTCCACTACCAGCCTGAAGACAACCCGAACAAGGTCATCAACGCCGGCTATCGCTATCGCAATGACCAGGTCCGTTACGACCAGAACACCGGTAAGTGGCAAGTGGGCGGTGGTGACTACGGCACCCCGGGCCAACCTGGCTTCGTGAAGGACTACTACAAGATCAAGCAGCACGATTTCTCGGTGATCTGGCCGATCGTGCCGCAGTGGAACGCCATCAGCCGCTGGCAGTATGACTACAACCGTAACCGTACCCTGGAAGCTTTCGGTGGCTTCGAGTACGACAACTGCTGCTGGAAACTGCGCCTGATTAACCGTTACTGGGTTTCCTATGACGAGTTCAGTCAGGACGCTCCGCAAAACGAAAAAGGCGACCACGGCGTCTTCCTACAAATCGTTCTGAAAGGTCTCGGCGGCCTCACCGGCGCCAAAGTAGAGAGCTTCCTCGACAAAGGCATCCAAGGTTATCGTGAACGTGAAGACCAAGCTTTCTGATTGTCTGCGCCCGCTAGTGTTGGGCGCGTTGTTCCTGGGTACCGCGGCGAACGCCGCGGTACAGTCCATCGATAAAGTGGTGGCCATTGTCGACAACGACGTGGTCATGCAGAGCCAACTGGACCAACGCGTTCATGAAGTTCAGCAAACCATCGCCAAGCGTGGTTCTGCCGTACCGCCGGCCAACGTGCTGGATCAGCAGGTACTTGAACGCCTGATCGTCGAAAACCTGCAACTGCAGATCGGCGAACGTTCCGGTATCCGCATTACCGATGAAGAACTGAACCAGGCTGTCGGCACCATTGCCCAGCGCAACAACATGTCCGTGGATCAATTCCGCGCTGCCCTGACTCACGACGGTCTGTCTTACGACGACGCCCGTGACCAGATTCGCCGCGAGATGGTCATCAGCCGTGTGCGTCAGCGTCGTGTGGCCGAGCGTATCCAGGTTTCCGAACAGGAAGTGAAGAACTTCCTCGCTTCCGACCTTGGCAAAATGCAGCTGTCCGAAGAATTTCGCCTGGCCAACATCCTGATTCCTACACCGGAAAGCGCCAACTCCGACGCGATTCAGAATGCAGCCAAACAGGCAGACGCGGTTTACCAGCAGCTCAAGCAAGGCGCTGACTTCGGTCAGTTGGCAATCGCCAAATCCGCCAGCGAAACCGCACTGGAAGGTGGCGACATGGGCTGGCGTAAAGCCGGTCAACTGCCACCTCCGTTCGATCGCATGCTGAGCACCATGGCTGTCGGCGACATTACCCAGCCAATGCGCACACCGGGCGGCTTCATCATCCTGAAGATCCTCGACAAGCGTGGCGGTGAAACCCAGACACGCGATGAAGTGCACGTGCGTCATATCCTGGTCAAGCCGAGCCCGATCCGCGACGAAGCAAAAACCAAAGCCCTGGCTCAGTCGCTCTACTCCCGAATCGAAGCGGGCGAAGATTTCGGCGAACTGGCGAAAAGCTTCTCGGAAGATCCGGGTTCCGCCCTCAACGGTGGCGACCTGAACTGGATCGACCCGAATGCATTGGTGCCTGAATTCCGCGAAGTGATGGCCAAGACCCCGCAAGGTCAGCTGTCCAAGCCATTCCAGACTCAATATGGCTGGCACGTTCTGGAAGTCCTTGGCCGTCGTGCCACTGACAGCACCACCCAGGCCCGCGAGCAGCAAGCAATGACCGTATTGCGTAACCGCAAATATGACGAAGAGCTGCAAACCTGGCTGCGTCAGATCCGTGACGAAGCGTACGTAGAGATCAAACTCCCTGGTGCAGACCAGGCAGCGCAGTGAAACCCAAACGTTTCGCGCTGACACCCGGCGAACCGGCCGGCATAGGTCCTGACCTGTGCCTGCTGCTCGCCTCGCAAGCCCAGCCACATCCCCTGATTGCCATTACCAGCCGCGACCTGCTCCTTGAGCGGGCCGTGCAGCTGGGCGTGGTTGTCGATTTGCTGCCGGTAAACCCGGACAGCTGGCCGGATGTACCCGCGCCAGCCAACAGCCTGTATGTCTGGGATACACCGCTCAACGCCAAGGTCACCGCCGGGCAACTGGACAAGGCCAATGCGGCTTTCGTCCTGGAAACCCTGACCCGAGCTGGCCAAGGCTGCCTGGACGGGCATTTTGCCGGCATGATCACAGCCCCTGTACACAAGGGCGTGATCAATGAATCCGGGATCGCCTTTTCCGGGCACACAGAATTTCTCGCCGACCTGACCCATACCGCACAAGTGGTGATGATGCTCGCCACTCGCGGATTGCGCGTGGCGCTGGTCACCACTCACCTGCCTCTTCGCGAGATTGCCGATGCGATCACGCCGGAGCGTCTGGAACGGGTCACGCGAATCCTGCACACCGATCTACAAGAAAAATTCGGCATTGCCCGGCCACGCATCCTCGTCTGTGGGCTCAACCCCCATGCCGGCGAAGGCGGACACCTGGGCCATGAAGAAATCGACATCATCGAACCTACATTAGAGCGCCTGCGCGGCGAAGGAATGGACCTTCGTGGCCCCCTCCCCGCCGACACTCTGTTTACCCCCAAATATCTGGAGCACTGCGATGCGGTGCTGGCGATGTACCACGACCAGGGCCTGCCTGTGCTGAAGTACAAAGGCTTCGGCGCGGCAGTCAACGTGACCCTCGGCTTGCCGATCATCCGCACATCGGTCGACCACGGCACTGCCCTGGACCTGGCCGGTAGCGGCAAAATCGATACCGGCAGCCTTCAAGTCGCCCTGGAAACCGCCTACCAGATGGCCGAGACCCGTTTATGACCGAGCATTACCAACACCGGGCGCGCAAGCGCTTCGGCCAGAACTTCCTGCACGATGCCGGCGTCATCGACCGCATCCTGCGCGCCATTCGCGCCAAGCCTGAAGACCACTTGCTGGAAATCGGCCCTGGCCAGGGTGCGCTGACTGAAGGCCTGCTTAACAGCGGTGCCCAGCTGGACGTGGTGGAACTGGACAAGGATCTGATCCCGATCCTCAACCAGCAATTCGCCGGCAAGAGCAACTTCAATCTGCATCAGGGCGACGCACTGAAGTTCGACTTCAACAGCCTGAACGCTGCGCCGAACAGCCTGCGGGTGGTCGGTAACCTGCCGTACAACATCTCTACGCCGCTGATTTTTCACCTGCTGCATAACGCCAGCCTGATTCGCGACATGCACTTCATGCTGCAAAAAGAAGTGGTCGAGCGCCTGGCAGCAGGCCCTGGTGGTGGTGACTGGGGTCGCTTGTCGATCATGGTTCAGTATCACTGCCGGGTTGAGCATCTGTTCAACGTTGGCCCCGGCGCGTTCAATCCGCCGCCCAAAGTCGATTCGGCTATCGTGCGCCTGGTACCTCACGCGGTGCTGCCGCACCCGGCCAAGGATCACAAGTTGCTGGAGCGTGTCGTGCGCGAAGCCTTTAACCAGCGCCGCAAGACCCTGCGCAACACCCTCAAGCTGCTGCTGAGCAACGCTGAAATCGAAGCCGCCGGCGTTGATGGCAGCCTGCGCCCCGAACAGCTCGATCTGGCCGCCTTCGTGCGCCTGGCCGACAAGCTCAGCGAACAAGTCCTACAGACGCCCGCCGCCGACTGACAGGCAATGAGCGTTATCGGGTAGGACACCAGCCTTCATGTCTGGTTTACTACCCGATACTTGGCCTAGACTGAGTTCTATCAGCTACGCCCCGCGTTCCGCTTCGTTTAAGGCCTCTTGCATGTCCGATCCTCGTTACCAGGTCGACGTCAGCGTCGTCACCCGCTATCTGGCAGAACAATCGCAACCCGAGCAAAACCGCTTTGCCTTCGCCTACACCATCACCGTGCACAACAATGGCGAGCTACCGGCCAAGCTGTTGTCACGGCACTGGGTGATCACCGACGGTGACGGGCATGTCGAAGAGGTTCGCGGAGCCGGCGTTGTTGGCCAGCAACCGTTGATCGAGGTGGGCGAGAGCCACACCTACAGCAGCGGCACCGTCATGACCTCCAAGGTCGGTACGATGCAGGGCACTTATGAAATGGTTGCCGACGACGGCAAACACTTCGACGCCATCATTGCCCCATTCCGCCTGGCGGTGCCCGGAGCCCTGCACTGATGGCAACGTATGCCGTCGGCGATCTGCAAGGCTGCCTTCAAGCATTGCAATGCCTGCTCAAGCAGGTCGCCTTCGACCCGACACAGGATCGTCTGTGGCTGGTCGGCGATCTGGTCAACCGTGGCCCGCAGTCGCTGGATACCTTGCGCTTCCTCTATAGCATCCGCGAATCGCTGGTGTGCGTGCTCGGCAACCATGACCTGCACTTGCTGGCTGCCGGGAAAAACATCGAACGCTTGAAGAAGTCCGACACCCTGCTCGAGATTCTCGCAGCGCCCGATTGCGCGGAACTGCTGGAGTGGCTGCGTCAGCAAAAGCTCATGCACTACGACGAACAGCGCGACGTCGCCCTGGTACATGCGGGCATTCCGCCCCAGTGGTCACTGCGCAAGGCCTTGAAGTATGCCGCCGAAGTCGAGACGGCATTGCGCGATGACAACCTGTTGCCGCCCTACCTCGATGGCATGTACGGCAACGATCCGGCGAAATGGGACAACGACCTCAAAGGCGTGACACGCCTGCGGGTGATCACCAACTATTTCACCCGCATGCGGTTTTGTACCGCCGAGGGCAAGCTTGACCTCAAAAGCAAGGAAGGCCTCGACAATGCGCCACCGGGCTACAAGCCCTGGTTTCAGCACAAAGAGCGCAAGACCAAGGGCCTGAAGATCATCTTCGGCCACTGGGCCGCTCTCGAAGGCCGATGCAATGAGCCGGGCATCTCGGCCCTCGACACCGGTTGTGTCTGGGGTGGTGCCCTGACCCTCATGAATGTCGACAGCGGTGAACGCCTGTCTTGCAAATGCGACGAGCATGGCCTTGCCCTGCCGCCAGTCGCCGCACTTATCCCCGAACCATCGTCAGCCAGCGCCCCGCGCTAGACTGCGCTTTCAGCCGAGCCACAGGAGCCCGCCATGAGCGAATTCAAACGTATCCCCCCGGAACAGGCCCAGGCCCTGCGCGAGCAAGGCGCAGTGGTGGTCGATGTTCGCGACCCAGCGACCTTTGCCGCACTGCACATCGCCGGCTCGAAGCATCTGGATAATCACTCCATCTCGGATTTCATCCGCGCTGCCGACCTCGACGCACCGACAGTGGTCGTCTGCTACCACGGCAATTCCAGTCAGAGCGCCGCTGCGTACCTCATTAGTCAGGGCTTCTCCGACGTCTACAGCATGGATGGCGGTTTTGAGCTGTGGCGTACGACTTATCCTTCGGAAACGGCGCAAGGCACTTCCGAATAATTTTTTTGTAACGCGCAAGCCCCGGCCCCCGCGGGCTCGCGCGGTGGCAGACGAACGGTCTGCCACAACTAATTACGTATCTCGCCTTTACCTCCCGAATTCCCAACTATCCTTAAGCGCAGGCCATCCAAAACAGGGGAGAGCCGGTACACCGGCGCGCGGGTCATCGGGAGTAGCTTTCGAGGTAGTCAGCTTCGAAAGAGTTCTGGGGGGTAAACAGCGACTGCATATTCGGTCGCTGCCAGCATCGACTGAATGATCCGGCGTCGGCTCCACGTATCGAGCGAGGTGACGTCATGAGTATCTTTAGCCACTTCCAACAACGCTTCGAGTCCACACGCCAGGAAGAACTCTCGCTGCAAGAGTATCTGGAGCTGTGCAAAAGCGACCGCAGCGCCTACGCCTCCGCCGCCGAGCGTCTGTTACTGGCCATCGGTGAACCGGAGCTCCTCGACACCTCGGCCAACTCGAGGCTGTCGCGAATCTTTTCCAACAAGGTAATCCGCCGCTATCCAGCCTTTGAAGACTTCCACGGGATGGAAGAATGCATTGACCAGATCGTGTCGTATTTCCGCCATGCCGCTCAGGGCCTGGAAGAGAAGAAACAGATTCTCTATTTGCTCGGTCCTGTGGGTGGCGGTAAATCGTCCCTGGCCGAGAAGCTGAAACAACTGATCGAAAAAGTGCCCTTCTACGCGATCAAGGGCTCGCCGGTATTCGAATCACCTCTGGGTCTGTTCAACGCCACCGAAGATGGCGCGATCCTCGAGGAAGACTTCGGCATTCCACGGCGCTACCTCAACACCATCATGTCGCCATGGGCTACCAAACGCCTGGCCGAATTCGGCGGCGACATCAGCCAGTTCCGTGTGGTGAAGCTCTATCCGTCGATCCTCAACCAGATCGCCGTGGCCAAAACCGAGCCGGGAGATGAAAACAACCAGGACATCTCGGCGCTGGTGGGCAAGGTCGATATCCGCAAACTCGAAGAATTCCCGCAGAACGACGCCGACGCCTACAGCTACTCGGGCGCACTCTGCCGGGCCAACCAGGGCCTGATGGAATTCGTCGAAATGTTCAAGGCACCGATCAAGGTGCTGCACCCACTGCTGACCGCCACTCAGGAAGGCAACTACAACAGTACCGAAGGTCTGGGGGCGATTCCGTTTACCGGGATCCTGCTGGCCCACTCCAACGAATCGGAATGGCACACCTTCCGCAACAACAAGAACAACGAAGCCTTCATCGACCGGATCTACATCGTCAAAGTGCCGTACTGCCTGCGGGTCAGCGACGAAGTGAAGATCTACGACAAGCTCTTGTTCAACAGCTCCCTGGCCAAGGCTCACTGCGCGCCTGACACCCTGAAGATGCTTGCCCAGTTCACCGTGCTCTCGCGACTGAAAGAGCCGGAAAACTCCAACATCTACTCCAAGATGCGCGTGTATGACGGCGAAAACCTCAAGGACACTGATCCGAAGGCCAAGTCGATCCAGGAATACCGCGACAACGCGGGTGTCGACGAAGGCATGAACGGCCTGTCGACCCGCTTCGCGTTCAAGATCCTGTCGAAAGTGTTCAACTTCGATCCGCACGAAATCGCCGCCAACCCGGTGCACTTGCTTTACGTGCTGGAACAACAGATCGAACAGGAACAATTCCAGGCGGAAACCCGCGAACGCTATCTGCGCTTCCTCAAGGAGTACCTGGCACCGCGTTATATCGAGTTCATCGGCAAGGAAATCCAGACCGCCTACCTCGAGTCTTACAGCGAGTACGGCCAGAACATCTTCGATCGCTATGTGCTGTACGCCGACTTCTGGATCCAGGACCAGGAATACCGCGACCCGGAAACCGGCGAGATCCTCAACCGCGTAGCGCTGAACGAAGAATTGGAGAAAATCGAAAAACCGGCCGGCATCAGCAATCCGAAGGATTTCCGCAACGAAATCGTCAACTTCGTACTGCGCGCCCGGGCCAATAACAACGGCAAGAACCCGACCTGGCTCAGCTACGAAAAACTGCGGGTGGTCATCGAGAAGAAAATGTTCTCCAACACCGAGGACCTCCTGCCAGTCATCAGCTTCAACGCCAAGGCCAGCAAAGAGGACCAGCAGAAGCACAACGACTTCGTCACACGGATGGTCGAGCGGGGCTACACCGACAAACAGGTTCGACTGCTGTCCGAGTGGTACCTGCGGGTCAGAAAATCACAATAACCCGCTGCCGGCCAGACCGGTTGTCGTCAGCCAGAGGCCTGTGTACGCATTTTCTGTTACACAGACCTCTGGAAGGTGTTCGAAAGTCGGTAGCGAGGTTCAGGCAGCGTCCAAAAGCGCTTGGGGGAGCGTGAACATCCCTTGGCTCGGTCGATGCTGCATAACCGCTCGCCCCTTTCAGGACAGCTTCTAAGGAGCAGTCATGAGCTATGTGATCGACCGACGTCTCAATGGCAAGAACAAGAGCACGGTGAACCGTCAGCGGTTTCTGCGGCGTTACCGTGATCACATCAAAAAGGCTGTCGAAGAGGCGGTCAGTCGGCGCTCCATTACCGATATGGAGCACGGCGAACAGATCAGCATCCCCGGTCGCGACATTGACGAGCCGGTGCTTCACCACGGTCGCGGTGGCAAGCAGACCGTCGTGCACCCGGGCAACAAGGAATTCACCAGCGGCGAGCACATTGCCCGCCCGCCCGGAGGTGGCGGTGGCAGAGGCCCCGGCAAGGCCGGCAACTCGGGCGAAGGGATGGACGAATTCGTCTTCCAGATCACCCAGGAGGAATTCCTCGAATTCATGTTCGAGGACCTTGAGCTGCCGAACCTGGTCAAGCGCAACCTGACCGGCACCGACACCTTCAAGACCGTTCGTGCAGGGATCAGTAACGAGGGCAACCCGTCGCGGATCAACATCATCCGAACCTTGCGCTCGGCCCATGCACGGCGAATCGCCCTGTCTGGCAGCAGCCGGGCAAAATTACGCGAAGCCAAAGAAGAACTGCTGCGATTGAAGCTGGATGAGCCGGACAACTTCGGCGATATTCAGAAAATCGAAGCAGAAATCGAAAAACTCAGTGCGCGCATTCATCGCATACCGTTCCTCGATACCTTCGACCTCAAGTACAACTTGCTCATCAAGCAACCCAACCCCAGCTCCAAAGCGGTGATGTTCTGCCTGATGGACGTGTCCGGCTCCATGACCCAAGCGACCAAGGACATCGCCAAGCGTTTCTTTATCCTGCTGTACCTGTTTCTCAAGCGTAACTACGACAAGATCGACGTCGTGTTCATCCGCCACCACACCAGCGCCCGGGAAGTGGACGAAGAGGAGTTTTTCTACTCCCGCGAAACCGGCGGCACCATCGTTTCCAGCGCCTTGAAACTGATGCAGGAAATCATGGCCGAACGCTATCCAAGCAATGAGTGGAATATCTATGCCGCCCAGGCCTCCGACGGCGATAACTGGAACGACGACTCGCCAATCTGCCGCGACATACTGATCAACCAGATCATGCCGTTCGTGCAGTACTACACTTACGTTGAGATCACCCCCCGCGAACATCAGGCCCTGTGGTTCGAGTACGAACGCATCGCCGAAGCCTTCTCTGACACTTTTGCCCAGCAACAACTGGTCTCGGCCGGGGATATCTATCCGGTCTTCCGTGAACTCTTCCAGCGCAGGTTAGTGACATGACCGCCAAAGAGCAGAAGCGCCAACCCATTTCCACCGGCTCCGAATGGACGTTCGAGCTGATTCAGGCCTACGACAAAGAAATCAGTCGTCTGGCGGCTCGCTACGCGCTCGATACTTACCCTAACCAGATCGAAGTGATCACTGCCGAGCAGATGATGGACGCCTACGCCTCCGTCGGCATGCCGCTGGGTTATCACCATTGGTCCTACGGCAAACACTTCCTCAGCACCGAAAAATCCTACTCTCGCGGCCAGATGGGGCTGGCGTACGAAATCGTGATCAACTCGGACCCGTGCATCGCCTACTTGATGGAAGAAAACACCATCTGCATGCAGGCGTTGGTCGTCGCCCATGCCTGCTACGGGCATAACAGTTTTTTCAAAGGCAACTACCTGTTCCGCACCTGGACTGACGCCAGTTCGATCATCGATTACCTGGTCTTCGCCAAGCAATACATCATGCAGTGCGAAGAGCGCCACGGTATCGACGCGGTCGAGGACCTGCTGGATTCCTGCCACGCCCTGATGAACTATGGGGTCGATCGCTACAAACGCCCCTATCCGATTTCCGCCGAAGAAGAACGTCGCCGGCAAAAGGATCGGGAAGAGCATTTGCAGAAACAGATCAACGATCTGTGGCGGACCATTCCAAAAGGTGCAGACAAGTACAGCGACAAGGACAACGCGCGCTTCCCCGCCGAACCACAGGAAAATATCCTCTATTTCATCGAAAAACACGCACCGCTGCTGGAGCCATGGCAGCGGGAAATCGTGCGGATCGTGCGCAAGATCGCTCAGTATTTCTACCCGCAACGTCAGACTCAGGTGATGAACGAGGGCTGGGCCACGTTCTGGCATTACACCCTGATGAACGACCTGTATGACGAAGGCCTGGTGACCGACGGCTTCATGATGGAGTTTTTGACGTCCCACACCAGCGTGGTCTACCAACCCGGCTTCGACAGCCCCTACTACAACGGCATCAACCCCTACACCCTGGGTTTTGCCATGTACCGGGACATTCGCCGCATGTGTGAACACCCGACCGAAGAGGACTACCGCTGGTTCCCTGAGATTGCCGGCACCGACTGGCTGTCGAGCATCAAGTTCGCCATGAGCAGCTTCAAGGATGAAAGCTTCATCCTGCAGTACCTGTCACCCCAGGTGATCCGTGACCTGAAGTTGTTCAGCATTCTTGATGACGACCAGAAGGACGATCTGCTGGTGCCCGCCATACACGATGAGCCGGGCTACCGCATCATCCGTGAAACCCTGGCGGCGCAATACAACCTCGGCAATCGCGAACCCAACGTGCAGATCTACAGCATCGACCGGCGCGGCGACCGCTCCCTGACCTTGCGTCACCAGCAACACGACCGCAAACCGCTGGGCGAGTCCACCGAGGAAGTGCTCAAACACCTGCACCGCCTCTGGGGCTTCGACATTCACCTGGAAACCCTGCAAGGCGATCAGGTGATGAAAGTCCATCATGTCCCACCCAGAAGTGAACACGCCGAGGGGGATTACGGCCGGCTGGACCTGGCTGTCATCCATCTTTGATCCTGTTTCTGCCTCCGGAAGTTCGACGCAAAGGTTATTCTGTCGGGCTAACGGAGGTTTTTTATGCAGATTTATAAAGTCGGCGGCGCGGTACGTGATCGCCTGCTGGGCAAGCCTGTCACCGACATCGACTGGGTTGTGGTTGGCGCCACCACTGAAGAAATGCTCGCTAAAGGCTTTCGCCCGGTGGGCGCGGATTTCCCGGTATTTCTTCACCCCAAAAGCGGTGAGGAATTCGCCCTCGCCCGGACCGAGCGCAAAAGCGGACGCGGTTACGGCGGCTTTACCTTTCACGCCAGCCCCGAAGTCACCCTCGAAGAAGACCTGATCCGTCGTGACCTGACCATCAATGCCATGGCCGAAGACGATCAGCAGAACCTGACCGATCCTTACCACGGCCAGCGCGATCTCGAGGCGCGCTTGCTTCGTCACGTTTCCCCCGCGTTCGCCGAAGATCCGCTCCGGGTTATGCGTGTTGCCCGCTTCGCTGCTCGTTATTCAAGTTTGGGGTTCACCGTCGCACCCGAGACAATGGACCTGATGCGCCAACTCAGCGAATCAGGCGAACTGGAAGCCTTGACCGCCGAACGCAGCTGGAAGGAAATTTCCCGCGCCCTGATGGAAGACCAGCCACAGGTGTTCATCGAGGTGCTGCGAGAGTGTGGCGCTCTCAAGGTATTGATGCCGGAAGTCGACGCCCTGTTCGGCGTACCGCAACCGGAAGCCCACCACCCGGAAATCGACACGGGCGTGCACACTTTGAGCGTGCTGGAGCAAGCGGCGAAGCATAAACAACCACTCACCGTACGTTGGGCCTGCCTACTGCACGACCTCGGCAAGGGACTGACGCCCGAGGAAGAGTGGCCCCGACACATTGCTCATGAGCACAAGGGCTTGAAGCTGATCAAAGCGGTCAACGAACGCTTCAAGGCGCCGAAGGACTGTCAGGAACTGGCACTGCTGGTGGGCAAATATCACACCCACGGCCATCGCGCCCTGGAGCTGAAGCCGTCGACGTTGCTGGAGTTGCTGCAAAGTTTTGACGTTTACCGTCGGCCGCAGCGGTTCGAGGAATTTATCGCGGCGTGCGAGATGGACGCGCGCGGACGCAAAGGGCTGGAGCAGCGAAGTTATCCACAGGCTGATTATTTGCGGGGGGCGGCGAATGCCGCTCGGACCGTAGCGGTTCAGCCGTTGCTGGAGAAGGGATTCAAAGGGCCGGAGCTGGGTGAGGCGATCAAGCGAGAGCGGCTCAAGGCGCTGAAGGCTTACAAAGAGGCGGCGTCTGCCTGAAAAGCTTCGCGAGCAAGCCCGCTCCCACATTTGATTTGTGTACGACGCAGATTCAATGTGGGAGCGGGCTTGCTCGCAATGGCGTTATCCGCCTCACAGCAAGTTCGAAGGGGTCAGCGGCTCGCCGCGCCACTCAAACGCCACCGGCGCCAACATCTGATCAATCTGCGCTTCGCGCCACAACGTCGCAAAGTTCTTGCCTACCCCCGGATGCACGCGATCCGGCGCAATCAGCGACAACGGCCACAGCACGAAGGCATTTTTCAGAATTTCTGCCCGCGGCAGGATCAAGCCATCGAAGTTGCCCACCAGGTCGCCGAACAGCAGCACGTCGATATCCAGCGGCAAACCCTTGCGGTCCGGCGCATAACGGCCGTTGTCCGCCTCGATGAATTTCAGCCGGCGATCCAGCTCCATCAGCGGCAAATCGGTAAAAGCCGACACCACAAAATTGAAGAACGGCCCGCTCTTGATCCCCACCGGCTGGCTTTCGAACACCGCCGAGCAGCGTATATCCACCAGAAAACCTGCCAGGGCTTCCAGGCCAGCCTGCAAATGGGATTCGCGCTCGATATTGCTACCGAGCCCGAGAAACACCTGAGTCAGCGACATCCGCGCTCGATCTCCACACCCACACCACCCGTGGCAGCCGGGATGGCGCCTGGCTTGGTCAGCTTGAGGCGCATCCAGGTGATGTTGAATTCGCTCATCAGGACTTCAGCCAGACGCTCGGCGAAGGTCTCGACCAGCTGGAACTGCGCCTGCTCGGCAAAGGCCTGGATTCGCGACGACACACTGGCGTAATCGAGCGCCAGCGTCAGGTCATCACCGGCGGCGGCCGGGCGATTATCCCAGGCGAAGCTCAGATCAAGACGCAAGCACTGTCGGATGCCTCGCTCCCAGTCGTAGGCACCAATCACGGTGTCGACTTCCAGGCCCTCGATAAACACTCTGTCCAAGCACTTTTCTCCGCTGCACGACAAGGGCGCAATGCGCCGTTAGAATCAGGGCGTCCTCGCCCGGAATAGTTAGCATGTTTTGGTTACTGGCGACCCTCGCCTACCTGCTCGGCTCTCTGTCCTTCGCCATTTTGCTCAGCCGCCTGACCGGTAAACCCGATCCGCGAACGAGTGGTTCGGGCAATGCCGGTGCCACCAACATGTTGCGCCTGGCCGGCAAAAAACTCGCCGCCCTGACCTTGATCGGAGACCTCTTCAAAGGCCTGCTGCCCGTACTTATTGCCGGCGTTGCGGGCCTTTCGCCTCAAGAACAGGCCTGGATCGGCGTCTGTGCCGTCATCGGTCACCTGTTCCCGTTGTACTTTCGCTTCCGCGGCGGCAAGGGTGTCGCCACCTCTGCCGGCATGCTGCTGGGGCTTTACCCGCCCGCCGCACTGTTGGCGGTCTGCGCCTGGCTGCTGACGTTCTACCTGACTCGCACCAGCTCACTGGCAGCCTTGATCGCCACACCGCTGACCCTGCCGTTGCTGGCTTGGCAGGAGCCGGCGGCATTGCTGCCCATGAGCGCACTCACGGGACTGATCGTCTGGCGCCATCGGGGCAATCTACGCGACCTGTTTGCCGGGCGCGAACGGCATTTTTAAATATCGGACATGAACGCGGCTCATCCCGCACATCATCACAGCGCCGACAATTGCTCCATCGGCCAACGCGCCTGCACGCTGATCGCCAGGCTTTCGTGCTGACCGGCCTGTAAGCGCTGGCAGCCGGCAAAGGCAATCATCGCGCCGTTGTCGGTGCAGAACTCCGGACGGGCATAAAAAACATCGCCCTTCATGTCGCCGAGCATCTTCTCCAGTGAGGTACGCAGTGCCTTGTTGGCGCTGACGCCGCCAGCGATCACCAGACGCCTCATACCGGCCTGTTTCAGGGCGCGCTTGCACTTGATGGTCAAAGTCTCCACCACGGCCTGCTGGAACGCCAGCGAGATGTCGCAACGGGCTTGCTCGCTGTCGTCCCCGGCGCTGACGCTCTGCTGCCAGGTGTTCAGGGCGAAGGTTTTCAAGCCACTGAAACTGAAAGCCAGGCCTGGACGGTCGCACATCGGACGCGGGAAAGTGAAACGTCCTGCAACCCCCTGCTCCGCCAGCCGAGCGATTTCCGGGCCACCCGGATAATTGAGGCCCATCATCTTCGCGGTCTTGTCAAAAGCTTCACCGGCGGCATCGTCGAGGGTCTCGCCCAAGAGCGTGTATTGACCGATCCCGTCGACCTGAACCAGCTGCGTATGACCGCCAGACACCAACAAAGCGACGAACGGGAATTCCGGTGGTTGCGACTCCAGCATCGGCGCCAGCAAGTGACCTTCCATGTGGTGCACACCCAGCGCCGGAATACCCCAGGCGAAGGCCAGCGCCTGAGCGCAGGAGGCGCCCACCAGCAAGGCACCAACCAGGCCAGGACCCGCGGTGTAGGCGATGGCGTCGATTTCGGTTGGCACACAGTCAGCTTCGGCCAACACCTGACGAATCAAGGGCAGCATGCGCTTGACGTGGTCACGCGAGGCCAGCTCCGGCACCACCCCGCCATAGGCGCGGTGCAGGTCGATCTGGCTGAACAGCGCGTCGGCCAGCAGGCCGCGTTCACTGTCATATAATGCGACACCGGTTTCGTCGCAGGAGGTTTCTAATCCCAGTACTAGCATGGGTTTGCGCCTTGTTTAGGCTAAATTCGAAGGCGCGCATAATAGTCGCCATGGGATGCCCCGACTAGCGGTTTTCGATCAGAGGCTTTGCATTCCGAGCGATGAGGGGTTAACATCCGCAACCCTTAAAAACCGACGTCTTCAAGTGCTCTTTTGCCACGAGGATGTTGACCCCGGTAATGAATGAAGGTAGCTCTGGATGCCAGCCGTCAAAGTAAAAGAGAACGAACCCTTCGACGTAGCTCTGCGTCGTTTCAAGCGCTCCTGCGAAAAAGCCGGTGTACTGGCTGAAGTTCGTAGCCGCGAATTCTACGAGAAGCCTACTTCTGAGCGTAAGCGCAAAGCAGCAGCCGCTGTTAAGCGTCACGCCAAGAAAGTTCAGCGCGAACAGCGCCGCGCCGTTCGTCTGTACTAATACACAGACGTTCGTAGCAAGCTTCTGCCAAGCCCGGCCCTCAGCCGGGCTAATGGCATTTGCGGAATACGCTTGATGCTTCATCGTCAAAGCCGCAGACGCGACCGAGACAAATCTGCTTCACAGCGTCAGACCTGGCTCTTTTGCCAGCGGTGCACGTCTTTTCTGACGAGCCTTCCAAGGCTACTGACGAGCACACCCACTGATTCCTCTCACGACGATCAGCCCAAGGCACCTTCTTGCGTGCCAGCTTATGAGCTATCCGAGGCCATCGACAGGCCGTAGCGGATTTCAGCGCAACACTTTCAAATAGTCGAATACTGATTGGTACTAACGTCAGTGGATTTTCGGCAGATACACTTCCCGACAGCGATTACGCAGACGACACTGGTCGAGCCGCACATTTTGCGCGCCTCAAACAACGACCCGCGCTCAGCCGCTCTTCGTTTCGGATCAATTGCAGCGCAGATGACGAGAACGCCATGGCCGGGCTAATTCCCCAGAGCTTCATTGACGACCTTCTGAACCGCACCGACATCGTCGATGTGGTCAGCTCGCGCCTGCAAATGAAAAAGGCCGGCAAGAATTACACCGCCTGCTGCCCGTTTCACAAAGAGAAAACCCCCTCCTTCAGCGTCAGCCCCGACAAGCAGTTCTATTATTGCTTTGGCTGCGGCGCTGGCGGCAACGCCCTCGGCTTCATGATGGACCACGACAATCTGGATTTCGTCCAGGCTGTCGAAGAACTGGCCAAAGCCGCCGGCATGGAAATCCCCCGCGAAGAAAGCGGACGGCCGCACAAACCGCGGCAGCCGACCGATTCGCCGCTGTACCCGCTGCTCACTGCCGCCGCCGACTTTTACCGTCAGGCACTGAAAAGCCATCCATCGCGAAAAGCAGCTGTGGATTACTTGAAAGGACGCGGACTGACCGGTGAAATCGCCCGAGACTTCGGCCTCGGCTTTGCCCCGCCCGGCTGGGACAACCTGTTCAAGCACTTGAGCAGCGACACCCTGCAACAGAAAGCCATGATCGATGCCGGCCTGCTGATCGAGAACGCCGAAACCGGCAAACGCTATGACCGCTTCCGCGATCGCGTGATGTTCCCGATCCGCGACAGCCGCGGGCGAATCATTGCTTTCGGTGGCCGGGTATTGGGCGACGACAAGCCGAAATACCTGAACTCACCGGAAACCCCGGTATTCCATAAGGGCCAGGAACTCTACGGCCTTTATGAAGCACGCAAGAACAACCGCAACCTCGACGAAATCATCGTCGTCGAAGGCTACATGGATGTTATCGCCCTCGCCCAGCAAGGCCTGCGCAATGCTGTCGCGACCCTGGGCACCGCCACCAGCGAAGAGCACTTGAAGCGCCTGTTTCGCGTCGTGCCCAACGTGCTGTTCTGTTTCGACGGTGATCAGGCAGGTCGAAATGCCGCCTGGCGAGCATTGGAGGCAGCGCTGCCGAGCCTGCAGGACGGGCGGCGCGCACGTTTTCTGTTCCTCCCAGAAGGCGAAGACCCGGATACGCTGGTCCGCTCCGAAGGCACTGATGCCTTCCGCGCGCGGATCAACCAGCACGCCCAACCATTGGCGGATTATTTTTTTCAACAGCTGACCGAGGAATCGGACCCACGCTCGCTCGAAGGCAAGGCCCATATGGCCACCCTCGCCGCGCCGCTGATCGACAAAGTTCCGGGGGCGAACCTGCGCATCCTGATGCGTCAGCGCCTGACCGAAATTACCGGGCTTAGCGGTGAAGCCGTGAGCCAACTGGTGCAAAGCGCACCTCAGGAAGCGCCACCGGCGTACGACCCGGGCATCGATTACGACGCCATGCCGGATTACAGCGACTACCATCAGCCGCAGGCACAAGAGATGTATGTGCCGCAGCAGGAATGGACGCCGAAGAAACCCGGCGCCGGCGGCAAAAAATGGGACAAAAAACCGTGGGACAAAAACGGCAAACGCGGTGGTGATCACGATCAACCCCGCGCGCCACGGGTGCCGGCCGCTGTAGAGCCGCCGACCCTGGCCGCCTTGCGTACGCTATTGCATCACCCGCAATTGGCCGAGAAAGTCGAGGATGCCGGGCACTTTGCTGCCGAGGATCACACCAACACGCAATTACTGGTGGCCCTACTCGAAGCCGTACAGAAGAATCCCAAGCTAAACTCATTTCAGTTGATTGCGCGCTGGCACGGTACGGAGCAAGGACGTTTGCTCAAGGCGCTGGCGGAAAAGGAATGGCTGATTGACGGAGATAACCTTGAACAACAGTTTTTCGACACCATTACTAGCTTGTCAGCCCGCCAACGCGAGCGAAACCTGGAACAACTTCTCAGGAAAGCACGTCAAAGCGAACTGAGTGCCGAAGAGAAAAATCAACTGCGCGACCTATTAAGTCGCAATGTTTCCGCAACAAGCCCGACCTCAACTGGCGCGTGAGGTCATAGCTCAGGTATAATCCTCGGCTTGTTTTTTGCCCGCCAAGACCTTCAGTGGATAGGGTGTTATGTCCGGAAAAGCGCAACAGCAGTCTCGTATCAAAGAGTTGATCACACTTGGTCGTGAGCAGGGTTACCTGACTTACGCGGAGGTCAACGACCACCTGCCGGAGGATATTTCAGATCCGGAACAGGTGGAAGACATCATCCGCATGATCAATGACATGGGGATCAACGTATTCGAGGTTGCGCCAGATAAGGATTCCCTTATGCTGGCCGACGCCGATACCGACGAAGCCGCGGCCGAAGAGGCAGCAGCAGCGTTGGCAGCGGTCGAGACCGACATTGGTCGCACTACCGACCCAGTGCGCATGTACATGCGTGAAATGGGTACGGTAGAGCTCCTCACACGTGAAGGCGAAATCGAAATCGCCAAACGTATTGAAGAGGGCATCCGTGAAGTGATGGGCGCAATTGCGCACTTCCCTGGCACGGTTGACCATATTCTCTCCGAGTACACTCGCGTCACCACCGAAGGTGGCCGCCTGTCCGACGTCCTGAGCGGTTATATCGACCCGGACGACGGCATTGCGCCGCCTGCAGCAGAAGTGCCGCCGCCTGTCGACCCGAAAGCCGTGAAAGCGGACGACGACACCGACGACGATGACGCCGAAGCCAGCACCGACGACGAAGAAGAAGCCGAAAGCGGTCCGGATCCGGTTATCGCAGCTCAGCGCTTTGGCGCTGTCTCCGATCAGATGGAAATCACCCGCAAGGCGCTGAAAAAGCACGGTCGTGGCAACAAGCTGGCAATTGCCGAGCTGGTGCTACTGGCTGAGCTGTTCATGCCGATCAAACTGGTTCCGAAGCAATTCGAAGGCCTGGTCGAGCGTGTTCGCAGTGCCCTGGATCGTCTGCGTCAGCAAGAGCGCGCGATCATGCAACTTTGCGTTCGTGATGCTCGTATGCCGCGTGCTGACTTCCTGCGCCAGTTCCCGGGCAATGAAGTCGACGAAAGCTGGAGCGATGCACTGGCCAAAGGCAAAAGCAAGTACGCTGAAGCCATTGGTCGCCTGCAACCGGACATCATTCGTTGCCAGCAGAAGCTGACCGCGCTGCAAACCGAAACCGGTTTGACGATCGCCGAGATCAAGGACATCAACCGTCGCATGTCGATCGGTGAGGCCAAGGCCCGCCGCGCGAAGAAAGAGATGGTAGAGGCGAACTTGCGTCTGGTGATCTCCATCGCCAAGAAGTACACCAACCGTGGTCTGCAATTCCTCGATCTGATCCAGGAAGGCAACATCGGTTTGATGAAAGCGGTAGACAAATTCGAATACCGCCGCGGCTACAAGTTCTCGACTTATGCCACCTGGTGGATCCGTCAGGCGATCACTCGCTCGATCGCCGACCAGGCCCGCACCATCCGTATTCCGGTGCACATGATCGAGACGATCAACAAGCTCAACCGCATTTCCCGCCAGATGTTGCAGGAAATGGGTCGCGAACCGACCCCGGAAGAGCTGGGCGAACGCATGGAAATGCCTGAGGACAAGATCCGCAAGGTATTGAAGATCGCTAAAGAGCCGATCTCCATGGAAACCCCGATCGGTGATGACGAAGACTCCCATTTGGGTGACTTCATCGAAGACTCGACCATGCAGTCGCCAATCGATGTCGCCACTGTTGAGAGCCTTAAAGAAGCGACTCGCGAAGTTCTGTCCGGCCTCACTGCCCGTGAAGCCAAGGTTCTGCGCATGCGCTTCGGTATCGACATGAATACCGACCACACCCTCGAGGAGGTTGGTAAGCAGTTCGACGTGACCCGTGAACGGATTCGTCAGATCGAAGCCAAGGCGCTGCGCAAGCTGCGCCACCCGACGAGAAGCGAGCATTTGCGCTCCTTCCTCGACGAGTAACAACAAAACCCCCGGCCCAGGCCGGGGGTTTTGCTTTTATACAGATTAAATCCCCCGCACCTCCCCCCCTCTGAATTGCCCGTCTACACTCGAAACATTCCCCGAGCCATAACGAGACCGTTATGCCCAGACTGCCGACCGTGCTTTTTTTGCTGTCGCTATTGACCTGGACCGCAACGGCTGGCGCGCTGACTCTGACCGACGAAGAACGTAGCTGGCTGGCGGCTCACCCGGACTTGCGCCTGGGTGTCGATGCGTCTTGGCCACCCTTCGAGTTTCGCGACGATCAGGGCCGCTATCAGGGCCTTGCAGCAGACTATATCGACCGGATCCGTCAACGCCTGGCCATCAAGCTCACGCCTATCGAGCCCGTCAGCTGGACCGTCGTCCTGGAGCAGGCCAAACAAGCCAAGCTGGACCTGTTGCCCGGCATCATGTCGACCCCGGAGCGCCAGACTTACCTGTCATTCACCCGCCCCTACCTGGACTTTCCGATTGTCATCCTTGCCCATATCGGAGGCCCCCAGCCACGCAACCTCAAAGACTTGTACGGTCTGAAAGTCGCCGTGGTGGAAAACTACGCACCCCACGAGCTTTTGCGCACCCACAATCCCGACCTCAATCTGGTGGCGATGCCCAACGTCAGCTCAGCACTGCAAGCGCTAGCTACCGATGAAGTGGATGCGGTGGTCGGCGATCTCGCCTCCAGCGTCTGGAGCCTGCGTCAACTCAAGCTCGACGGGCTCTACGTCAGCGGCGAAACTCCCTATCGTTATCAATTGGCAATGGGCGTGCCCCGGGACAACAAGATACTGGTCGGCATACTGGATAAAGTCCTGGCGGACATGACCCCGAACGAAATCAATGAGATTCAGGAGCACTGGGTCGGCAACGTCCTCGATCATCGGACATTCTGGAACGATCTGCTGGTTTACGGCCTGCCGGGATTGCTGCTGCTGATCATCGTGCTGGCGATGGTTATCCGGATCAACCGTCGGCTGAGTTCAGAAATTGCCCGCCGAGTCGACCTGGAGCAAGAACTGCGCAGCAGCGAATACCATTACCGCGGGCTGGTGGAGAGCCTTTCGGCCATCGCCTGGGAAGCGCGGATCAGCGATTTCACCTATAGCTATGTGTCCCCCCATGCCGAGGATCTGCTCGGCTACCCCTTGTCTCATTGGCTGATTCCGGGTTTCTGGCGCAACATTATCCACCCGGCCGACCTGACTCGCGCCCAGACCTTCTGTGATCACGAAGTACTGGCCGGGCGCGATCACAGCCACGATTACCGGGTCATCACCGCCGATGGCCGCTGCATTTGGGTGCGCGATATCGTCAGCCTGATCGAGCACGGCCATGAACCGGTGATGCGCGGGCTGATGATCGACATCAGCGAAGCCAAGCGCACCGAAGAGGCGTTGCGCCTGTCGGAACAGAAGTTCGCCTCGGTGTTCCAGCAATGCCCGGACATACTAGTCATCGCGCGACTCTCCGACGGCTGCCTGCTGGAGGTCAACGAAGCGTTCGAAGAACAGATCGGTCTCAAGGCCGAAGACGTCATCGGCCAGACGGCCACCGACCTGAACATCTGGGGCATACCCGGCGTCGGGCCGGGCTTGTTGCAACGGTTGCAGGCCGGCAGCATCCGTAACCTGGAGATGCCCTTTCGCCGCAACAATGACCAAGTGTTTACCGGTCTGATCTCCGCTGAGCCGTTCGACCTCGATACAACCCCTGCGCTGGTAGTGGTCGTGCGGGACATCAGCCAGCTCAAGGAAACCCAGAAACAGCTGCAAACCTCCGAAGAGAAATTCGCCAAGGCCTTCCATGCCTCACCCGACGGCTTGCTATTGTCACGGCAGAGCGACGGTTTACTGATTGAGGTCAACGAGGGTTTCAGTCGCATTACCGGTTTCAACAGCGCGATGTCCGTGGATCGCTCCGCCCTCGAGCTGGGAATCTGGGTCAATCTCAACGAACGCAAACAGATGCTCGATCTGCTGCACCGGGACGGTTTCGTCCGCGACTTCAGTTGCCATATACGCCGCAGCGACGGACAGATCCGCCTCTGTGAGGTGTCCAGCCGTCCGCTACCGATCGGCGATGAAGATTGCATGCTGACCATCGCCCGGGACATCACCGAGCGACACCTGATGCAGGAGAAACTGCAACAGGCCGCCACGGTATTCGAGAGCACCGCCGAAGGTGTATTGATCACCGACACCCAACAGCACATCAGCGCGGTCAACCGTGCGTTTACCGAAATCACCGGCTACAGCGAGAGCGAAGCATTGGGCCACACCCCTCGCCTGCTCGCCTCGGGCCTGCACGACAGCGCGTTTTATGCCGCCATGTGGCATCAACTGACCGCCGAAGGTCATTGGCAGGGCGAAATTTCCAACCGGCGCAAGAATGGCGAGCTCTATCCGAGCTGGCTGACCATCAGTGCGGTGCGCAACCGGGACAGATTCGTCACCCACTTTGTCGCGGTGTTCGCGGACATTTCCAGCCTCAAACACGCCCAGGCCAAGCTCGATTACCAGGCACACCACGACCCGCTGACCGGGCTGCCAAATCGCACGTTGTTCGAGAGTCGATTGCTGACTGCACTCAATAACCAACAGGAAAACGGCGGCCAGGGCGCGGTGCTGTTCCTGGACCTGGACCGTTTCAAACACATCAACGACAGCCTGGGTCACCCGGTCGGCGACCTGCTGCTCAAGGGCATTGCCGTGCGCCTCAAGGAGCAGTTGCGCGACATCGACACCGTGGCGCGCCTGGGTGGCGACGAGTTCATCATCCTGCTGCCCGGGCTGCAGCAATCCAGTGACGCCGACAACATCGCGACCAAATTGCTCAATTGCTTCGGCGCACCGTTCCAGGCTGGCGAACATGAGTTTTTTATCAGCGCCAGTATCGGCACCAGCCTGTACCCCAAGGATGGCTGCGACGTCGCCACGCTGGTCAAGAACGCCGATGCGGCGATGTACCGCTCCAAGGCCAAGGGTCGCAACCGGGTCGAAAGCTACACCCGCGACCTCACCGCTCAAGCCAGTGAGCGAGTGGCACTGGAACATGAACTGCGACGCGCTATCGAGCGCAACGAACTGCACCTCCATTATCAACCGAAGATCAGCCTGGTCGACCATCGCCTGGTCGGTGCAGAAGCGCTCATTCGCTGGCGCCACCCGACCTTCGGCGATGTGCCGCCGGAGCATTTCATTCCGCTGGCCGAAGAAAACGGCATGATCCTGCAAATCGGCGATTGGGTTCTCGAAACCGCCTGCCGGCAGATGTTCGAGTGGAATCAGGTTTACGAACCCGTCGGCCCGCTGTCGGTCAACCTCGCGGGCGCTCAATTGCGCCAGCCGAACCTGCTCGGTCGGATCGAACAATTGCTCAAGGACAACCGTCTCAAACCCGGTTTCCTGCAACTGGAAATTACTGAAAACTTCATCATGAGCCAGGCAGAAGAGGCGCTGGCAGTGCTGCATCAACTCAAACACCTGGGCGTGCAACTGGCGATCGACGACTTCGGCACCGGCTACTCCTCATTGAGTTACCTCAAACGTCTGCCGTTGGACATTCTCAAGATCGACCAGTCTTTCGTCCGCGGCCTGCCGGATGATCCCCACGACGCAGCCATCGTTCGCGCCATCATCGCCTTGGGCCGCAGCATGCAATTCACCATCATTGCCGAGGGCGTCGAAACCCTCGCGCAGCAGCAATTCCTCGCGGCCGAAGGCTGTGAACAGATCCAGGGCTACATTGTCAGCCTGCCCTTGCCACCGGAAGAATTTGCCGCGACGTTTCTTCGTATAGCCATTTCAGACTTTTCGGATAGCACAGCCGAGAAACCGTCGCTATAATCCGCGGCCTACTGAGGGCCTATAGCTCAGTTGGTTAGAGCAGAGGACTCATAATCCTTTGGTCCACGGTTCAAGTCCGTGTGGGCCCACCAAACAAGAAAGCCGCGCAATGCGCGGCTTTTTCGTGTCTGTTGGAATAACTCAATCGCCACTACCGCCTGCCGAAGCATCACTCAGTTGGCGAAATTCTCGATCCTGACCTGGCCCTCAGGAAAGGTCGCGATAATTTCCAGTTCGCCGCCCATGGCGCGGATGTAGTTTCGCAAGGTGCTGATGTACATGTCTGTTCGCCGCTCCATTCTGGAGATCGCTGCCTGGTTGACGTGCAACGTCTTGGCCAGCGTTTCCTGACTCAGCTCCTGGGCCTTACGCAGCTCGTGCAGAGGCATTTCTTTCAGGTGCTGCTGGAACAACCGCTCTGCGTTAGCGCGAGACTCCGGCGTCATGCGAGCTTGAAGTTCAGCAAATTTTTTAGCCATCGTTGCGGCCCTCTTTACGCAATGTTTCCAAATGGTCGTCATACAATGTTTCCGCCTGCGGGACATGCTCGTCATACCAACGGTTTCGACCGGTTTTGTCCCCTCCGATTAAAAGTAACGCGCATCGGCGTGGATCAAACGCATAGAGCACACGATAAGGCCGACCCGCATGCTGGACCCGCAACTCTCGGAGATTGCCCAGTCGTGAGCCTTTAATATCGCTGCTATGCGGGTAACGCAGACCCGGCCCGAAAAACCCCAGCAGATCGACGCTGGCTGAAACCGAGGCTTGCTCCTTTGCATCCAACCCCTCCCACCAACCTTCAAATTCATCGGTGTATTCAATTTCCCAGCCCATACCAATATGCCACCCAAGGAATATGATCTCAAGGGAATAACTCTAGGCTTTAACGGCCGTGCGGCCGCCTTGGTTGCCGATGAAATTGTTAACAGTGGTTTCTGGTTGGATCGGGGTGTTCGGTGCCTGGCGTTTAGTTGTGTTTACTTAAGGTGTCGAAATATCGGATGACGCCCGCAGACCTTGTAGGCAAACTCCGAAACTTGCATTTGGGGCACTTTGCCGCCTTGTTGGGCTTTTCTTTGACGGGATACTCTCCGGACGTCGCTGACCATTCAGCGATCGGGCTTGGAAACCCGACGAGCGAATCGCAACAACGCGCCCAACATGACCGCAGACGTTTTACGGCTGCAACCCTGTGTCATGGCGGCTGTGCGTGGGACGTCTTCGGACGTGCCGGTTTCCTAAGCTCCCGGTTTCCAACCTGCGCACAGCTGCCACCCATTCGCTTGGAAACGAACGTGGCAGCTCATCAAGCTTAGGAGCTAGACCATGAGCAAAACAAACCCGTCCGAACCTTCAGAACTGAAAACCATCGGCTTCACCCCGTTGATTTTTTGCTCGAATCAAGCGCTGTTCAACGTCCGCGCCGGCGTCCCGATCAGCGATGCGTTGGCTCAGGCTTCCGATCTGCTGTTCCTCGCCAAGGCGTTCGCCGTTGACGCCGCCTACGCAAAAGACACCGACCGCCACGCCTGGGCCGCGCACTACCTGACGGCGATGAGTAAAGCGGTGATCGATGATGTGGTGAAAGTGCTGACACGAAAACCAGTTCCGACAGCAACGAAATCCAAAGCGTAGCGCCCGACAGTTCTACGAGATGAGCCCCGAGTCTTCGGGGCTTTCAATGCTCACTTACGTATCGGTAGAAGCCACCGCTATCGATGGAATAGCCTGCACCGGCCCCAGCCGCTCCAGCATTTCCTTCGTCATCACAACCTCATACGTATCCGCTGCCCTGCCCCACTGCTCCACGATGACCATGCCGTCCACCAGCGCCCGCGCCAATCCACTAACCGTATCAGCCAACGCCTCGACGATTTTCTCAGTCCGCAGCCAAACACGATCGGTAATTTCTTTAAGCTCAGTCGTTACGCGGTCGGACGACGCGGGATCCGTACCGGGGTAGGCGATATTGCGCAGCAAATGCCGCAACTCCCTTACTTTTGCGTAATCCTGTTCCGCCCCCAGCCCGCCCTTGAGGATGGCGGCCGCTTCCGACTTATCGACACGCCTCCTGGGCAAATGTTTTGAAGATAATGTCTGCCCCATGGCGCCAGCGAAGAGGACCATCATCCGCGCTTCCAGATGCTCCTTCATGGCTTCTATCGACGGAATTGGCCGCGTCAAGGTGATGGAAGCTCCTCCTTGATGCCTCAAGTCCATGGTGACTGTCAGGGTCACACCGCCCGTTGCGAACCCCAAGGCGCGGGCCACGACGTAGTGCCCCATTTCGTGATGCGCTATCTGCAATGCATGATCCCGTATTACGGGAGGCATCTTGTTCGTCATTTCCATCGCCTCGCGTCACTGCCCTCAATTGCTCATTCGACTATGAGCTACTTTTGGCGTCCATCCTATGTAACATGCTCGCCCATTGATCTGTACCGCTGGAGACGACCCTTGCCTGACACCCGCCCGCCCGTTCTTGACGAAATCGACCGCCAGTTGATTGCAGCCCTGCAGATCAATGCCCGCGAAAGCGTGGCCATGCTCGCGCGACAATTGGGCATCGCTCGCACCACCGTGACTTCGCGCCTGGCCCGGCTGGAAAAGGCCAAGGTGATCACCGGTTACGGCGTGCGTTTGGGTCAACGTGTCGTGGATGGCGGCTTGCAGGCGTACGTCGGGATCACGGTGCAACCGCGCTCGGGCAAGGAAGTGTTGCGACGTCTTAGCGCGATGGCTCAGGTGCAGCAGTTGTGCGCGGTCAGTGGCGAATTTGATTACGTGGCGTGGCTGCGCACCGATTCACCTGAGCAGCTGGATCAGTTGCTGGATCAGATCGGCAGTGTGGATGGGGTGGAGAAGACGACTACGTCGATCATCTTGAGTAGCAAGATTGATCGGGGGCAGCCGGTTTAATCCAATCTGTTCGTCATGCTCGTCAAATTGTAGCATTAACAAGCAAAACGACGACACATTGCGTCTTATTAACGTGTTCTACGCTCTCTAGAATGGCTGCCATCTTTTCCTATACTCAGACGCGCATGCCGCGTCCGGTCGCCAGCAAGGTCAGCCATGAACAAGAACAATCGCCATCCTGCAGACGGTAAAAAACCAGTCACCATTTTCGGTCCGGACTTTCCCTTCGCCTTCGACGACTGGATCGAGCACCCGGCCGGTCTGGGCAGCATCCCTGCGCACAACCATGGCGCCGAGGTAGCGATCGTCGGTGCCGGTATTGCAGGTTTAGTGGCAGCGTACGAATTGATGAAACTGGGCCTAAAACCCGTCGTCTACGAAGCCTCGAAAATGGGCGGCCGTCTGCGCTCCCAGGCATTCAACGGCGCTGAAGGCATCATCGCCGAGCTCGGCGGCATGCGCTTCCCGGTGTCGTCCACTGCGTTTTATCACTACGTCGACAAGCTTGGGCTGCAAACCAAACCTTTCCCGAACCCGCTGACACCTGCCTCGGGCAGCACGGTGATCGACCTCGAAGGCCAGACTCATTACGCACAGAAACTGGCGGATCTTCCTGCACTGTTCCAGGAAGTCGCCGACGCCTGGGCCGATGCGCTGGAAGCCGGTTCGCAGTTCTCTGACATCCAGCAAGCGATCCGCGATCGCGATGTGCCGCGCCTCAAAGAGCTGTGGAACACCCTCGTTCCGCTGTGGGACGACCGCACTTTCTACGACTTCGTGGCCACCTCCAAAGCCTTCGCCAAACTCTCGTTCCATCACCGCGAGGTGTTTGGTCAGGTCGGTTTCGGTACCGGCGGCTGGGATTCGGACTTCCCGAATTCGATGCTGGAAATCTTCCGCGTGGTCATGACCAACTGCGACGATCACCAACACTTGGTGGTCGGCGGCGTCGAACAAGTGCCGTTGGGGATCTGGCGTCATGTGCCGGAACGTTGCGTGCACTGGCCAGAAGGCACCAGCCTCAGCTCTCTGCACAACGGCGCGCCGCGTACCGGCGTGAAAAAAATTGCCCATGCGGCAGACGGGCGCTTTGCCGTCACCGACAACTGGGGCGACACCCGCGAATACGCAGCGGTGCTGACCACCTGCCAGAGCTGGCTGCTGACCACCCAGATCGAATGCGACGAAAGCCTTTTCTCGCAAAAGATGTGGATGGCCCTCGACCGTACGCGCTACATGCAATCGTCGAAAACCTTCGTGATGGTCGACCGGCCATTCTGGAAGGACAAGGATCCGGAAACCGGCCGCGACCTGATGAGCATGACCCTCACCGATCGCCTGACCCGTGGCACCTACCTGTTCGACAACGGCGACGACAAGCCAGGCGTGATTTGCCTGTCGTACTCGTGGATGAGCGACGCGCTGAAAATGCTCCCGCAACCCGTGGAAAAACGCGTGAAACTGGCACTGGATGCGTTGAAGAAGATCTACCCGAAAGTCGACATCGCCGCGCGAATCATTGGCGATCCGATCACCGTGTCCTGGGAAGCCGACCCGCATTTCCTCGGTGCTTTCAAGGGTGCCCTACCCGGCCATTACCGCTACAACCAGCGCATGTACGCGCACTTCATGCAGGCCGACATGCCGGCCGAGCAACGCGGAATTTTCATCGCCGGCGACGACGTTTCGTGGACGCCAGCCTGGGTCGAAGGCGCGGTGCAGACCTCGCTCAATGCGGTGTGGGGCATCATGAAACACTTCGGCGGTGAAACTCACGCCGAGAACCCGGGTCCAGGAGATGTGTTCAACGAGATCGGTCCGATCGCCCTGCCCGAGTAAGAGGAGTCCGAAATGCGCGTAGCCCTTTACCAATGTCCACCGCTGCCCCTGGATGTCGCCGGCAATCTGCAACGCCTGCATCAATTGGCGCTGGAAGCCAAGGGAGCGGATTTGCTGGTGCTGCCGGAGATGTTTTTGACCGGCTACAACATCGGCCTCGACGCGGTCAGCGTGCTGGCGGAGGTGCACAACGGTG
Organism: Pseudomonas sp. Root329; assembly: GCF_001424925.1. Taxonomy (NCBI): domain Bacteria; kingdom Pseudomonadati; phylum Pseudomonadota; class Gammaproteobacteria; order Pseudomonadales; family Pseudomonadaceae; genus Pseudomonas; species Pseudomonas sp. Root329. The sequence goes on along the minus strand of NZ_LMCV01000009.1, from coordinate 65,467 downwards.
AGTCGGCGCAGCAGATCGCGCGCATCGCCAAGACGGCCGGGATCGCCATTTTGTATGGCTACCCCGAGCGCACGGAAGACGGTCAGATCTACAACGCCGTGCAGTTGATCGACGCCAATGGCGAGCGGTTGTGCAACTACCGCAAGACTCACCTGTTCGGCGACCTCGATCACTCGATGTTCAGCGCCGGGCCGGATGAGTTTCCGCTGGTTGAACTCAATGGCTGGAAGCTCGGCTTCCTGATCTGCTACGACCTGGAGTTCCCGGAAAACGCCCGACGCCTGGCCTTGGCCGGCGCCGAGCTGATTCTGGTGCCGACGGCGAACATGATTCCTTACGACTTCATTGCCGACGTCACCGTCCGCGCCCGGGCTTTCGAAAACCAGTGCTATGTGGCTTACGCCAACTATTGCGGCAACGAAGGCGAGATCCAGTATTGCGGCCAGAGCAGCATTGCCGCGCCGGATGGCAATCGTATTGCCCAGGCGGGCCTGGATGAAGCGCTGATTGTCGGTGAGCTGGATCGTCAGTTGATGGTCGATTCCCGCGCCGCCAATCGCTACTTCCTCGATCGCCGCCCCGAGCTTTACAGCGAGCTGAACAAGCGCTGATCTACCGTTATCCGCTAGCATTAGCGCTTCTCTGTTCTGGAAGTGCTCATGCCTGCGCTGAATCACCCCCACCTTCACACTGAAACCCTGGCCAACGGTCTGCGGGTGACGCTGCGTCATGTTCCCGATTTGAAGCGCAGTGCTGCTGCGTTGCGCGTCGCGGCGGGAAGCCATGACGTACCGCTGGCCTGGCCCGGGATGGCGCATTTTCTCGAACACTTGCTGTTTCTCGGCACCGAGCGTTTTCCCGCTAGCCAAGGGCTGATGGCCTACGTCCAGGGTCATGGCGGTCAGGTGAATGCGCGGACCAGCGAACGCACCACGGATTACTTTTTCGAGTTACCGCCTCAGTCGTTTACCGGGGGACTGGAGCGCCTGTCGGACATGCTCGCTCATCCACGTATGAATCCGGACGATCAGCGGCGGGAACGGGAAGTGCTGCACGCAGAATTTGTCGCCTGGTCGCGGGATACGACCGCTCAACAGCAATTCGCCCTGTTCGATGGCCTTTCAGCGGCGCATCCACTCCGAGCGTTTCATGCCGGCAACCGCTACAGCCTGCCGGTTCCGCAACCTGAGTTTCAGCAAGCCTTGCAGGGTTTCTATCAGCGGTTTTATCAGACCGGGCAGATGACCTTGAGCCTGGCCGGGCCGCAGAGTCTCGATGAGTTGAGGGCGATGGCTCATAGCTTTAGCGCTGCTATTCCCGTAGGGGAAAAGGTCCCGCAACAGGCACCTACATCGCTGATGGACTCTTTGGACAAAAGTTATCAACAGGCTGGAGCGCGTCGACTGGATCTGCTGTTTGCCTTCGACGCGTTGCCCGATTCATCGCCTGAGGCGCTGGCGTTCCTGTGTCATTGGCTGAACGCCGCGAAACCCGGTGGCCTGCTGGCGCAATTGCACGAGCGCGGGCTGACTGACAGCCTCAAAGCTGCGCCGTTGTATCAGTTCGCCGGCCAGGCTTTGTTGCACATCGAGTTCACGTTGCCTGCCAACGCGACGCCCAACGGGATCCGCGAGCGGCTACTGGATTGGCTTGGATTCTTTGCCTCACAGCAACCCTGGACCGGGTTGCGCGAAGAATACGCCGCCCTGCTGCAACGTCAGCAGCAAGTCAGCGGTGCCCTGCAACTGGCCCGACTCGACAGTGAACAGCGTGAAGCCGGGTTATCCGAATCGGGTATTGCAGCCCTCAAGGAAGTCCTGAAACAAATCGGCGCTGTGGATAACTTCACCGGCCAATGGCAACTGCCCACACCTAATCCGTTTTTACGCGCCGAGGCTCCGGCCCCGAGTGCCGGACTGATCCGCGGCCAGACCAGCAAACACCGAGGTTTGCGGACCTTTGCCCAGGATCGCTCACGCGGTCGTCGTGAACGTTCACCCATGCAGTTCAGTCAGGCGTTGCCCGATAACAGTGCCGAAGGTGCCGTTTACCTGCGCTGGCGTCTGGACTCGGCCCCTCGCAGCAATGTTCAGATGAGCCTGGAAAACCGCCTTCAGCCGTTGCGTGAAGACGCTCGTCAGGCAGGTGTCGATTTTTCCTTCAGCGCATCGAGCAATGAATGGCTGCTGAAAATGACCGGGCTACAGGAGCCGATGCCGACCGTCCTCGAACATGCGCTGAAAGAACTGACAAAACCTGGTGACAATTTCTCGCAGGAAGAGCCGAGCGTTGCGTTGATGCCGATTCGACAGTTGCTTAAAGCGCTGCCCGATCACTGCCTTGAGGGCACCGCTGACTCGGACGACTTGATGCAGCTTTGGTCAAGCGCACGCTGGGATGGTCTGGCGACCGGGATGTCCGCCCAGACACAAGCGGCGATGGGGCTTGCCTTGAGTCGTGTGCCCGGCGCTGCGGACAATCAACTGACGCCGCCCGCCCCGATAAACGCGCAGCATCTGTGGAGCGCGGTCGATACCGGGTCCAGCGAACACGCCTTGTTGCTCTTCTGCCCGACCGCAACCGCGGACATCGCTGACGAAGCCGCCTGGCGCTTGCTGGCTCACCTCTGCCAGACGCCGTTTTACCAACGCCTGCGGGTAGAACTGCAGCTCGGCTATGCAGTGTTCAGCGCCCTGCGGCAGATCCATGGGCAGACAGGATTGTTGTTCGGCGTGCAATCACCCAGCGTCGCCCCTCTGGATCTACTGGAACATATCGAACATTTCCTGAGCGGATTGGCCGGGTTGATTGGCGATATCAATGACCAGATTTTCATCGAGCAGCGCCAGGCACTGGCCGATCAATTCGATAGCGCGGCGCTGCCCAATGCGCAGGCCGCCGAACTGCTTTGGCAGGGCAAACTGGCCGGCCGCTCGTCGGATTATCTGGAGCTTCTACCTCAGACGATTCTGACGATCGACCGTGAAACCTTACTGGCCGCAGCACAACGACTGAATCAGGCCGAAGGCGGTTGGCGCTGTCTGGCCAGCGGCCCTTGCCCGAGCTCACCTTGGCAAGCGGCAAAATGATCATTACCGGTGCTGCAATTAGCTTTCTCAAAGATTCCCGGCCAATCGCCCTGTAATTTTGAGTAACATAGCCACCTAACTATCTGAACATCTCCGGCTGGAGGTGGACTATATGTATAGATCTCAACTGTCCCATCACCTGAAGGAGCGCTTCTATGTCCTGGTCCAAACCTGCTTACACCGACCTGCGTATCGGCTTTGAAGTCACCATGTACTTCGCAAGCCGCTAATCTTTTTGTAGCGCAGTGCAACGCCTCGGCTCGCCGAGGCGTTTTTATTTTCAGTTTTCGAATGATGGAGCGGCCATGTTTGTCCAGATTCTAGGTTCCGCCGCCGGCGGTGGTTTCCCCCAGTGGAACTGCAACTGCGTGAACTGCGCCGGTTTTCGTGATGGCAGCCTGAACGCCAAGGCGCGGACCCAGTCGTCCATCGCGATTTCCGATAACGGCGTGAACTGGGTGTTGTGCAACGCATCGCCGGACATCCGCGCCCAGCTCCAGAGCTTCGCCCCGATGCAACCGGGCCGCGCCCTGCGCGATACCGGCATCAACGCGATCATCCTGATGGACAGCCAGATCGACCACACCACCGGCCTGCTCAGCCTGCGCGAAGGTTGCCCGCACCAGGTCTGGTGCACCGACATGGTCCACGAAGACCTGAGCACCGGTTTCCCGCTGTTCACCATGCTGACCCACTGGAACGGCGGGCTGACCTGGAACCAGATCGAGCTTGACCGCAGCTTCATCATCCCGGGCTGCCCGAGTCTGCGTTTCACCCCGCTGCCGCTGCGCAGCGCCGCACCGCCGTACTCGCCGCACCGTTTCGACCCGCACCCGGGCGACAACATCGGCCTGATCGTTGAAGACCTCAACACCGGCGGCAAACTGTTCTACGCACCGGGTCTGGGCAAGGTCGACGCACCGCTGCTGGAGATCATGGCGGGCAGCGATTGTCTGCTGGTGGACGGCACGATGTGGGATGACGACGAAATGCAGCGCCGTGGCGTCGGCACCCGCACCGGTCGTGAAATGGGCCACCTGGCGCAGAACGGCCCCGGCGGCATGCTGGAAGTGCTGGAACAACTGCCCAACCAGCGCAAAGTACTTATCCACATCAACAACACCAACCCGATTCTCGATGAGGATTCGCCAGAGCGTGAAGAACTGGCTCGGCGTGATGTTGAAGTGGCGTATGACGGCATGAGTATTGTGCTGTAGCGGATAGCCTCTTCGCGAGCAAGCCCGCTCCCACATTCAATCGAGTTCCGTCAGAAGAATACGGTCGAATGTGGGAGCGGGCTTGCTCGCGAAGACGTCAGACCAGGCACCAAGGAATCCACCGGTCGTACCCGGAGAACCGAAATGACTGACACAGCAATGTCCCCCGCCGAGTTCGAAGCAGCCCTGCGCGCCAAGGGCGCCTATTACCACATCCATCACCCATATCACGTGGCGATGTACGAAGGCCGGGCAACGCGCGAACAGATCCAGGGCTGGGTCGCCAACCGTTTCTATTATCAGGTGAACATTCCACTCAAGGACGCCGCGATCCTCGCCAACTGCCCGGACCGCGAGATTCGTCGTGAGTGGATTCAGCGCCTGCTCGACCACGACGGCGCCCCCGGCGAAGACGGCGGCATCGAAGCCTGGCTGCGTCTTGGCCAAGCCGTCGGCCTCGACCCGGATCAGCTGCGCTCGCAGGAATTGGTACTGCCCGGTGTACGTTTTGCCGTCGACGCCTACGTCAACTTCGCCCGCCGTGCCAGTTGGCAGGAAGCCGCCAGCAGCTCGCTGACCGAACTGTTTGCGCCGCAGATCCACCAGTCGCGCCTGGACAGCTGGCCGCAGCATTACCCGTGGATCGATCCGGCTGGTTACGAGTATTTCCGCACGCGTCTGGGTCAGGCGCGTCGCGACGTGGAACACGGCTTGGCGATCACTTTGCAGCACTACACGACGCGGGCCGGCCAAGAGCGCATGCTGGAAATTCTCCAGTTCAAACTGGACATTCTTTGGAGCATGCTCGATGCCATGAGCATGGCCTACGAACTGAATCGCCCGCCGTATCACAGCGTGACCGAGCAACGGGTCTGGCATAAAGGAATCACCTTATGAGTTTTGATCGCAGCAGGACCCCGACCTGGCGTCCCGGCTACCGCTACCAGTACGAACCGGCGCAGAAAGGTCATGTGCTGCTCTACCCGGAAGGCATGATCAAACTCAACGAAAGCGCCGCACTGATCGGCGGTTTGATCGACGGCGAGCGTGACGTCGCGGCGATCATCGCCGAACTGGACGCGCAGTTTCCCGGCGTGCCCGAGCTCGGGGACGACATCGAGCAATTCATGGAGGTCGCCCGTGCTCAGCACTGGATCGAACTTGCCTGATTCCGCGTCAGACAAGTTACCGCCCAAACCGGAAATTGGCCTGCCGCTGTGGCTGCTGGCCGAGCTGACCTATCGCTGCCCGCTGCAATGTCCGTATTGCTCCAATCCGCTGGACTTCGCCGAGCAAGGCAAAGAACTCAGCACTGAGCAGTGGATCAAGGTCTTTCGCGAAGCGCGGGAAATGGGCGCGGCGCAGTTGGGCTTTTCCGGCGGTGAACCGCTGGTGCGCCAGGACCTCGCCGAGCTGATCACCGAGGCTCGCAAGCTGGGTTTCTACACCAACCTGATCACCTCGGGCATCGGCCTGACCGAGCAGAAAATCAGCGACTTCAAAAAGGCCGGCCTGGACCACATTCAGATCAGCTTTCAGGCCAGCGACGAGCAAGTGAACAACTTGCTGGCTGGCTCGAAAAAAGCCTTCGCCCAGAAGCTGGAAATGGCCCGCGCGGTGAAAGCCCACGGTTATCCGATGGTGCTGAATTTCGTGACCCATCGGCACAACATCGACAAGATCGACCGGATCATCGAGCTGTGCATCGCCCTTGAAGCGGACTTCGTCGAACTCGCCACGTGCCAGTTCTACGGTTGGGCGCAGCTCAACCGGGTCGGTCTGTTGCCAACCAAGGAACAACTGGTCCGCGCCGAACGCATCACCAACGAATACCGCGCCAAACTCGAAGCAGAAGGGCATCCGTGCAAGCTGATATTCGTCACCCCCGACTATTACGAAGAACGCCCGAAAGCCTGCATGAACGGCTGGGGCAGTATTTTTCTGACAGTCACGCCGGACGGAACCGCTCTGCCCTGTCACGGCGCCCGACAGATGCCGGTGCAGTTTCCCAACGTACGCGATCACAGCATGCAGCACATCTGGTACGACTCATTCGGCTTCAACCGCTTCCGCGGTTACGACTGGATGCCCGAGCCGTGCCGTTCCTGCGACGAGAAAGAAAAAGACTTCGGCGGCTGTCGCTGCCAGGCATTCATGCTCACGGGGGACGCGAGCAACGCCGACCCGGTGTGCAGCAAATCGGAACATCACGGCGTGATCCTCAAGGCTCGCGAAGAAGCCGAACACGCGACCCAGACCATCGAACAACTGGCCTTTCGCAATGAACGAAATTCACGACTCATCGCTAAAAGCTGAACCCTTCAGCGCTGCCAAGGCTGTTGCGGCCGGCATCGACTTCGCCGAGTTGCAGGTCGGCCCACATGGCTTGTTCTGGAACGAGTACCGCCCCGAGGACGCCGCCTGCCGGATCTGGCATTGGCGTGACGGACAGGCACATTGCCTGACGCCAGCGGGCTTCAGTGTGCGCAGTCGGGTGTACGAATATGGCGGTGGCGCGTTCTGTCTGACCAATGACGGGACAGTGTTCGTCAACGAGGCGGACCAACAGCTGTATCGGCAGTCGCTTGCCGGCGAGACACCTGAGTTACTGAGCTCAGGCGAATGCCGATACGGCGATCTGCAGTTCGCTAACGGGCAGGTATTGGCGGTTGAAGAAAACCGCGATCGGCATCGTCTGGTGGCTATCGATGTGGCTGACGGGGTACGTCATCTGCTGGCCGAAGGCGCCGACTTCTACGCCGCGCCGACCTTGAGTCCCGACGCGCAACGACTGGCGTGGATCGAGTGGAGTCGTCCGGACCAGCCATGGATCGCGACTCGCCTGATGGTTGCCGAACGCCAAAACGATGGCCGTTTTGCTCCGCCGCGTTGCGTGGCGGGCGAAGACGCCGAGGAATCACTGCAACAACCGAGGTTCGATACCAACGGCCGTCTGTTTTGCCTGACAGATCGCGGCGGCCACTGGCAGCCTTGGGTGGAATCGGCAGACGGTCTGAGCCCGCTGCCGAGTGCCGCCGCTGATCATGGGCCAGCGCCGTGGCAGTTGGGTGGCTGCACCTGGTTGCCGCTGAGCGAAGGCCGCTATCTGGCGAGCTGGACCGAAGACGGATTTGGCAGACTGGGTCTTTGTGGTGACGCCGGTGAAGATTTCACCGGCGATTACAGCCGCTTCCGCTCTCTCGCACTGGATGAGCAGTTCATTTACTGCATCGCCGCTTCGCCAGTCAGTTCATCGGCAGTCATTGCCATCGACCGCCAGACCCGGCAAGTCAAAACACTGGCTGGCGGTATTGCACCGTTGCCTGCCGAGCAGATCAGCGTCCCGCAAACCCTGTGCTACCCGAGCGGTTCGGGCGAGGCACACGGCTTCTTCTATCCAGCAATGACCGGCGACGCGAAACCGCCTCTGGTGGTGTTTATCCACGGCGGCCCGACGTCGGCCTGCTACCCCATGCTCGATCCGCGTATCCAGTACTGGGCGCAACGCGGCTTCGCCGTGGCCGACCTCAACTACCGCGGCAGCAGTGGCTATGGCCGGGCTTATCGACAAGCACTGCGTTTGAGCTGGGGTGAAGTAGATGTGGAAGACGCTTGCGCAGTCGTCGCTTATCTTGCCGATCGCGGACTGATCGACGGCAACAAGGCGTTTATTCGCGGCGGCAGTGCTGGCGGCTACACCACACTGTGCGCGCTGGCCTTTCACACAGTCTTCCGCGCCGGCGCCAGCCTGTATGGCGTCAGCGATCCTGTGGCGCTGGGACGGACGACTCACAAGTTCGAAGGCGATTATCTGGATTGGCTGATCGGCGACCCGGTGCAGGATGCCGAACGCTACGCCGCACGAACGCCGTTGCTGCACGCGGGCAACATCCGTGTGCCGGTGATTTTCTTCCAGGGTGAACTGGACGCTGTGGTGGTGCCGCAACAGACCCGCGACATGGTCACGGCGCTACAGGACAACGGCATTCTGGTTGAAGCGCATTACTACGCCGACGAACGCCATGGCTTTCGCAAGGCCGGCAATCAGGCCCATGCGCTGGAGCAGGAGTGGTTGTTTTATCGAAGGGTGATGGAATTGGCGGGCTGAAGATCGCGCTGAGTGCGGAAATTGCGGCGCCCCTTTCGCGAGCAAGCCCGCTCCCACATTTGATCACTGTCGCACACAAATTCTGTGCTCACTGAAGATCTAATGTGGGAGCGGGCTTGCTCGCGAAAGCGATCTGCCTAACGCCGCGAAACTCAACGCTTGGCGATGATGTACACCGCATGCACGATCCCGGGGATGTAACCGCACAGCGTCAGCAGAATATTCAGCCAGAACGCCCCGGCGAAACCGACTTGCAGAAACACACCCAGTGGCGGCAACAGAATGGCGATGATGATGCGAATAAAGTCCATGGGGTCAGCTCCTGATTAAAGTTGGCTCGCGTGAGCCCTACAGATAATCGACCTTTGCCGTTTGTCAGGGTTCAGTGCGGTTCTTCAGGCCAGTATCTCAAGACCGTGTTTCTGAACGATGCTCAGCAACTTCAACGCCATTCCGCTGGGGTGCTTGTCTCCCGATTCCCATTGTTTAACCGTCGAGGCGCTGGTGTTCAGATAACGCGCGAACACTGGCTGGCTTACGTTGTTGCGTTCACGTAGCGCTTTGATCTGCTCGGCCGGGATCGCGTCCGGAACCGTTGCAAGACATGATTCGTCGAATTCGCGCATGGTTGCTTTACTGATTGCACCGATGGCAAACAAGGCACTGGCCGATTCGTGTATCGATTCCGACATTTCACTTTTGAATCTTTTACTCATGAGATATCTCCACAAACTCCTTAGTGTCCAGCAGGTGCTGGACTTGCATCTCGGTCAATCCGCCGACACCCTCTAAAAAGCCATTGATCCCGATACGGCTCAAGCACTGAAATGCATTTGGCAAAACGCAGAGACAAAAAAAACGCCCCACGCCAAAAGAATCAGGCATGGGGCGATGCGTTATACCGCGAGACGGTTCGGTAATTCGTGTAGGGCGGGTCTGATCAGACGGCAATCCCTTTGCGGCACTGCAGTTGCGCAGTGCGCACGCGGGAGAAGGCGCGGGCCAGGCGCAGGAGCATTTCGTCGATATTGGCTTTGCTGACGGTCAGGGCCGGGGTAAAGCGCAGGCAGTCAGGCTGCGGAGCGTTGAGCAGCAAGCCTTCGTACAGCGCCGCTTTGACGACGGCGTCAGCCGATTCGTCGGACAAGGTAAGACCCCAGAACAGTCCTTGTCCGCGCAACTCGCCATGACCATAGCGATGGGATAAACGCTGCAGACCTTCGCTCAGGTGCTGACCGGTTTCCCTGACATGATCGAGAAATCCCTTGTCCTGCACGCTGTCGAGGACGGCAAGACCGGCCGCCGTCATCAGCGCATTGCCATGATGAGTTCCGGTCACTTCGCCAATGTCGAAACAGCAGGCTTTGCCCCGCGCCAACAACGCTGCCAATGGCACGCCACCGCCCAGCCCTTTACCCAGAACAACGATATCTGCCCGCACGTCGTAGGATTGTTCTGCGAGTAAAGTGCCACAGCGACCGATACCGGTTTGCACTTCGTCGAAGATCAGCAGAATACCCAGCTCACGGCACAGGCGCTCGACGCCTTTGAGGTAATGCTCGGTGGCCGGTATTACCCCGGCTTCACTCTGGATCGGTTCGAGCATGATCGCCACGGTCTGGGCGTCGACGGCCGCATGCAAGGCCGCAAGATCATTGAACGGCACGTGACTGAAGCCCGGAAGCAGCGGCTCGAATCGGTTAGTCAGATTCGAACTGTCCGACGCCGAAATCGTCCCCAGACTACGACCATGGCAGCCGTTGTTGGCAACGATAATCCGCGAAGCCCCGCCGCGATGCCGTTGGCCCCATTTACGCGCCAGTTTGATCGCTGCATCACAGGCTTCGCTGCCACTGTTGAGCAAATACGCCTGATCACTGCCGGTGCTGGAGCATAGGCGTTCAGCAAGATTGAGCATGCCGCGGTTATGCAGGCCGAAACCGGGATTAATCAGCGACTGAGCCTGCGCCGCGATGGCGTTGACCAGAACCGAAGGGCTGTGTCCGAGGCTATTGGCCCCGCCACCCTGTGAGAAATCCAGATAAGGGCGGTCATCGCTGTCCCACAACCATGAGCCCTGGCCGCGCACGAATATCTGTTTCGGTCGCTCGACACTGGGCATCAGGCACTCGCTGGAAAGATTGTCGCCTTGGGACGGCAAGAAGGCGTCCACGGCCAGGTCATCAAGACTCGGTGGATTGCGCCGCAAGCTGAACAAATTCATCTGATCAAACCTCGTGCGAGGTTTTTTGCCTTACCTATGTAAACACCATCGAAGCAAACGGTATTCATCGCGCTCTGTGGCCCTGTAAGCCTTGTTAATGCGGTTAGACTAGGCTCAGCCAAGGCCTTGAGCCATTTCGATTTCCCAGCATTTTCGATAAGCACACCTTATGGATTTCAAGCAACTGCGTTATTTCGTCGCGGTCTACGAAGAAGGTCATGTGGGCCGGGCTGCCGAGCGGCTTTCAATCTCCCAACCGGCGCTGTCCCAGCAGATCCGCCACCTCGAGCAAAACCTCGATGTGAGCCTGTTCGAACGCAGCAGCAAACGTCTGCTGCCCACCCTGGCTGCTCATACTTTGTACAACCATGCCCTGCCCTTGCTGGATGGGTTGCAGCGGGCACGGGAAGCCTTGGGCAACTTCAAGGGCCAAGCACTGCGCACGTTGGCCATCGGCGTATTGCAAACTGTCCACACCAGCCTGGTGCCGCAGATGCTCGAACGCGTGCGCAAGGCGCAGCCGCATTTGGTGGTGCAGATCTATGAACTGACGGGGCTGGAAATCGAGCGGCGCTTGCTCAATGGCTCGCTGGACATCGGCATCAGCTATCTGCCGCCTCGTCAGCCGGGATTACATGGCGTGATGCTGTACGAAGACGAACTTACCCTGGTCATCCCGGCAGATCACCCGTTGCGGGAATTCAAGAAAGTCTCGATGAGTCAGGCCGCCGAATTGCCGATGTTGCTGCTGGGTGAAGAGTTTCAAGTACGGCAGATCTGGCAGGCACAACTGGCCAATCTGGGACGACGTCCGCAGGTACAAGCAGAACTGAACAACATGGCGGGGATTCTCGACAGCCTGCCGCACACGCGGCTGGCGACGGTGCTGCCCGGACGCTCGCAACAGGCACACGGCAATAAGGAACTGTTGTGGAAACCATTGAGCGAGCCGAGGGTGCCGCTGAAAGTTGGATTGGTGTGTCGGGATGTGCAGCGACAACAGGCATCGCTGGCCTTATTGCGTACGTTGCTGGAAGAAGTGATGAATGGCTCGGAGGGGCGTTTGAGCAGCCCGGCAACACTGGATGAGATGAGCTGAGCACTTTTCTGCAGGCAAAAGAAAACCCCGCCGAAGCGGGGCTTTGCAGACTGTTTCCCTGACATCCATTTCACTCCGCCGTCCTGGCAGAATCCTACGTGTCCGTGTTGTTGCTTTGCGCTTCCTGCGCGACGTCCATGTGAAGTAGATTAGCTGTGGATCCAATCTTCATCTATGGGAGAAGAGCAGCACGTCATGTAAGAGAATGCTTACATGACGCTACATTGTCAGAACTGCCCTGCGTCCAGCAGGAACAACGACTCGCTGCCGGCCTTCACCGACGCGCTCAACGAGTGAATACGCGGCAGCAGACGTGCGAAATAGAAGCGCGCCGTGCCCAACTTGCTCGCGTAGAAATCGTCCTGCGCCTCTTTGCCAAAAGCGGCCTTGGCCATCAGTGCCCACATGTACGCATACGACACGTAACCGAATGCTTGCAGATACTCGACCGAGGCAGCGCCGATTTCGTTCGGGTTGCTTTTCGCCCGATCGAGCAGCCACGCGGTCAGTTCGTCGAGGGTAGTTACCGCATCGTTCAGCGGCTTGGTGAACTCGGCCAGATCAGCACTGGCAGTCGCGGTGAAATGACGGATCTCGTCGGCAAACAGGTTGTAGAACACCCCGCCGGTGCCGACGATCTTGCGCCCTACCAGGTCCAGCGCCTGAATGCCGTTGGTGCCTTCGTAGATCTGGGTGATGCGCACGTCGCGAACCAGTTGCTCCTGGCCCCACTCACGGATGTAACCGTGGCCGCCGAAAACCTGCTGACCGTGAATCGTGGTTTCCAGACCCAGGTCGGTGAGGAACGCCTTGGCCACCGGGGTCAGCAAGGCCACCAAATCTTCCGCGCGTTTGCGGGTCGTGGCGTCTTCGCTGAACTTGGCGGTGTCCAGTTGCATGGCAACGTAGGTCGAAAAGGCACGACCGCCTTCATTCGAGGCTTTCATGGTCAACAGCATGCGACGCACGTCCGGGTGGACGATGATCGGGTCAGCGACCTTGTCCTTGTTCTGCGCGCCGGTCGGCGAGCGGCTTTGCAGACGATCGCGGGCGTATTCAACGGCGTTCTGGTACGAGCGCTCGCCGCTGGCCAGGCCTTGAATACCAACACCCAGACGTTCGTAGTTCATCATGGTGAACATCGCGGCCAGGCCTTTGTTCGGCTCACCGACCAGATAACCCACCGCCTCGTCGAAGTTCATCACACAGGTCGCGGACGCCTGAATGCCCATCTTGTGTTCGATCGAACCACAGGTCGCCGGGTTGCGTACGCCCAGGCTGCCATCGGCATTAACCATGAACTTGGGCACCAGGAACAACGAAATGCCTTTCGGCCCCGCCGGTGCATCCGGCAGTTTGGCCAGTACCAAATGAATAATGTTCTCGGTCAGGTCATGCTCACCACCGGTGATGAAGATCTTGGTGCCGCTGACCTTGTAGGAACCATCGGCCTGAGGGTCGGCCTTGGTGCGGATGATCCCCAGGTCAGTACCGGCGTGTGGCTCGGTCAGGCACATGGAGCCGGCCCAAACGCCCGCGTACATGTTCGGCAGGTACGCGGCTTTCAGCGCTTCGCTGGCGTGGGCGTTGATCGACAGACAAGCGCCCGCGGTCAGCATCGGGTACAGACCGAACGACAGGCTGGCGGAGTTGACCATTTCTTCGACCTGCGCCGAAACAGCCTTGGGCATGCCCATGCCGCCGTAGGTCGGATCGCCACCGACACCAACCCAACCGCCTTCAGCGTAAGTCTGATAAGCCTGTGGGAAACCGGCCGGCGTGGTGACGGCACCGTCCGCCCAATGGCAACCTTCTTCGTCAGCCGCACGGCTCAGGGGCGCGATACTTTTGCTGGTGACCTTGCCGGCTTCTTCGAGAATGGCTTCGACCGTTTCAGCATCGACAGTCTCGGCCAGCGCAGGCAGCTCGGCCCAGAGTTTGGCGACCTCGAACACTTCATTGAGGACGAAGCGCATATCGCGCAGGGGCGCTTTGTAGTCAGCCATGGCAAACCTCGCAAGATCTAAACAGGTGATTCGTAGGAGTGGTGCTTTCGTTGGGTTCGAGTGTAACCCAACAACTTTTACGACACATAGGGTCAGCTCATGACCGTTTTGTTATTTTTAGTCACTGAAAAGCGAACCATTAAAGAAGCCCGCAACCAGGCGGGCTCTTTTACCTCGGCTTGAAACACTATAGTGCGAATAACTCCGCAGGCAGGTTCATCAGACAATCGCTGCCCGCCTCGATGGCCGCCCGATGAGCCGCCGTGCGTGGCAGCAAACGCTTGAAGTAAAACTCGCTGGTTGCCAGTTTTGCCTGGCAGTAATCGGCATCGCCGCTGCCCGAATCGAGCTGCGCCTGAGCGACCAGCGCCATACGCAGCCACAAATAGCCGAGGATGATGTAACCGCTATACATCAGGTAATCCACCGACGCCGCGCCGACTTCATCCGGATTTTTCATCGCCGCCATACCGACCTTGGTGGTCACCTCTCCCCACTGCTGATTCAGGTTGTTGAGCTGCGCCACGTAGTTGGCGAGTTGCGGATGTCCGGCGTTTGCCGCACAGAACTTGTGAACGATTTTGGTGAACCCGCGCAGCAATTTGCCTTGGCTGCCGAGGACTTTTCTGCCAAGCAAGTCCAGCGCCTGAATGCCATTGGTGCCTTCGTAGATCGGTGCGATCCGGCAGTCGCGTACCAGCTGCTCCATACCCCACTCGCGGATAAAACCGTGACCACCGAACACCTGCATGCCGTGGTTGGTCACTTCCAGTCCGGTATCGGTCATGAAGGCTTTGCAGATTGGCGTGAGGAACGCCAGCAGGTCTTCGGCATCCTGACGCGCCGTCACATCCGGGCTCAGATGCGCCACGTCCAGCAACTGCGCGGTGAAATAGGTCAGCGCCCGATTGCCTTCGTTGAAGGCCTTCATGGTCAGTAACATCCTGCGCACATCAGGATGAACAATGATCGGATCGGCAGCTTTTTCCGGCGCTTTCGGGCCGGTCAGCGCTCGCATCTGCAGTCGGTCGTTGGCGTATTTGATCGCGCCCTGAAAGCTCGCCTCCCCCAGACACAAGCCCTGCATGCCGGTGCCCAGTCGTGCATGGTTCATCATGGTGAACATGCAGTTCAGGCCCTTGTTCGGCTCACCGATCAAGAAGCCCTTGGCGTCGTCGAAGTTCAGCACGCAGGTAGCCGAGGCCTTGATGCCCATTTTGTGTTCGATCGAGCCACAGGAAACGCCGTTGCGCTCGCCCGCCTCACCCTCGGCATTGGGTAGGAATTTAGGAACGATAAACAGCGAAATGCCCTTGGTCCCGGCCGGAGCGTCCGGCAGTTTCGCCAGCACCAAGTGAATGATGTTTTCACTCATGTCGTGCTCGCCGGCGGAGATGAAGATCTTGCTGCCGGAGATTGCATAGCTGCCGTCAGCCGCAGGCACGGCGCGGGTTTTGATGATGCCCAGGTCAGTGCCGCAATGAGCTTCGGTCAGGCACATGGTGCCGGTCCATTGGCCGGCGGTGAGTTTGCTCAGGTAAGTCTGTTTCTGTGCTTCAGTGCCATGGGCGTGGATCGCCGACATTGCACCGTGAGTCAGACCGGGGTACATGCCCCAGGAGGTGTTGCTGGAGCCGACCATTTCGCTGATCACCAGCCCCAGTGAACTCGGCAAACCCTGGCCACCGTAAACCGGATCAGCCGCCAGACCATGCCAGCCACCTTCAACATATTGTGCGAAGGCCTGCTTGAAGCCTGTAGGCGTAGTCACCACGCCATTGTCGAAATGGCAGCCTTCTTCGTCGCCACTTCGGTTCAGCGGTGCGAGAACGTTCTCACAGAACTTTGCACCTTCTTCGAGGATCGCATTGACCATGTCAGGGCTGGCATCGGTGGCGCCCAGCGCGGCGTAGTTGCTGTGAAAATCGAAGACGTGGTCGATCAGAAAGCGCATGTCGCGAAGGGGAGCTTTGTACTCAGGCATGGTCATTTCTCCGGCAGCAGATTCCCCAAACCTACTGCCGCGCACCCGGCCTCACAATTACAGTCCAGACGCTGAATGCGCCATCATCACTCAATCAGTAGCGGCGTCCATGCGCACTGCGCCACGACGGTTTTGACCGAAAGCCACGACACAGTTGCGCCCCGCGCCCTTGGCACTGTAGAGCGCCTCGTCAGCGGACTTGAGCACTTTCTCGGGAGTGCGCTGCTCCAGTCGTTCGGCCACGCCAATGCTGACGGTGACCGACACACTTGAGGCGCCCGAGCCTGCGCGACGTTGACGGCCTTGCTGGTCGTCCTGAGGACGGCTGTCCTGATTGCGCAGTTGAATGTTGTAGGTGGCGATGGACTCGCGGATGACTTCCAGGTGCGGCATGCACTCTTCGAGGGTCTTGCCTGCGAACACCAGGGCGAATTCCTCACCGCCGTAGCGATACGCCCTACCGCCTCCGCCGATTTTCGACAGCTTGCTGGCGACCAGTCGCAATACCTGATCGCCGACATCGTGACCGTGAGTGTCATTGAATTTCTTGAAGTGATCGACGTCGCTCATCGCCAGCACGTAATTGCGCCCCAATCGCTGCATCCGCTCGTTCAGGGCTCGGCGGCCCGGCAGGCCGGTGAGTTCGTCGCGGAAGGCCATTTGGTAGGCCTCATGGGCGACCGCTGCGGCAATCATCAACATCACCTGACTGCACATGATGTTCAGGGTGAACGGCAGGATGAAGGTTTTCGGCAACATCCAGAACAACCCGAGCAAGCCCACCAGTTGGGCAGCATGCAAGGGTCTCGGGTTGCGCCAGTATTGCCAGGCCAGCAGCACGAAAGAGGCGATGAACACGGGATAAGACAACTGGATCAGGCTCATCCAGGCGCCATGCAGTGCCGGCCAGCGAATTTCCGAGAGCCACATCAACAGCGCTTGTGGATAACTTTGTTCGAGACCGAGCGCGACGCTACCGAACGCCAGCAACACAGCGAACCGCGCCACCATGTCTTGAAACAAATGAGTGCGCTCCTGCCACGCGGCGAAGATGCCGAACAGCAGCGGCAAGAGCAGGCAACACAAATGGAACACCACGGCTGCGTCTTCGCGGACCTTGCCGTTATCGCGGTAAAAGTCGGTCTGGGTGTCGAGCAAAAAGTAGGCGATGTACACCGTGACCATCAGGAACAGCTCGCGCTGTCGTCGGTAAACCGCGCAGTAAGCACCTCCGAGCAACAACACCAGGGTTGGCAGTACGTTGAACAGCGAGGTGAAAAAGACGTTCAGATCCTTCACGTACGCAGCCGCAAGCCCCGCGAGTAAAAGCAGTAATGACGGCAGGAAATGGCTGAAACGTACAGCGGAAGAACGCGGCAAGGGTAAAGCTCCGACCCGGCAAACAAAGATGGCATTGTGCCTGCTCTTTGAGCGACATGTCACATCGCCACCCTCTTTAACGGCAGCAAAGGCATTCTTCTTAGCGTTTTAGTCAGGAATATTTACGCGTAGATATCGCGCACAAAAAAGCCGCTGCTCCCGAGGAAGCAGCGGCTTTATGAAGCGACAGCGTGGGACTTAGTAACCCAGCGCGAAGTCTTCTTCTTTCATGTCCATCAGGTTGTTAGCGCCCGACAGCATGGTGACAACGTGAGTACGGGTACGCGGCAGGATGCGCTGGAAGTAGAAGCGCGCAGTCTGCAGCTTGGCGGTGTAGAACGCTGTTTCGGTGGTGCCGGCAGCCAGTTTCTCGGCAGCCAGACGCGCCATGTCAGCCCAGAAGTAAGCCAGGCAGGCGTAACCGGAGTACATCAGGTAATCCACCGACGCCGCGCCGACTTCTTCGCGGTCTTTCATGGCAGCCATACCGACCTTCATGGTCAGCTCGCCCCATTCTTTGTTCAGTGCAGCCAATGGCTCGACGAACTCTTTGACCGCTTCGTTGCCTTCGTTGGTCTGGCAGAACTTGTGGACGATCTTGGTGAAGCCTTTCAGGGCCTCACCTTGAGTCATCAGCACTTTACGGCCCAGCAAGTCGAGTGCCTGGATACCGGTGGTGCCTTCGTACAGCATCGAAATACGGCTGTCGCGAACGTTCTGCTCCATGCCCCACTCGGCGATGAAGCCGTGGCCGCCGTAGATTTGCACGCCGTGGTTAGCGGATTCGAAACCGACTTCAGTCATGAAGGCTTTAGCGATCGGAGTCATGAAGGCCAGCAGTGCGTCGGCTTTCTTCTTCTCTTCTTCGTCCACGCCGTATTTAACGATGTCGACTTGCTTGGCGGTGAAGTAAACCATCGCACGGTTGCCTTCGGCGAAAGCCTTCATGGTCAACAGCATGCGACGTACGTCAGGGTGAACGATGATCGGGTCAGCGGCTTTTTCTGGCGCTTTCGGGCCAGTCAGAGAGCGCATTTGCAGGCGATCACGAGCGTATTTCAGACCGCCCTGGAAGCCGATTTCGGCGTGAGCCAGACCTTGCAGCGCAGTACCCAGACGTGCCGTGTTCATGAAGGTGAACATGCAGTTCAGGCCTTTGTTCGCCGGGCCGATCAGGAAACCAGTGGCTGCGTCGAAGTTCATCACGCAGGTGGCGTTACCGTGGATGCCCATCTTGTGTTCCAGGGAACCACAGGTCACAGCGTTGCGTGCGCCGACCGAACCGTCTTCGTTCGGCATGAACTTGGGAACGATGAACAGCGAAATGCCTTTGGTGCCAGCCGGTGCATCCGGCAGACGTGCCAGCACGATGTGGACGATGTTGTCGGCCATGTCGTGTTCACCGGCCGAGATGAAGATCTTGGTGCCGGAGACTTTGTAGGAACCGTCGGCCTGAGGTTCGGCCTTGGTGCGCAGCATGCCCAGGTCGGTGCCGCAGTGCGGTTCGGTCAGGCACATGGTGCCGGTCCATTCGCCGGAAACCAGCTTGGTCAGGTAAGCCTCTTGCTGCTCAGGCGTGCCGTGCTCGGAAATCGTGTTCATCGCGCCATGGGACAGGCCTGGGTACATGCCCCACGACCAGTTGGCTTCGCCAACCATTTCGCTGACGGCCAGACCCAGAGATTCCGGCAGGCCTTGGCCGCCGTGCTCTACGTCATGGGCCAGGCTTGGCCAGCCGCCTTCGACGAATTGTTTGTAGGCTTCTTTGAAGCCCGTCGGGGTTTTAACGCCGGACTCGCTCCAGGTGCAGCCTTCGGTGTCACCCACGCGGTTCAGCGGAGCCAGCACCTGCTCACAAAACTTGGCGCCTTCTTCGAGAATGGCGTCAACCATGTCTGGAGTTGCGTCCTGGCAAGCCGGAAGGCTCTGATAGTGCGCTTCGTAGCCGAGCAGTTCGTCACGAACGAAGCGAATATCACGCAAGGGGGCCTTGTAGTCAGGCATAGCGATAAACCTCTGCTGATGTAACCGGGAATGAACGACCGCGTTGATTTGTTGTGGCGGTCAAACAGTTGTTTGAAACATACGTTTACGCCCAAATCTTGTCAAGCACCGATCTTTTGCCGTTTGTCATCATCCTTAGTAAAGCAACATTTAGAGCTCAACGTAGATCCGCGCTGATTCTGCGCCGCCCGATATTTCTGACAAATGAAAATCGGGTCAGACGAAGGGAGCCGGGACGCAAGAAGAGTTCGAGTCAGGAAAAACATCCCATCACTGCGCCTATACCCACCAGAAGAAACATCTGGCCCGGGAGGACAATACTATGGCCACAAAGGCCACAAATACCTGTCATTTATGACAGGTATTTATCTTCTTTGAATAGGTTTTCATTGTGTTTAAGGCCTGCTCGGCGAGCAGCAGGCAGACGACTTATTCACAGCCCCCACGGAACAGACATGAACAGTTCTATCAATCAGCCACAAGCAACGCAGGCGGGTGACCACGATCCAACGTTCGGTAAAAACAGCGGTGGATTCACACCTGAAGGCAAAATTCCCAGCAGCGCCCGCGCACTGGCAGTGACTTCTGACGGAGAGCTCAATCTGGCAATCTCGGTAGACGGGGAATATCTCTTTACCCGTGCCAGTGCTGACGGTTTCGGTATTGAAGGTTTCACGCCCACTCGAGGAAAATTCGAAAACGCCGGAACGTCGATTCCCACTCGATTGCTATGGCAAAAGGATGACGGAAAAACGGTACTTATTTGCGACTCGATCACCAATGGCGTGAGCCGACCCGCCGTAACACGCTTCAATGCCAGTGGCAGCCCGGACCCGGTTTTCGGTCATCAAATCCTCGGTATTACTCCTGAAGGCGCTGTAGCTCCCGCACGACCTCGCCGCATGACTGACGGCTGCCTGCAAGCAGACAAAATCCTCGTTACTTGCTGTTATCAACTGCCTCCCAACAATTCCCTCGATGTCATTAGCCGCCTTGCCCGCTTACAAAGTGACGGCCAATTGGACCCAACCTTCGGCGAAGGGGCAGGCTTCATCGACCTGCGATTCGGTAACTTCACCACTCACTCATCGAGTGTTCAGCTTCAACCGGATGGCAAGATCGTTGTAGGCGGAATGATCGTGGGTCAAGGTGATCTGCAAATAACGCTGTCCCGCTATAGCGCCGACGGTGTTCCAGACCTTGGTTTTGGAATAGAAGGTTATGCAAAGTGGGGAATCGCCAATCACCATTGCATCCTGGAACAAATGGTTGTTCAGAGTGACGGGAAATTGGTTTGCGCCGGTTACACGACAGGCCCCCAGCGCAGTTGCCTGTTGATGCGATTTGACACCCACGGGAAGCTTGATCCGCAGTTCAATGACGGTAAGCCAGTGCTGATTCACGAGGGGTTAAAGCATCCCGAATGGAACACCGTTGCGATTCAACCCGATGGCAAGATTGTCGTTGCTGGCTCAACAGACACGGACGATAACGGCAAGCTTCTGATCATGGGGCGCTTCCTGCAAAACGGCACACTCGATTCAAGCTTCAAGGAAAAAGGCTGGGCAATTGTAACTAGCGGTCTGTGTTGGGACGTTGCGATACAGCCCCGCACAAATAGAATTATCTCGGCTGGCGAAACAAACACCGCCCGTGAAATTCGCTATTCCTACGTTGTGGGGCTGCTTGGACAGTAATTGATTCGCCTACTATCTTCAGTGCCCGCGCCTGTGGCACGGAACATGGGTTACGCGAAAGTATCAATCAACGTACCGAGCATTTCGTCAGAAGCCTTGGCGACTTTGACGCCCAGTTCTGCCTGGATCTTGCCTTGGGACATCTCAACCATATTGCTGGCCAAGTCTGATTGTCGGCTGCGATCAACCGAGCGCAGTCGGTCGACTTGAGCCTCGGAAGACTGGCTGGTGACCGAACGCTCGATCGTCGTGTTGGCGATCTGGCCAGAGGCCTGATCGACACGGTTCTGCCCTGTCTGAATAGTGCTCAGACCGGCATAAAAAGCGGTGTTTCCTGAGATTTCCATGGGAGAACTCGTCCTACAAAGGATCAACAGCAGCCATTGAAGCAGACCCACTGACAAAAGACCCGACAAAAACACTAATGGCACAGTGCCTTGTCATAGTTAAAACCCTAGTCCAGCAGATCCAGCTGCAGATACTCCGCCACCGCTTCAGCCGTCACCAACTTGAGTTTCGGCACTCGCCCAAGGCACGGTGCCGGGATCCGCTCAGCGAGTGTCGCGAGGTTTTCTTCCAGACGCGAAGTCTTCGGATCGATGATATTGGCCACCCACCCCGCCAGCTGCAAACCGTCCTGAGCAATCGCCTCGGCCGTCAGCAGCGCATGGTTGATGCAACCCAGGCGCACACCCACCACCAGGATCACCGGCAGATCCAGCGCCATCGCCAGGTCCGACAAATTGTCCTGATCCGCCAACGGCACCCGCCAGCCTCCAGCACCTTCGATCAAGGTGAAGTCCGCTTGCATATCGAGAATCTCCAGCATGGGCGTCAACAGTGATTGCACCGTCAATGCCACGCCGGCCTCCCGCGCTGCCAGATGCGGAGCGATCGGCGGTTCGAACGCCACTGGGTTGACCTGCGCATAAGTCAAAGGCACCGAGCACTCCGCCAGCAACGCCAACGCATCGGCATTGCGCAAGCCCTTGGGCGTCACATCGCAACCGGAGGCGACCGGTTTGCCCGCCGCCGTGCTCAAACCGGCCGCCCGCGCCGCATGCAGCAAAGCTGCGGCAATAGTGGTCTTGCCGACATCGGTGTCAGTGCCGGTGATGAAATAGGCTGCGCTCATAAAGGTTTCTCCAAAACGGCGTAGACCACTTGATAAGTCGCCGGCAATCCTTCGGCCTGACGAAACTGCTCATAAGCCTCGATCAATCCGAGGATCCGCGCCCTGCCGGTCAAACCACCCGGCCGACCGGGGTTCAGGTTGTGTGCACCCAGCGCCTTCAGCTCATGAGTCAGGCTGCGCACATCCGGGTAATGCAACACGTGCGGTCGGGTTTCCAGACTCGCGACGCTCAACCCACTGTCCGCGCAAAGCTGTTGATAAACCCCGAACTCGCGGAAGCGGTTGACGTGCACCATGCCATCCACCTGACGCCAGCTGTCACGCAGCTCGAACAATGTGCCTACGCACAGACTAGCAAACGCAAAAACTCCGCCTGGTTTCAGCACCCGATTGGCTTCACTGAGCACCGAAGCGAAGTCCGCGCACCACTGCACCGCCAGGCTGGAGAAGATCAGATCGCAGGTCGAATCCTGCAACGGCAACCGCTCGGCATCGCCGGCGATGAAATGCGTTGCACCACCCAACGGGCGGGCGTGATTGAGCATGCCTTCGGCGATGTCCAGGGCCAGGCCGTGACTGGCAGGAAATCGCTCGCCCAATGCACGACTGAAATGCCCGGTGCCGCAGCCCAGATCCAGCCACACACCCGGCACGAAGTCCTCCGGCAAACGACTCGACAATTCACTGCCAACGTCGCGCTGAAATTCGGCCACGCTGTCATAGCTTGCCGCCGCACGGGAAAAAGATGCCGCCACCTGGCGTTTGTCGGGCAAGCCGCCGGGCAGGTTGGGAAGGGATAAATCAGTCATCACCGGACTCATGCAAAAAGGCCTGAATCGCCCCCGCCACACCGTGAGGGTCTTCCAGAAGAAACGCGTGACTGGCCTGCTCGATCAGACCAATTTCAACATCCGGCAGCAATGTCAGCAGGTCGCCCGCCGCTTCGGCTGGAACCAGTCCATCGAGGCCGGCGAACAAGTGCAATTGCGGACCGCGAAACACCTGCAAAGCCTGGCGGGTATCCAATTGTGCGAGCAACTCCAGGCCGCTCATCAATACCTCTGCCGAGGTGTGTGGCGCGCCACCGAGCAACAGCCGAGACAACCCGCGCGGGTCTTCGGCTCCCTGAGCGCAGAGCAGCGAAAAACGCTTCAATGTCATGCGCGGATCAGCCTTGCAACCGGCCAGAAACGCATCGAAGGTTTCGGCAGGCATCGCGCTCGGCCATTGCTCATGAGCGACAAAAGAAGGATTGCTCGCCAGGGTCAGCAAGCCGCAGCAGCGATCGCCGCGCCGGACCGCCAACTCTGAAGCGAGCATGCCGCCGAGCGACCAGCCGCCGAGCCAGACGTCCTGAGGCACCGTCGAATCCAGCTCATCGAGCCACTCATCAAGATCGCTCGATTCCAGTTCCGGCAACGGCTCGATCTCGACCCGCAAGTGTTCATCCAGTCCTTGTAACGCTGCCGCCAAGGGCTCCAGGGGAGAAATTCCGAGACCCCAGCCGGGCAGCAGAATCAGACGATCACGCATGGCTTGGCTCCGGTCCCAGTTGTTGAAAACAATCGGCCAGTCCATTTAACAATAGCTGTACCTGCGCCTCGCTGTGCGCGGCGGTCAGGGTCACCCGCAGTCGGGCGCTGCCGGCGGGCACGGTCGGTGGACGGATCGCAGTGACCATCAGACCGCGCTCACGCAGCATCTGCGACAGTCGAACCGCACGCCCGGCATCGCCGATCATGATCGGCTGGATCGGTGTGAAGCTGTCCATCAACTCCAGGCCGATTTGTTCGGCACCGTGGCGGAACTGGGCAATGAGCGTCTTCAGATGCTCACGACGCCAGTGTTCAGTGCGCAGCAATTCGAGGCTTTTCAGCGTCGCGCAGGCCAGCGCCGGCGGCTGGCTGGTGGTGTAAATGTAGGGACGGGCGAACTGGATCAGGCTCTCGATCAGCTCTTCGCTGCCAGCCACAAAAGCCCCGGCGGTACCAAACGCCTTGCCAAGGGTGCCGACCAGTACCGGCACGTCTTCCTGGCTCAGGCCGAAATGCTCGACGATCCCGCCACCATTGGCGCCCAGCGGACCAAACCCGTGAGCGTCATCAACCATCAACCAGGCACCTTTGGCTTTCGCCTCCCGAGCCAGCGCCGGCAGGTCGGCGATGTCGCCGTCCATGCTGAACACGCCGTCGGTGACCACCAGGGTATTGCCGGTCGCCTTCTCAAGACGCTTGGCCAGACTCGCCGCGTCGTTGTGCAGATAGCGATTGAAACGCGCTCCGGACAACAGACCCGCATCCAGCAGGGACGCGTGATTGAGCCGGTCTTCCAGCACCGTATCGCCCTGCCCGACCAGCGCGGTGACCGCGCCGAGGTTGGCCATGTAACCGGTGGTAAACAACAGCGCGCGCGGTCGACCGGTGAAATCGGCCAGGGCCTCTTCCAGCGCATGATGTGGGCTGCTGTGGCCGATAACCAAATGCGACGCGCCGCCGCCGACGCCCCAACGGGCCGCACCGGCGCGCCAGGCTTCGATCACTTGCGGGTGATTGGCCAGGCCCAGGTAGTCGTTGTTACAGAACGCCAGCAACGGCTGACCATCGACCACCACTTCCGGGCCTTGGGGGCTTTCGAGCAATGGGCGTTGGCGGTAGAGATTTTCGGCACGACGGACAGCAAGGCGCGCGCTGAGATCGAAAGACATGCGGACCTCGGGCAGTCAGATTACATAAATCAAATTGATCGCTACCCCTGTGGGAGCGAGCCTGCTCGCGATGACGGTGCCTCATTCAACATTGAAGTCGACTGAACTGGCGCCATCGCGAGCAGGCTCGCTCCCACAGGGGTTTTGCATTCATTCAGGAGATGAATGCAGGATTTCAGACAGCAGCGTTATAGAACTGCTCGCTGCTCTTCTGCTCAACCAGCGCTTGTTCGATCGCGGCCTGATGCACTTCGTCAGCGTGCTCTTCGCGCGCTTCCGGCAGGATGCCCAGGCGCGAGAACAGTTGCATGTCCTTGTCTGCCTGCGGGTTGGCGGTAGTCAGCAGTTTTTCGCCGTAGAAAATCGAGTTCGCGCCGGCGAAGAACGCCAGGGCCTGCATCTGCTCGTTCATCGCTTCGCGGCCGGCGGACAGGCGCACGTGGGATTGCGGCATCAGGATGCGTGCGACAGCCAGCATGCGGATGAAGTCGAACGGGTCGATATCGTCAGCATTTTCCAGCGGCGTACCGGCGACTTTCACCAGCATGTTGATCGGCACCGACTCTGGGTGCTCTGGCAGGTTGGCCAGCTGGATCAGCAGATTGGCGCGGTCATCGAGGGACTCGCCCATGCCGAGGATGCCGCCGGAGCAGATCTTCATCCCCGATTCACGCACGTAAGCCAGGGTTTGCAGGCGCTCGCTGTAGGTGCGAGTGGTGATGATGCTGCCGTAGAACTCCGGCGAGGTATCGAGGTTGTGGTTGTAGTAGTCGAGGCCGGCGTCGGCCAGTGCAACGGTCTGGTCCTGATCCAGGCGACCGAGGGTCATGCAGGTTTCCAGGCCCATGGCTTTCACGCCTTTGACCATTTCCAGCACGTAAGGCATGTCTTTGGCCGACGGATGTTTCCACGCCGCGCCCATGCAGAAACGGGTCGAACCGATGGCCTTGGCGCGAGCGGCCTCTTCGAGGACCTTCTGCACTTCCATCAGCTTTTCTTTTTCCAGGCCGGTGTTGTAGTGACCGGACTGCGGACAATATTTGCAATCTTCCGGGCAGGCACCGGTCTTGATCGACAGCAGCGTCGACACCTGGACCCGGTTGGCGTCGAAATGCGCGCGGTGCACCGTCTGCGCCTGAAACAACAGGTCATTGAATGGCTGAACGAAGAGTGCTTTGACTTCGGCCAAAGACCAGTCATGACGCAGGGTTGCAGTGGTGCTGGCGCTCATGGGCGTTTCCTTTGTTTTATGCTTGGCAAGCGGCTGGGGAATGGAATACCCACAGACGCGACACGGATGTTCGGCATATTTAAGGAAGACTCATGCGCTGTCAACCACGATACGAAGGACCGGTTTACATCTGGTTAAAAAACGAACAATTCTGTTTGCTCTGTTCAGAACCCGCCGATGAATGCCCCCCCCTCTGCACGGCCTGTGAAACGGAGTTGCCCTGGCTGGGCGATCAATGCCAAACCTGCGCCCTGCCGTTGCCCGCTGCTGGCCTGACCTGCGGCCAATGCCTGAAACAACCGCCAGCGTTTGAACGGGTCGCTACGCCCTGGACTTACAGTTTTCCGGTGGACACGTTGATCACACGCTTCAAACACTCTGCGAAGTGGCCGTTTGGTCGCCTGCTTGCCGAGCTTCTCGCTCAGTTCCTGCAACATCGCTTCGATGAAGACCTGAATCGACCCGACGCGCTCATCCCTGTTCCGTTGGCCTCCAAACGACTGCGTAAACGGGGCTTCAACCAAGCCGCGATGCTCGCCCGCTGGCTCAGCACCCGCCTCGACATTCCGTGCGATGAAACGCTGTTGCTGAGGATTCAGGACACCAGCGCCCAACAGGACCTGAATGCCGAGGCCCGCAAAAAGAACCTGCGCAACGCCTTCGCCCTGACGCCCGATGTGTGCATCAAGGGTCGTCATTTCGCATTGGTGGACGATGTGTTGACCACCGGCGCCACGGCCCAGGCCCTGGCTCGCCTGTTGATGGACGCCGGCGCCGCACGTGTCGACGTCTATTGCCTGGCCCGCACACCCAAACCCGGCGATGCGCCCTGACTTGACTCCCGGGCCCCAAGCCGCCAACGTCCTTCCCATCGCCACAGCCCAAAGCGTCTTGCCATGTCCTTGCCTACGTTGTTGTCCCAGCACATCGTCCGTCGTCCGCAGCGCATCGCGTTGCTGCAACACATCGCCGAACAGGGCTCGATCACCCGCGCCGCGAAAAGCGCGGGGCTGAGTTACAAAGCGGCCTGGGACGCCATCGACGAGCTGAACAACCTCGCGCAAAAACCGTTGGTGGAGCGCAGTGTCGGCGGCAAGGGCGGCGGTGGCGCCAAACTCTCCAGCGAAGGCGAGCGCGTATTGCGCCTGTATCAAAAGCTGCAAGCTTTGCAGGCTCAGGTGCTGGAAGCCGCCGAAGATGCCAGCGATCTCGACCTGCTCGGCCGACTGATGCTCAGAACCAGTGCGCGCAATCAACTGCATGGCAAGGTCGTGGCAATTGATAACCAAGGGCACAACGACCGGATTCGCCTTGAACTGGCCGAAGGCTTGAGCATCGATGCGCAGATCACTCACGACAGCACCCTGCGTCTGGACCTCGAAACCGGCACCGAAGTGGTCGCACTGATCAAGGCCGGCTGGCTGGAGTTGCTGGGCATCGATCAAGTGGCAACACCCGGCAATAATTGCCTGAAGGGCATCATCGAGGAAATTCTCGACGCCGAGGACGGCCCCAGCGAAGTGCGCATCGGCCTGCCCAATGGCCAGACACTCTGTGCGCTGGCCGAACCGCTGCACTTGAGAACCCTCGGCCTCGCCGCCAATAAACCGGTGCTGGTGCAGTTCGCGCCATCCAACGTTTTACTCGGTACACCGCTTTGAAACACAAGTGTCATTAACGCTCATTAAGGTGACTGCAAAAACCCGCAGGGAGCCTGATGTGAGCCTATTAGAAGACAACCAATCCACCGACCTCGAGAAAATGGTCGGCCTCAGCCGCCGTGGTTTCATCAGCGCCGGCGCCCTCTGCGGTGCAGCGATGTTCATGGGCGGCAACCTGCTGAGCCGCAGCGTGCTGGCCGCCAGCGTCAGCGCCGGCTCCAGCAAACTGTTGGGTTTTGACAGTATTCCCGCCGCCACCAGCGATGCCATCACCCTGCCGCCAGGTTACAAATCTTCGGTATTGATCAGTTGGGGCCAACCCCTGCAGAAGAATGGCCCGGTGTTCGACCCGAGTGGCAACGGCACAGCCGAGCATCAGGAAGTCCAGTTCGGCGACAACAACGACGGCATGAGCCTGTTCGAGTTTCCCGGTGACCACAACCGGGCGCTGATGGCGATCAACAACGAATACACCAACTATCGCTACCTCTACGCCCACGGCGGCATGCCGCAATCGGCTGCTGACGTGCGCAAGGCGTTGGCCTGCGAAGGCGTGTCGGTGATCGAAGTGCAGCGCAAGAACGGTCAGTGGCATTTCGTCCAGGGCTCGCGCTACAACCGGCGCATTCACGGCAACGCGCCAATCAGCCTGAGCGGCCCGGCCGCCGGCCACGAACTGCTGAAAACCAGCGCTGATCCGCACGGCAAGAACGTCCTGGGCACCTTCCAGAACTGCGCCAACGGCAAGACGCCGTGGGGCACGTACCTGACCTGCGAAGAAAACTTCACTGACTGCTTCGGCAGCAGCAATGCCGAACAAAAGTTCGACGCCGCGCAGAAACGCTACGGCGCGGTGACGGCCAGCAAAGAGATCAACTGGCACCCGCACGACGAGCGTTTCGACCTGGCGAAAAACCCCAACGAACTCAACCGTCACGGTTGGGTCGTGGAGATCGACCCGTTCGACCCGCAATCGACGCCGGTCAAACGCACTGCGCTGGGACGCTTCAAACATGAAAACGCCGCCCTGGCCGAAACCAGTGACGGTCACGCCGTGGTGTACATGGGCGACGATGAGCGCGGCGAGTTCATCTACAAATTCGTCAGCCGCGACAAGATCAACCACAAAAACCCCAAGGCCAACCGCGACCTGCTGGATCACGGCACCTTGTATGTGGCGCGCTTCGACGCGGGCGACGGCAACGCCGATCACCCGAAAGGCCAGGGCGAGTGGATCGAACTGACCCACGGTAAAAACGGCATCGATGCCAGCAGCGGATTCGCCGACCAGGCCGAAGTGCTGATTCACGCCCGCCTCGCGGCCAGTGTGGTGAAAGCCACGCGCATGGACCGCCCGGAATGGATCGTCGTCAGCCCCAAGGATGGCCAGGTCTACTGCACGCTGACCAACAACGCCAAGCGTGGCGAGGATGGTCAACCGGTGGGCGGGCCGAACCCGCGCGAGAAGAACGTCTATGGGCAGATTCTGCGCTGGCGCACTGACCGTGACGATCACGGCTCGAAAAGCTTTGCTTGGGATCTGTTTGTGGTCGCGGGCAACCCGGGTGTTCACGCCGGTTCGCCGAAGGGAGGCTCGTCGAACATCACGCCGCAGAACATGTTCAACAGCCCGGACGGCTTGGGTTTCGACAAGGCTGGGCGGTTGTGGATTCTCACCGATGGCGATTCGAGCAACGCCGGCGACTTCGCGGGCATGGGCAATAATCAGATGCTCTGCGCTGATCCGGTGACCGGGGAGATTCGTCGCTTCATGGTCGGACCGGTGGGTTGCGAAGTGACGGGGATCAGCTTCTCGCCAGACCAGAAGACCTTGTTTGTCGGGATTCAGCATCCGGGGGAGAACGGTGGGTCGACGTTCCCTGAGCATCTGCCGAATGGTAAGCCGCGGTCTTCGGTGATGGCGATCTCCAGGGAAGATGGCAGGGTCGTCGGCGCCTGATAAGGCCCCTTCGCGAGCAAGCCCGCTCCCACAGTGGATCTTCAGTGTGAATGCAAATTGCGGCACACCTTAGATCTAATGTGGGAGCGGCGGTGCGACGATTCGACTTGCTCGCGAAGGCGTCAGCCCAGACAACACTCATCTCAAGCCCAACCCCCTAAAGAAGCCCCGTCTGCGCTACCATGCTTGGCCGGACGCGGCAGCCTGCTGCGCGCAGGAGTCAGCATGGCCCACCCGTTTGCAACCCTTACCCCAGACCTCGTGCTCGATGCCGTCGAAAGCATCGGCTTTCTCAGCGACGCGCGCATTCTGGCGCTCAACAGCTACGAGAACCGTGTCTATCAGGTCGGTATCGAAGACTCCGAGCCGCTGATCGCCAAGTTCTACCGTCCGCAGCGCTGGACCAACGAAGCAATTCTCGAAGAGCACCAATTCACCTTCGAACTCGCCGAATGCGACGTACCGGTGGTCGCGCCAATGATTCACAACGGTGCCAGCCTGCACGAACACAACGGTTTCCGTTTCACCCTGTTCCCCCGCCGTGGCGGCCGTGCGCCGGAGCCGGGCAATCTCGATCAGTTGTATCGCCTGGGGCAACTGCTCGGTCGCTTGCACGCCGTCGGCACTACAAAGCCGTTCGAGCACCGTGAAGCACTGGGTGTGAAGAACTTCGGTCATGACTCGCTGACGACATTGCTCGAAGGCAATTTCGTACCCAAAAGCCTGCTGCCGGCCTACGAGTCCGTGGCCCGCGACCTGCTCAAGCGGGTGGAAGAGGTCTACAAGGCCACGCCGCACAAGAACATCCGCATGCACGGCGACTGCCACCCTGGCAACATGATGTGCCGCGACGAGATGTTCCACATCGTCGACCTCGACGACTGCCGCATGGGCCCGGCGGTGCAGGACATCTGGATGATGCTGGCGGGTGATCGTCAGGAATGTCTCGGTCAGTTGTCGGAATTGATGGACGGCTACAGTGAGTTCCACGACTTCGATCCGCGGGAACTGGCGTTGATCGAACCCCTGCGCGCCTTGCGCCTGATGCACTACAGCGCCTGGCTCGCCCGCCGCTGGGATGACCCGGCGTTCCCGCACAGTTTTCCGTGGTTCGGCAGTGAACGGTATTGGGGGGACCAAGTGTTGGCCTTGCGTGAACAACTGGCGGCCCTGAATGAAGAACCCCTGAAACTCTTCTGACCACCACAGATCCCCTGTGGGAGCGGGCTTGCTCGCGAAGACGGACTGCCATTCACCGATGATGTCGACTGTACTGACGCCTTCGCGAGCAAGTCGAATCGTCGCACCGCCGCTCCCACATTGGTCCGCGACCATTCCTGCAAACCTCCTTACAATCCCTTCTTTGTTAGCTGCCTAAGCAAGGATTCTGAATGCAAGCCGCCAACCCGCGTCGCGGGTACATTCTGGGCCTGAGTGCCTACATCATCTGGGGACTTTTCCCGCTCTACTTCAAAGCCATCGCCAGCGTGCCCGCCGTGGAGATCATCATCCACCGAGTGCTCTGGTCCGCGCTGTTCGGCGCCTTGCTGCTGATGGTGTGGAAACATCCGGGCTGGTGGCGCGAGTTGCGTGACAACCCGAAACGCCTGGCGATCCTGGCCCTGAGCGGCACGCTGATCGCGGCCAACTGGCTGACCTACGTCTGGTCGGTGAACAACGGGCGCATGCTCGAAGCCAGTCTCGGTTACTACATCAACCCGCTGGTGAACGTGCTGTTGGGCATGCTGATCCTTGGCGAACGACTTCGGCGCATGCAATGGCTGGCGGTTGGCCTGGCGGCGGTCGGCGTCGCGCAGCAGGTCTGGCAAGTCGGCAGTCTGCCGTGGGTGTCCCTGGTGCTGGCGCTGACGTTCGGTTTCTACGGACTGATCCGCAAGCAGGCACCGGTCAAGGCGTTGCCGGGGCTGGTGGTGGAAACCTGGATGCTGGTGCCGATTGCGATTGCCTGGCTGCTATTCAATCAGACGGCCACCAGCGCTCAGCCCGAATTCTGGACCACGTCCGAAGCCTGGTGGCTGGTGGCCGCTGGTCCGGTGACGCTGGTGCCGCTGGTGTGTTTCAACGCCGCTGCACGGCATTTGCCCTACACGACGCTGGGATTCCTCCAGTACCTGGCGCCGACGCTGGTGCTGTTGCAGGCCGTTCTGCTGTTTGGCGAACATTTGTCGTCGAGCACACTGGTAGCGTTCATCTTTATCTGGGCCGGTCTGGCGGTTTACAGCGTCGACGCGTGGATAAGTCTGCGACGCCGCCGCTGATCAAAAAACACCCAAACCTCTGCAAGCCAC
Organism: Pseudomonas sp. Root329; assembly: GCF_001424925.1. Classification (NCBI taxonomy): domain Bacteria; kingdom Pseudomonadati; phylum Pseudomonadota; class Gammaproteobacteria; order Pseudomonadales; family Pseudomonadaceae; genus Pseudomonas; species Pseudomonas sp. Root329. Next base: position 33,659 of record NZ_LMCV01000009.1, on the reverse strand, counting down.
GGCTCCCGTGGCTTGCATCGATCCTTCCCAAGGTTATCCACAACGTGATCCCCGGCGTTTGTGCGCAAGTCCATGAAACTGCTGGTTTTTTGATCAAATCCTGAAGAACCCCGGCCGACGTGGCCTGGCGGGCTGTCTCTACAGGTTATCCACAGGCAGGTGCACGTATAACTTGGATAACCTGTTCAGGGTTCACTGCGCAGCACCAATTCGACCATCAAATCATCCGCCAGGGTTTCCAGGCGCGATTGCAGCACGTCCAGGGACAGCGTCAGCGGCACCGCCAGAATCGCTTCGGCGTGGAACAAAGGCTCGCTGCTCATCGGCGCCGGACGTACTTCAGTGACCAACCTTTCCAGATTCACGCCCTGCTCGCTCAGCAGACGGGTGATGTCTCTCACGATCCCTGGGCGGTCATTGCCCACCAATTCCATGGCAATCGGTTTCCAGGTGCAGGATTGCTCGATGCCGCTTTCGGCAATCAGCACGCGAATGCCATGGGCGGACAATGCCTGTAGGGCATCGACCAATTCATCGTAGGCCTCGGCCGGCACGCCCACCCGAAGAATCCCGGCGAACTGCCCGGCCATGCGCGACATGCGGCTCTCCAGCCAGTTGCCGCCGTGCTCGGCGATGCATTGGGCAATGCGCTCGACCTGCCCTGGCTTGTCCGGAGCGAAAACAGTGAGTACGAGGTGGTCCATGGCGCAGCCCTCTTGTCATGACTTTTGTTATAGAAAAGCAAGTATAGGCAAGGGGCGAGAATCGGCTCGGCGTCTCAGAAAACCAAAGCCCCATAGCAGGGCAATGAAGATTATGTGTACAAGTTTTTATATTTAACTGGAACAATCCAATGGTTTTTTGAGAACATCCCGTACCCCGACGTGACCGCAATGCGTCATAGCGTCGCAGAACGACGTAATTAGTCTAATTTTCACAAGCGCAATTCATCATGTAGTATGCCGCAGCGCGCACTACATAACGCTGGATCGATGTCTGCCGCAGGTGCAGCCACAACCCTGAAAGCCCCGTCAGCAAGGCCTCAACGCCGTTGATTGGTCATAACCCAGCCGCCCGCAATGGCATGTACTGGTCAAAAGGTTTGTGGTTTAAATGCCAGAGGCTTCATTGTTAAATTGAAGAGCTGAAAAGCGAAATAGCTGAGCAGAGTGAGGCAAGCAATGACTGAACACGTTCAAGTCGGTGGCCTGCAGGTCGCCAAAGTCCTGTTCGACTTCGTGAACAACGAAGCCATTCCCGGTACCGGCCTCACCGCCGATAAGTTCTGGGCCGGTGCCGACAAGGTCATTCATGACCTGGCGCCGAAGAACAAAGCCCTACTCGCCAAACGCGATGATTTCAAGGCTCGTATTGATGGCTGGCACCAATCCCGTGCCGGCCAGGCGCACGACGCCGTGGCTTATAAGGCCTTCTTGCAAGACATCGGTTATCTGCTGCCAGAAGCGGCCGATTTCCAGGCAACGACGCAAAACGTCGATGACGAAATCGCCCGCATGGCCGGTCCACAGCTTGTGGTCCCGGTGATGAACGCCCGTTTCGCGCTCAACGCCTCGAACGCCCGTTGGGGTTCGCTGTATGACGCGCTCTACGGCACCGATGCCATCAGCGAAGCTGACGGCGCGGAAAAAGGCAAAGGCTACAACAAGGTTCGCGGCGACAAGGTCATCGCCTTCGCCCGTGCCTTCCTCGACGAAGCGGCGCCATTGGCTGCCGGCACTCACGTCGACTCCACCGGCTACAAGATCGTTGACGGCAAACTGGTGGTCGCCCTTAAAGGCGGCAGCAATACCGGCCTGCGCGACGATGCACAGCTGATCGGTTTCCACGGCGATGCAACCGCACCGACCGCGATCCTGCTGAAAAACAACGGCCTGCACTTCGAAATCCAGGTCGATGCCAGCACCCCGGTCGGCCAGACCGACGCTGCCGGCCTCAAAGACATCCTGATGGAAGCCGCGCTGACCACCATCATGGACTGCGAAGACTCCGTCGCCGCCGTCGATGCCGATGACAAAGTGGTGATCTACCGCAACTGGCTCGGCCTGATGAAGGGCGATCTGTCGGAAGAAGTCTCCAAGGGCGGTCAGACCTTTACCCGCACCATGAACGCCGACCGCACTTATACCGGTGTCGATGGTAAAGAACTGAGCCTGCACGGTCGTTCACTGCTGTTCGTGCGCAACGTCGGTCACCTGATGACCATCGACGCGATCCTCGATAAGGATGGCAACGAAGTGCCGGAAGGCATCCTTGACGGTCTGGTCACCAGCCTCGCGGCAATCCACAGCCTCAACGGTAACAACTCGCGTAAGAACAGCCGTACCGGCTCGGTCTACATCGTGAAACCGAAGATGCACGGCCCGGAAGAAGCGGCGTTCACCAACGAACTGTTCGGTCGCATCGAAGAAGTGCTCGGTCTGCCGCGCAACACGCTGAAAGTCGGGATCATGGACGAGGAACGCCGTACCACGGTCAACCTCAAGGCCTGCATCAAGGCTGCCAGCGAGCGTGTAGTGTTCATCAACACCGGGTTCCTCGACCGTACCGGTGATGAAATCCACACCTCCATGGAAGCCGGCCCGATGGTGCGCAAGGCGGACATGAAGGCTGAGAAGTGGATCGGCGCCTACGAGAACTGGAACGTCGATATCGGTTTGAGCACCGGCCTGCAAGGTCGCGCGCAGATCGGTAAAGGCATGTGGGCCATGCCGGACCTGATGGCAGCGATGCTCGAACAGAAAATCGCTCACCCGATGGCCGGTGCCAACACTGCCTGGGTTCCATCGCCGACCGCGGCTGCGCTGCATGCGCTGCACTATCACAAGGTCAATGTGTTCGCCCGTCAGGCCGAACTGGCCAAACGTGCACGCGCTTCGGTGGATGACATCCTGACCATCCCGTTGGCCGTCAATCCAGACTGGACCGCGGAACAGATCAAGAACGAACTGGACAACAACGCCCAGGGCATTCTCGGTTACGTGGTGCGCTGGATCGACCAAGGCGTCGGTTGCTCGAAAGTGCCGGACATCAACGACGTCGGCCTGATGGAAGACCGTGCGACGCTGCGTATTTCCAGCCAGCACATCGCCAACTGGCTGCGTCACGGCATCGTCACCGAAGATCAGGTCATGGAAAGCCTCAAGCGCATGGCGCCAGTGGTTGACCGTCAGAACGCCAATGACCCGCTGTATCGTCCGTTGGCACCAAACTTCGACAGCAACATCGCCTTCCAGGCGGCCGTCGAACTGGTGGTCGAAGGTACGAAGCAGCCGAACGGCTACACCGAGCCGGTCCTGCACCGTCGTCGCCGCGAGTTCAAGGCTGCCAATGGCCTGTAACTAAGCGCTGACGTCGGACAAAAAAAGCCCTGATCGAAAGATCAGGGCTTTTTTGTTTCAAATCGGTTCCTACGCATCCATTCCCAACTCATGCTTGACCAGCTCCAACAGCTTGCCGGTATCGACAGGCTTGAGCAGGAAGTCGACCACGCTCAAGTGCATCGCAGCGATCGCATCTTTCACGTCGGCGTCACCGGAAACGATGATGAACGGCATTGCTGCACGAACCGATTCACGGACCTGGCGGATCAGGTCCAGACCATCGACATTGCCCATCCGCAGATCGGTGATCACCAGGCCAATCGAGGGCATCGTCTCCAACATCTTGAGTGCGGTTTCGCCACTGGCGGCAGTCATGCAGCGCACCCCGTCCAGCGCCAGAATCTCCGACAGCAACTCGCGCGCATCTTTATCGTCGTCGACGATCAGCACCCGCTGCGGCGGCAGGTCAGGTTCCAGCATGACGTCACTCAGCGCCTTGCGCTCGGCGTCACTCAAAATATCGTGGTCGGACATGGCTTACTCTACGTTTTCATTTCTATTCCCTAGCACATCCGTCAGACATCGCTAAGCAGGCCTTTAATGTGCACGTCGTCGGAAAAGTTTCCTATAGCCAATGTAGGAGGTTTTTCCCACCGTTGCGTCAGACATTTCCCAAATACCGACAGCTTCCCTGCCTACCTAGACTTACGTCCAATGGGCACCCCGCGCGCAGGGGCCGACCATGGCTCAGTCATCCGACAACAACAATTCAAAAAAAGACTGCGGTAATGGTTATGAGTAAAGAGGACGCCTTCACACAGGCAGGGAAAACCGCGGTGTTGCAGAACATCCAGGGCACGTTGCAATTCCTTCAGCGCTTCCCGCCCTTCAATCAAATGGAACACGCCCACCTGGCGTACCTGGTCGAGCAGTGTCAGCTGCGTTTTTATGCGCCCGGCGAGAGCATCCTCAAGCCCGCCGACGGCCCGGTTGAGCATTTCTACATCGTCAAACAGGGCCGGGTCGTGGGTGAACGCCCCCATACGGCCAAGGGCGGCACCGAAACCACCTTCGAAATCACCACCGGCGAGTGTTTCCCCCTCGCCGCGCTGCTGGGTGAGCGCGCGACTCGTACCGAACATCTGGCCTCCGAAGACACCTTTTGCCTACAGCTGAACAAGCTGGCGTTCATCAAACTGTTCGCACTTTCCAACGCGTTTCGCGACTTTTCCCTACGCGGCGTGAGCAGCCTGCTGGATCAGGTCAACCAGCAAGTCCAGCAAAAAGCCGTGGAAACCCTCGGCACCCAGTACTCGCTCAATACCCGCCTGGGCGAATTGGCCATGCGCCACCCGGTGACCTGCAGCCCGACCACGCCACTGCGTGAAGCCGTGACCCTGATGCACGGGCAGCAGGTCGGCAGCATTGTGGTGGTCGACGAACATAAAGCGCCGCTGGGCATTTTCACCCTGCGCGACCTGCGCCATGTGGTGGCCGACGGCACTAACGATTTCAACGAAGCTATCGAACGCCATATGACCCGGGCGCCGTTTTACCTGTCGCCGGACCACAGCGCCTTCGATGCGGCGATTGCCATGACCGAGCGGCATATCGCCCACGTCTGCCTGGTCAAGGATCATCGCCTGTGCGGCGTGGTTTCGGAACGCGACCTGTTTTCCCTGCAGCGAGTCGATCTGGTGCATCTGGCGCGGACTATCCGCAGCGCCCAGAAGGTGGAAAATCTGGTCGCGATGCGCGGCGAGATCGGCCAACTGGTGGAGCGCATGCTGGCCCACGGTGCCTCTTCAACTCAGATCACGCACATCATCACCTTGCTCAACGACCACACCGTGTGCCGGGTGATCGAACTGACCCTCGCCGAGAAAGGTGACCCCGGGATTCCGTTCAGTTGGCTGTGCTTCGGTAGCGAAGGCCGCCGCGAGCAGACGCTGCACACCGATCAGGACAATGGCATTCTGTTCGAAGCCCGGGACGCGGCCCACGCCGCCGAGATTCGCGGCAAATTGCTGCCCATCGCCCAGCACATCAACCAGAGCCTGGCGCTCTGCGGTTTCACCCTGTGCAAGGGCAATATCATGGCCGGCAACCCTGAGCTGTGTCTGTCCCGGGCCGAATGGTCGCGACGTTTTGCGGCGTTTATTCGCGAGGCAACACCGGAGAACCTGCTGGGTTCGAGCATTTATTTCGATTTGCGCGTGGTCTGGGGTGACGAGCAAGGCTGCGAGCAGCTGCGCCGGGGAATTCTCGATCAGGTGAATGACAACCGACTGTTCCAACGGATGATGGCCGAGAACGCCCTGCGCAACCGTCCGCCCGTAGGGCGTTTCCGTGAGTTCGTACTGGCTCGCAAGAATGGCGAGAAAGCCACTCTGGACTTGAAGGTCCAGGGGCTGACACCGTTTGTCGACGGTGCCCGACTGCTTGCGTTGGCCCATGGGATCGAGGCGAACAACACGCTGGAACGCTTTCGCCAACTGGTGGACAAAGAAGTCATCGAACGGCTGGACGGTGCGGCGTACGAAGAGGCCTATCACTTCATCCAGCAAGCCCGCATGCAGCAACATCAGCTACAAACCCGGGAGAACTTGCCCTACTCCAACCGGGTCGATCCGGACAGCCTCAATCATCTGGATCGACGGATCCTGCGTGAATCCCTGCGCCAGGCACAACGCCTGCAAAGCAGCCTGGCCCTGCGGTATCAGCTATGAGTCTGTTTTCATGGCTGCGCCCGGCAGGTCCGAGCCTTCCCGGCGAACTCCAACAACGTCTGCAACGCTTGCCCCCGGCGGCAGAGCTGGGCGAATGCAGCCTGCGCGAACAGCGCTGGGTGGTGCTCGACCTGGAAACCACCGGGCTGAACCTGAACAAGGATCGAGTGTTGTCCATCGGCGCGGTAGTGATCGAGGACGGCGCGATCGATTTCAGCCAGCAGTTCGAGCGCACGTTGCAATGCACCGACATGAAGTTGGCTCCCAGCGTGTTGATCCATGGCCTGGGGCCGAGTGCGATTGCCGCGGGCAGCGATCCGGCTCAGGCCCTGGTCGAATTCATGGAGTTTGTTGGCGATAGTCCGGTGTTGGCGTTTCATGCGCCATTCGATCAGCACATGCTCGGGCGCGCCTTGAAAGACCATCTGGGCTACAAGTTGCAGCATCCATTTCTGGATGTGGCTGATATCGCACCGCTGCTTTGCCCTCAGGCGCACATTCGCGACGCCGGGCTGGATCAGTGGATCGACTGGTTCAAACTGGAAGTGTTCGAGCGCCACAATGCCAGTGCCGATGCGTTGGCCACCGCTGAACTGGCGTTGATTTTGTTCAGCCGGGCGCGGCAGATGCAGATTCATAGCCCGTTGAATCTGCAGCAGCGGTTGAGTCAGTGGAAGCGCAGACAGCGAGCACCTTCTTTCTAAAAGACACCGCAATCCTTTGTAGGAGCTGCCGAAGGCTGCGATCTTTTGATCTTAAAATCCAAAGTCAAAAGATCGCAGCCTTCGGCAGCTCCTACAGGGGTTTTGCGCCAATACACCGACGTTGGCGGCCACCCGACCAGCGCCAATTGCTTACCTCCTCCGCCTCTGCCACAATCGAGAACAATTCTCGTTAGTTAATACTTCCCAATCGGTGCTGCCACGTGTCGTCAGTCCAAAGCCCTCAAAGTGAGCTCGTTGGTGCGTTGTATCGCGACCATCGCGGCTGGCTGTTGGCCTGGCTTCGACGCAATGTGGCCTGTCCGCAACGAGCCGAAGACCTGAGTCAGGACACTTTCGTGCGTTTGCTGGGTCGTGAAGAACTGAAGGAGCCGCGTGAACCGCGCGCGTTTCTGGTGGCGATTGCCAAAGGCCTGCTGTTCGACTATTTCCGCCGCGCCGCGCTGGAACAGGCCTACCTCACCGAACTGATGCTGATCCCCGCAGGTGAACAACCGTCGGTGGAGGAACAGCAACTGATCCTCGAAGACCTCAAAGCCATCGACCGCCTGCTTGGCAAGCTTTCAAGCAAGGCCCGGGCAGCGTTTCTCTATAACCGTCTCGACGGCCTCGGCCACGCCGAAATCGCCGAGCGCCTGGGCGTGTCAGCGCCGCGGGTGCGTCAGTACCTGGCCCAGGGCATTCGTCAGTGCTACATCGCGCTGTACGGTGAGCCGGTATGAGTCCGGTCAGCTCCAAACCCGTCTCCGCGCAGGTGCTGGATGCCGCGATTGCCTGGCAGTTGTCCCTGGATTCCGGCAACCCGGTGGATCGCGAAGAGTTCGCCAAATGGCACGCTGCCCACGAAGAACATGCGCGGGCCTGGCGCCAACTGGGCATGCTCGATCAGCGCTTCAGTGTTGCCAGCGGTCCGGCCCGCACCGCGTTACTGCAATCGCGCGAAAGCATTCGCCGGCGCGTGCGCAAACTCGGCAGCGGCGTGGCCAGCATCGTTGCGGTGATCGGGTTGGCGCTGTTCGCCGGTGATCGTTATCTGCCGATCGACTATTGGCTGGCCGACCAGCGCACCGCCACCGGCGAGCAACGCACCCTGCGCCTGACCGACGGCACGCTGATCAACCTCAACACCCACAGCGCCGTGGATGTGCGTTTCGATGAAAAACAACGGCTGATCATCCTCCAGGAAGGGGAAATCCTCGTCGAAACCGGCCATGGCGACGCCCGGCCGTTTATCGTCGAAACCCGCGAAGGCAGCCTGCGTGCACTGGGGACGCGGTTCCTGGTCAAGCGTGAAGAAGACGGTACGCGCCTGAGCGTGCTGAAGTCGGCGGTGGCGGCCCATCCCGAGTCGAGTCCTGAAGAGCAGATTCTGCGTGAAGGCCAGCAAGTCCTGATGCGCAGCAATGGCCTCGGGCCGATCGTCGCGCTCAACCTCGGCGCCGATGCCTGGACCCGCGGCATGCTGGTGGTGGACAACGCACGGCTGGAAGACCTGGTCCATGAACTCGGTCGTTATCGCCGCGGGTATTTGGGGGTTGCACCTGAAATCGCCGACCTGCGAATCACCGGCAGCTTCCCGCTGCACGACACCGATCTGGCCCTGAGCGCCCTGCTGCCGACCCTGCCGGTGCAGATCGAACAGCACACGCCGTGGTGGGTGACGGTTGCGAAGGCTGAAGCCAAGTGATGTTGAACCAGGTAAGACGCCTTCGCGAGCAGGCTCGCTCCCACATTTGAAATGCGTTCCCTTGTGGGAGCGAGCCTGCTCGCGAAGGGGCCATCAGCTTCGCCACATCAAAACGACCTGTTTACTGAATCGAAATTATTTTCAATCAGCCCTATCACTTTTGAATTCTCGTTCGGCACCTAGGCAATTGAGAAACATTTCCATTCAGGAGCCGCTGTATGTCCCGTTCGCTCGACACCTTGTTGCGCCCCAGTTTGCTGGCGATTGCCATTGCCCTTTGTGCCCCTCTGGCCAGCAGTCAGCTGATGGCCGCTGAACAGGCGCCCAGCGTTCGCGCCTACAACCTGCCGGCCGCGCCATTGGCCAGCACCCTGAACCAGATCGCCAGCCAGGCCGGTCTGGCGCTGTCGTTGAATCCTTCACTGGCAGCGGGCAAGACCTCGGCGCCGGTCAAAGGCCAGTTCGACGCAGCCGGCGCCCTGCGCGAAGCCTTGCGCGGCACAGGTCTGCAACTGGAACAAAGTAGCGCTGGCACCTACAGCCTGGTGGCCGTGCCTGAAGGCGTGATGGCCCTGCCGGAAACCGCCGTCATTGGCGTGGAAAACACCGAAAGTGCCTGGGGACCGGTGGAAGGTTATCTGGCGACCCGCACCGCCGCCGGCACCAAGACCGATACCGCGCTGGTCGAAGCACCGCGCTCGATTTCGATCGCCACCCGCGAGCAAATGGACGACCGCAATGTGCACAGCCTCGATGACGCGGTGCGCTACATGCCCGGCATCACCGCCAGCAGCTACGGCAGCGACACCCGCGCCGACTGGTTGCGTGTGCGCGGTTTCGAACCGACGCAATTCCTCGACGGCCTGCCACTGCCAAAAGGCGTGTACGCCAACCCGAAACAGGAAACCTGGAACCTCGACCGCCTCGCTCTGCTGCGCGGCCCGGCCTCGTCGGTTTACGGCCAGACCCCGCCAGGCGGCTTGCTGGACATGGTCAGCCGTCGCCCCAGCGCCGAATCGAGCAGCGAAATCCAGGTGCAATATGGCAGCGACAACCATCGCCAGATCAACTTCGCCAGCACCGGCAAGATCGATGACGAAGGCCAGTTCCTCTACGGTTTGAGCGGTGTGCTGCGCGACAGCGGCACGCAGGTCGACCACGTCGACAACAAGCGCTACAACATCGCGCCGAGCCTGACCTGGAACATCGACGAAGACACCAAGTTCACCTTGCTGACGCAATTCACCCACGACGATACCGGCATCACCAGCCAGTTCCTGCCGGTGCAGGGCACCAGGATCCACTCGCCGCTCGGCAAGATTTCCCATCACAAGAACCTCGGCGACCCGGACTGGGAATTCTACGACCGCACCTACTACGCACTGGGCTACGCCTTTGAACATCGTTTGAACGATGTCTGGCAGTTCAAGCAGAACCTGCGTTACACCAAATCGGACCTGTCCTTCCAGGCCCTCACCCCCGGCGCCTACCCATTCACCCAGGTCGATGCCGACGGCAACGTTGGCCGATCGAGCACCAGTGTCGACGAGGACATCAGCCAGTTCGCCGTGGACAACAACTTCCAGGGCGACTTCGCGACCGGCGACATCCGTCACACCCTGTTGATCGGCCTCGATCACCAGCGCACCAACACCAACTACACCTCGATCTTCGGTGACGGTCTGACCACCAACGTCAACAACCCGATCTATGGCCAGCCCATCGTTCGTCCGCCACGCTCAACGGCGTTTTACGACTACAACCAGAAGACCTACCAGACCGGCCTGTACGTCCAGGACCAGATGGCCCTCGACCAATGGCGCCTGACGTTGGGTGGTCGTGAAGACTGGGTCCACACCGGCACCAAATTCTTCAACAAAGGCGATGCCACCAACACCGAGCGCGACAAGAACTTCAGCGGCAATGCGGCGATCAGCTACGTGTTCGACTCGGGTTTCGTGCCCTATCTGTCTTATGCCGAGTCGTTCCAGCCGACCAGCAATGCCACGGCATCGCCGACCGATTCGCTCAAGCCGACTGAAGGCAAGCAGTGGGAACTGGGCATCAAGTACCAACCGCCTGGCAGCAACACCCTGCTGACCGCTGCGGTCTACGACCTGACCCAGAGAAACGTCTCCGTCACCACGACCAACTCGGAGAACGTTTCGGTCACCAGCCAGACCGGTGAAGTGAAAGTCAAAGGCCTGGAACTGGAAGCCGTTTCCGATGTGACCGAGAACCTCAAGGTCATCGCCGCTTACACCCTGGCCAAATCCGAAGTGCAGAAAGGCGACTTTAAAGGCAATCGTCTGCAACTGATGCCTAACCAGCAGGCTTCGCTGTGGGCCGATTACACCTGGCACAACGGTGTGCTGGACGGTTTCGGCATCGGCGCCGGCGCTCGCTACACCGGCAATACCTACGGCGACCAGGGCAATACCTCGCTCGGCAAGGCTGACGCCTACACCGTGTTCGACGCCGCGGTTCATTACGACCTGGGCCGTCTGGACAACAGCCTCAAAGGCGCCTCCCTGGCACTGAACGCCACCAACCTGTTCGACAAGGACTACATCTCCACGTGCGACAGCTTCTACTGCTACTACGGCGACCAACGCAGCGTCGTCGCCAGTGCCACTTACAAGTGGTAATGGCCTGACCTGACACGCCCAAGTCCCGAGCCGTCCGACATGGACGGCTTTGGTATTTCTGAAGGCTATGAAATGAAAAGCAAAACAATTCGCCGCTGGTCCTTCGTCCACACCTGGACCAGCCTGATCTGCACCGTGTTCCTGCTGATGCTCGCGCTGACCGGCCTGCCATTGATCTTCCATCACGAGATCGACCACTTGCTGGGCGATGCCGCTGAATTGAAGGCGATGCCGGCGGACACCTCGCAGCTGAATTTGCAGCAATTGGTGCAGGCCGCTGAAAAGCATCGCCCTGGCGAAGTCATGCAGTATTTCGGCTTCGACGAAGACGAGCCCAACGCCGCGATTACGATCATGGCGGCCACCGCCGGCACTGAACCGAATTCGTCTCACACCTTCATGCTCGACGCCCGTACCGGCGAAGCGCTGGAGATGCCATCGGCCAATGGCGGCTTCATGATGATCATGTTGCGCCTGCACGTGGACATGTTCGCCGGTCTGCCGGGCAAGTTGCTGCTGGCATTCATGGGGATTCTGTTCGTGGTGGCGATTGTCTCCGGGACGGTGCTGTACCTGCCGTTCATGCGGCGCTTGAAATTCGCCACCGTGCGCCAGGACAAATCCACGCGTCTGCGCTGGCTCGATCTGCATAACCTGATCGGTGTGGTGACGCTGACCTGGGCCTTGGTGGTCGGTGTCACCGGCGTCATCAGCGCCTGCGCCGACCTGTTGATTGCCGCGTGGCGCAACGACAGCCTGAGCGCGATGGTCGCGCCGTACCGCGATGCGCCGCCGCTGACACAACTGGCGCCCGCGACCCGCCTGCTCGACATCGCCAAGGAAGTCGCACCCGACATGCAGCCGGACTTCATCGCCTTCCCCGGCACACGCTTCTCCAGCGAACACCATTACGCGGTCTTCATGAAAGGCAGTACCCAACTGACCTCGCACTTGCTGACACCGGTGCTGATCGACGCCAGCACCCTGCAAGTCACCGCCGTGGCCGAACGCCCGTGGTACATGGACGCCATGGGCATGTCTCAACCGTTGCACTTCGGTGATTACGGCGGCATGCCGATGAAGATCCTCTGGGCGACCCTGGATGTGCTGACCATCATCGTCCTCGGTAGCGGAGTTTACCTGTGGGTGGTGCGGCGCAAGGCGGCGAAACCGGGGCTCGAGAACGCGGAGAGTCCAGCATGAGGCCGCGGCAATCGAATTTCTGGAAGGTCTTTTCCACCCCCACGGTTATCGCCCTGCTCAGCGCTGCGGGGCTGTTCGCCGCGTTACTGGGGGACGGCGTGTGGGACGCCTTGAGCTGGCTTGGCCTGGGCGTTCCCGCAATCCTCGCCCTGCGCGGCCTGCTGCAACACCACTAAAACCTGTGGGAGCGGCGGTGCGGCGATCCGACTTGCTCGCGAAGGCGGTGTGTCAGTAAACATTGATGCTGACTGACACACCGCCTTCGCGAGCAAGTCGGATCGCCGCACCGCCGCTCCCACAGGGGTTAGGTATTTACTTCGATCTTGAGCTCCCGGATCAACGCGCTATGCTGCCCAGCACTGCCCCACACACCGAGACGCGCCCATGTCCGCCCCCAGCATGACCCTGTTCCACAACCCGTTGTCGCCCTTCGTTCGCAAAGTCATGGTGCTGCTGCACGAAACCGGTCAACAGGACCGCGTGGCGCTGCAAGACTGCGTGCTCACGCCGGTCAGCCCGGACCTGATACTCAACGAAGACAATCCGCTGGGTAAAATCCCGGCCTTGCGCCTGGCCGATGGCAACGTCATCCATGACAGCCGAGTGATCCTCGATTACCTCGACCACCAGCACGTCGGCAACCCGCTGATCCCGCGTAACGGCTCGGCTCGCTGGCGGCGCCTGACCCTGGCCTCCCTGGCCGACGGGATCATGGACGCTGCGGTGCTGATTCGTTATGAAGTCGCCCTGCGTGCCCCGGAAAAACACTGGGACGCATGGCTCGATGGCCAGCGCGAGAAGATTCGTCGCGGCCTGGCATTGCTGGAGATGGATGCGATTGCCGAGCTGACCAGCCATTTCGATGTGGCGGCGATCAGTGTTGCCTGTGCGTTGGGCTACCTGGATTTGCGCCATCCGGATCTGGAATGGCGCACGACGAATCCGAAGCTGGCGAACTGGTATTTTGAGGTGAGTCAGCGGGCTTCGATGCTGGCGACTATGCCGAAGGTTTAGAGTTTCGCTGGCTGTCAGGGCCTCTTCGCGAGCAGGCTCGCTCCCACAGTTGATCAGTTGTGTGCACGAATTTTGTGTTCACTGGAGATCCTATGTGGGAGCGAGCCTGCTCGCGATGGCACCACACCGGATCTAACGGAAACAATCCGAATATCAGCGTCGCCAACACCTCGCCCTCGCGCTGATCCTCGCGCAACCCCAACGACCGGCTCATTCCACTGCCCCAATATCAAACACCAACGGCTTGGCCGACTTCTGCCCAATCCCATACCAGTCCAGCTTGCGGGTCAGCACCATAAACACGCCCAACAACCCGAACAACAGCAACGACCCCATCAACAACGCGTAATCCTCTGCACTCAGCAAGCCATAGAGCAAGCCATACAACGCCGCCAATCCCGCCGAAAAACTCAAGCCGTGACGCACGCTGCGCAGCACATGGCAGACATAAAAACCGATCAACAACACACAGCCGCCCGCCGACAACAGGTACGCCAGCGCAAAGCCGATGTGCTCGGACAGCGACAGCAACAGCAGGTAGAAAAACGCCAGGGCTACGCCCACCAACGCGTACTGGATTGGGTGCACGGCCATGCTTTTGAGCACTTCGAACAGGAAAAATCCGGCGAAGGTCAGGGCAATGAACAGCAGCGCGTATTTGATCGCCCGATCACTCTTGAGGTACTGATCCACCGGATCGATGAAACTCACCCCGAAGTTGCGGCTCTTGAACTCGTCACAACGGTCGCTGGTCAGGCAGTTGGTCAAGGCTTCTTCCAGGTTGGTGGAAAAGAACGAAGTCTGCCAATTCGCGGTAAAACCTGTCCCGGTGACTTCACGCTGAGCCGGCAAGTAGTTGCCGATAAAGCTCGGGTGAGGCCAGTTGGCCGCCAGTTGCACCTTGCTGGTTTTGCCGACCGGAGTGATCTGCAACTGGCCGGTGCCCTGCAGGCGCAGGTCAAAGGCGAACGCCAGTTCCGCGCCTTTGTGCCTGTCCAGCGCGGGCAACATGACGTGTGCCCCCTCGCCTAGCCAGCCCAGCTGCGTGCCCGGTTCAAAGTCCAGGCTCTGACCATTGAGGTCCAGTTTCAGGGCATTTTCGATCCCGCGGATATCGCTGATGCCTATCGTCAGAAACGCTTGATCAAACTGATAATCGGCGAAATCTTCCTTGATACCCAGTTGCGCGGGAATCGAAAACAAGCCGCTGATGTGGTTGTCGGCGTGGTACAGCCGCGCCTCGTAAATACCCCGCGAGCGCAATTCGGTCTGCACCTTGCCGTCGAGCTCGAAACGCTCCGGCAGAAAATACAGATGGCCGCGTTCTTCGCCGGTTTCCTGGTAGCGCTTGTTGGTTTTCTCATTGGTCTTCCAGATCCGCACCACTTTGCGATACGGCACCACCATGATCGGACCGCTCAGTTGCTGGCTGTAGCTGGAGCTGCGGGCGATGTCTTCGAGCACGCCGTCGCGCAGTCGCTGACGGTCATTGATGATCCCGTTGATCAGCAGCAGAGGAATCATCAACAGCAGAATCAAAAGGGCAATCGCCCCCAGTTTTAGGGTCAGGCTACGGTTCATGGGACTCTCCCTGTTTGGATGGGGAGAGTCTGGGTTGGGTGTGTGGGGGATTTATGGGAGGAATGTGGAGAGTGTGTGGAGACTGACGCTAAGGCAGGTGCAACATGACCTCTACGCCGTTATCGACATTACCGATGCTGACCGCTCCACCATGCAACTTGACCACCTCTTCAACGAAGTTGAGCCCCAACCCCGTGCTCTTGCGCCCGCTGTCCGGTCGCGGCAGTGAATAGAAACGCTCGCTCAGTCGCGGCAACGCATAGTCGGGAATGGCCTCAGCCTGGTTGAACAGCCTGAACTCAATTTGCTCCCCAATGCGCTCAGCACTGAATCGCAACAAACCCTGAGTCGGGGTGAAATCCAACGCGTTCTCCAGCAGATTGCCCAGCGCCTGACGCAACAGGAACGGTTCACCGGTCAGCACCAGATCCGCCGCAATGGTTTGTTCCACGCGCAACTGCTTGCCTTCGATGCGCGCCGCCTGAGCGCTCAGCAACTCATCTACCAACTTCGCCAGCGGCACCGCCACCCGCTCTTCCAGCCCTTGGCGCTGCTCGACCAGGGCCAGATTCAACAGGCGCTCGATCAACTGCTGCATCCGCGCGCTTTCCCTGTCGATGTTGCTGACAAAACGCTGCTGCTGGGCCAGCGGCATCTCGCCTTGCAGCAACTCCGCCGCGCCGCGAATCGCCGCCAGCGGGCTTTTCAGTTCGTGGGTCAATGTGTGCACGTAACGCTCGACGTAGGCTTTGCCTTCGAGCTGCGTGCGCATCTGCTCCACCGCCGTCGCCAGCTGTTCCAGTTCGCCGCCACGGTAGTGCGGAACCTCGACCCGTCGGCCTTCACTGACGGCCTGAGCGTAAGCAGTCAGCCGCCGCAGCGCCGCGCTCAACCACCACGACAACAGCGCGCCAAACAGCAGACCGAGGCCGATCAAACCGGCACCCCAGGCAAGCAATCGCCGTTCGGTGCGATCAACGTATGGCTGCAACGAGCTGTTGGGTTTGGCGACGGTGACCACGCCGATGATCTGGCCGTTGTCGCGAATCGGGGCGCCGACGTGCATCACTGAGGAGTTCGGATCGTCCGGATCGCTGCGGCTGGAACGAGCGCCATATTCGCCCCGCAGGGTTAGTAAAACATCGTTCCAGCGCGAGTAATCCTGCCCCACTGCCACACCGCTGGAGTCCAGCACCACAATGCCCTTGGCATCGGTGACGTAGATCCGGTGGTTGACCTGATTTTTCGGCAATCCCCAGATGTTCGCCTTCGGTTGCCGTTCGCCATAAGCCTTGAGCAGCTCGGGCCAGCGATTCTGGTTCAGGGTGCCGGCCTTGAAGTCGTCGCGCAGGATTTCGGCCATGAGATTGGCGGTGTCGACCAGCGTTTCTTCGGTGGACTGACGCACGCCGGGACGGATTTCTTCCATCACGGTGTTCAGCACGAAGTAGCCGGTCAGGCCGATAAACAGCACATAAACCAGAAAAATCCGAATCCCCAGAGGCATCAGCTATGCCCCGGGTTGTAGCTGTAGCCGAGGCCGCGATGGGTCTGGATCGGGTCCCCGTCGGCTTTCACCTGGCGCAGTTTGGCGCGCACGCTCTTGATGTGGCTGTCGATGCTGCGCTCGTACCCGGCATCTGCAGCGACGCCCAGCGCATCGAGCAATTGCTCGCGACTGAAGACCCGTTCGGGTTGGTCCAGCAGGCATTGCAGCAGACGAAACTCATGGCGGGTCAGGGTTAGAAGCTGACCGCGGTAGCTGATCTGCACCCGTTCGCCGTCAATGCGAAACAGCGCCGATGGCACCTCGGCTGTCGCTCGCGGCGCCATGCGCTTGAGAATCGCCCGGACCCGCGCCGCCACTTCCCGAGGGCTGAACGGCTTGACCACGTAATCGTCGGCACCGATTTCCAGGCCCACGACGCGATCGATTTCGGCATCACGGGCACTGAGAAAAATCACCGGCACTTCGCTGAAACGCCGCAATTGCTTGCAGGTCTCGAAGCCGCTGATGTCCGGCAGACCAATGTCGAGAATGATCAGGTCGGCCGGGGTCTGGCGCTGATGCTCAAGCGCAGCGGCGCCAAGGCTCAGCCAGGTGGTGGTGAAGCCCTCACCCTGCAAGGCGAAAATCAGGGTGTCGGCAATCGCCGCTTCGTCTTCGACAATCAGGATATGAGGCATGGCGTCCGAGCCCGGGAGTTAAGTGGGCGAACGGTGCCCCAAGGCTCACGTCACGTCAATGAGACCACTTGAAATCAGCAGTCGGGCTTGTCCGCCGTAAAGCGCCGTGCCGGGTTCACCGCCGCGCCGAACTCACGCAAGGCTTTGGCACCGATCAACAAAGGGTAGTTGAAGCTGCTGCGGTCGGTGAGGTTGACCTCCACGGTGCGCTTGACGTTGCCCAGGCACAGTTCCAGATCGACCACCGGACGCTTGGTGGGTTCGACCGCTTCCTTGTCATCCTCATCTTCTTCGGAGCGGGTCTTGATCTTGCTGATCCGCGCGACCTTGTGTTCGTAGACCTTGTTGCTCGCGCCTTTGGTGGCGAGGCGGAAACGCACCCACTCGTCGCCATCGCGGGTAAAGGTTTCGATGTCTTTGGCCGACAGCGACGCGGTCAGGGCGCCGGTGTCCATCTTGGCTTTGAGGACTTCGCCACCGATTTCCGGCAGCGCGATGTATTCGTAGCGCCCGTACAGGGTCGGCTCAGCAGCCAGGACCGGCAGGGCCACGAGGGAAAGCAGTGCAAGGAGGGATTTCACGTAATGGGCTTCCTTGAGGAGTGGGCAGCGGGATTTTAGACCGTTGTACGCATGATCGTTCCCATGCTCCGTGTGGGAATGCCTCATGTGACGCTCTGCGTCACGCTTCTGGGACGCAGAGCGTCCCGGGCTGCATTCCCACGCAGAGCGTGGGAACGATCGGTGTAGAGAGGTTAGCGGTTTGAAGGTGAAACATTCGTCGTCACCGATTTGGCCTGCCGTCCGAAGCTGCTTATCATTGCGCGCCCAAAGGCTTTCAAGAGTTATTTATGCGCCGCCTGCTCACCGGCTGTTTCGTTACCCTGCTGCTGTTGCTCAACACCTTGGTCCTGTTCGGGCCGCTGATGGTGTTCGCCTTGCTCAAACTGGTCCTGCCCGGGCGCTTGCGTGATTACGCGTCATGGACGGTGATGGGGATCGCCGAGACCTGGGCCGAAATCGACAAGCTGATTTTCCGCCTGTGCATCCCCACGCAATGGGACATCCGTGGCGGCGATGACCTGCGGGTCGACACGTCGTATCTGGTGATCAGCAACCATCAATCCTGGGTCGATATCCCGGCGCTGATCCAGACCCTGAACCGACGCACGCCGTTCTTCAAGTTCTTCCTCAAGAAAGAGCTGATCTGGGTGCCGTTCCTCGGGTTGGCGTGGTGGGCGCTGGATTACCCGTTCATGAAACGCTATACCAAGGCATTCCTGGCGAAGCACCCTGAGCTGGCCGGCAAGGATCTGCAGATCACCCAAGCGGCGTGCGAGTTGTACAAGCGTCAGCCGGTGACGGTGGTCAATTACCTGGAAGGCACACGCTTTACCGCCGCGAAGCGTGCCCAGCAGCAATCACCCTTCACCCACCTGCTCAGGCCCAAGGCTGGCGGCGTGGCGTTTGTTCTGGCGGCAATGGGCGAACAGCTGGACGCCGTCCTTGATGTGACGGTGGTGTATCCGCAGCAGGCGATTCCGGGGTTCTGGGATTTGCTCAGCGGCAACGTGCCGAAAGTCATCATCGACATCAAGACCCGCGAACTCGACCCGGCACTGTGGCAGGGCGACTACGAAAACGATCCGCAGTTTCGCGAAACCATCCAGAACTGGGTCAACCATCTCTGGATCGAGAAGGACCAGCGCATCGACGCGTTGCGCGCCGAGCGCCGCTGAATCAGGTACCGGTGCCTGCGCCCCAGATCCCGCCCAGGTTTGTCAGCAGCGAACCGCCGACGCCCTGCTGACCGAAAAATTGCAGAAGCACGGGGGCAAACAGGCCGATCATGCCAGTGTCCATGCCCAATGCGTTGAAGGCACTGTTCAGGTCGTTGGTGTTATTCAGGTTGCCCAAGACGTTGCCCAGACCTGCCGCTTGACCGGACGAGCCAAGCAAGCCGCTGAGGAGGCCAAGTTGACCGCCACCGGACAGTAAGTCGATTCCGGGCACGCTTTTGGACAACTCCGAGTAGTCGGTCGAACTCAATTGATTCTTCGCCAGACCGAGCATCGCCCCGGCACCGCCAATGGCTTGTTCTGGCGTCACGTTCAATTGGCTGAGCGCACTCAGCAGACCGGCCGTCTGCGCGGTCATCGCGGTCGGCGCGGCCGCGGCGGCGTCATCGTCCTGCGTGCCAGAGATGGCATTGGCCGCATCGAACAGGCTGAACTGAGCAAAGACCGGACTGGCCGCCAGACACATCAGCGAAGCCAGTGCAAAACCGCGTGAAATCTTCATTCAGACATCCTCATGTGCCATGAAAACCGCCCGGCAATGGGCGGCGAAAAACCGTGTGTTGGACTGGCATCCCAGGGGATTGTTCCGAGTCTTGGCGAGCCGCCGACGAACAGTCGAAAAAGAATTGACCGGCGCTGCATCCAGTCTGGCCCCGCCCGCGTATATCAAGCACGGACAGACATTCCTGGCCGATTCCCTTACGAGGATCATCACCATGAAACGCACTTCGATCAAAACGCCGTTGATTGCCAGCCTGCTGACCCTGGCCCTTGGCGGCGGATTCGTCCTGAACACTGTGCAAGCGGCAGACACGAGCCACGCGGTCATCGTCGGCGGCCAGAGCATGATGCCGAGCAAGGACATCATCGATAACGCGGTGAACTCCGCCGACCACACCACCCTGGTCGCCGCCGTGAAAGCCGCAGGCCTGGTGGACACCCTCAAGGGCAAAGGCCCGTTCACCGTGTTCGCCCCGGTCAACTCGGCCTTCGCCGCCCTGCCGGCCGGGACTGTCGATACCCTGCTCAAACCCGCCAACAAGGCGACCCTGACTCACGTCCTCACCTACCACGTGGTCGCCGGGAAACTCGACATGATGACCCTGGCCGAGAAGATCAAGGCTGGTGGCGGCACGGCCGAACTGACCACCGTCGCAGGCGGCAAGCTGTGGGCAATGATGAACGGTCCGCACAACATCACGATCAAGGATGAAAAAGGTGACGTCGCCGACATCACCACCTATGACGTGTACCAGTCCAACGGTGTGATTCAGGTCATCGACAAAGTACTGATGCCGAAAAGCTGAGGCGTGCCGCCGACCCTGCGCATCAGGGTCGGCGGTTTCCGAGGTGACCGCCCATGAATGGAACTACCGCGCACCGTGAACTAACCTCTGCCTGCAACCGGCACCTCACCCAGCCCACCTCGATTGCCTGGAGAACTGCCATTCCCATCGCCGACGCCGATCAGCTCAGGCAGCTTCTGGCCCAGTGTTCACTGGGCGACCGCCGCGCTTTCGAGACGCTTTACCGCAGCGTCGGCCCACGGCTGCATGGCGTAGCGCTGCGATTCATGGGGCGGCCGGATCTGGCTGAAGAAGTGCTGCAGGAAAGCTTCGTGCGCATCTGGAACAACGCCTCGCGCTACGAGGCGCATCTGTCGGCACCGCTGACCTGGATGATCAACATCACCCGTCATCAGGCCATCGATCAGTTGCGCAAACACCGCGACCGGCCGTTGAGTGACCTTGAAGAACAGGCGCTGGTGGATGAAAGCCCATCGGCCCACGAACAGCTAAGCAGTGCCCGTGAGGCCAACGCCTTGAACCGCTGCCTGGAAAGCCTCGACGGCATGCAGCGTCAATCGATCACCGTGGCTTACTTTCAGGGGCTGTCCTGCTCTGAGCTCGCCGAACACCTGGCCGCGCCGCTGGGCTCGGTGAAATCCTGGATCCGCCGCGGTATGGAGCGACTGCGCAGGTGCCTTGAATCATGAACTATCAAACCCCGACCCTGCGCCGCGCCCTCGCCGCCGATTACGCCATTGGCTTGATGCCGTCTGCCGCTCGTCGGCGTTTCGAACAGCTGTTGCTGGAAGACGCGGCGCTTCGTGCTGAATTGGCGCAGTGGCAGGAAAGCCTGGCCAGTTTGACCGAAGCGCTGCCCGAGCAGCCGGTGCCGGATCGGGTGTGGCAGGGAATTACGGCACGGATTGAGCCGCAAGTGCTGCACATGCCGGAAAAACGTCCGTTCTGGAGCTGGTTACGAGTGACGGCTGCGGTTTGCTCACTGGTGATCGCCGTGACGTTGGGTGTGATTTATAACCGCGACAGTGCGCGTTACACCGCCACGCTGCTGACGGCCGACGCGCAGCCTGCGCTGAAGGTTGAAGCGCATGAGGATTATTTGAACGTTGAGCCGCTGACGCTGACGGCGGTTGATCCGGGGCGCAGTCTGGAGTTGTGGGCGATTCCGGCGGATGGCAAGCCGATTTCACTTGGGGTGATTCCGGCGGGCGGTAAAGGCAAGGTTGAACTGAGCGACGTACAGAAGACGCTGATTGGCAAACCGATTGCATTGGCGGTCAGTCTTGAACCGAAGGGTGGTTCGCCGACGGGGCAACCAACGGGACCCGTTCTGTATCAAGGCGCATTGGCGGCCCTTTAATGATCGTTCCCACGCTCCGCGTGGGAACGATCGGAGGCTCAACAAAAACGGCGACCCGAGGGTCGCCGTTTTGTTTTGCGTAAAGCCTTACGCTGCGCTGAACAGTTTGTGCGGATCGATCACAAACTTCTTCGGCACGCCCGCATCGAACTCGCCATAACCACGTGGCGCGTCATCCAGGCTGATGACTTCCACGCCAACGATGTCAGCAATGTGGATACGGTCCCACATGATCGCCTGCATCAGCTGGCGGTTGTACTTCATCACTGGCGTCTGGCCGGTGTGGAAGCTGTGGGATTTGGCCCAGCCCAGACCGAAGCGGATGCTCAGGCTGCCCATTTTCGCGGCTGCATCGACTGCACCCGGATCTTCAGTCACGTACAGGCCTGGGATACCGATTTTGCCGGCAACCCGAACCACGCCCATCAGCGAGTTGAGCACGGTGGCCGGAGCCTCGTGTTTCACGCCGTCATGACCATGACCGCGCGCTTCGAAGCCCACGGCGTCGACGGCGCAATCCACTTCTGGCTCGCCCAGCAGTGCAGCGATCTGTTCGTGCAGCGGGGTGTCCAGGGACAGGTCGGCGATTTCGAAACCCTGAGCCTTGGCGTGCGCCAGGCGGACGGTGTTGACGTCACCGATGATCACCACCGCTGCGCCCAACAGGCGAGCGGAAGCGGCAGCAGCCAGACCGACAGGACCGGCACCAGCGATGTACACGGTGCTGCCCGGGCCAACGCCCGCCGTCACTGCGCCGTGGTAACCGGTCGGCAGGATGTCGGAGAGGCAGGTCAGGTCGCGGATTTTTTCCATCGCGCGATCGCGATCCGGGAGTTTCAGCAGGTTGAAGTCGGCATACGGCACCATCGCGTATTCAGCCTGACCGCCGGTCCAGTCGCCCATGTCGACATAACCGTAAGCACCGCCCGGACGCGCCGGGTTAACGCTCAGGCAAACGCCGGTGTGCATTTCCTTGCAGGAACGGCAGCGCCCGCAAGCCACGTTGAACGGTACGGACACCAGGTCGCCGATTTGCAGGTTTTCGACGTCGCTGCCCTTCTCGATCACTTCACCGGTGATCTCGTGGCCCAGTACCAGGCCGGTTTGAGCGGTAGTACGGCCACGCACCATGTGCTGGTCGGAACCACAGATGTTGGTGGAAACCACACGCAGGATGACAGCGTGGTTAATCTTCCTGCCGCGCGGGTCCTGCATTTTTGGATAGTCGATTTTCTGTATTTCGACTTTGCCATTGCCGAGATACACCACACCACGATTGCCAGACATGCTTTCACCTCGCTGTTGTTTTTATGTAGCGGTCGCGTCGCTATGGAACGGCGGCGCGTTGATTGCTCGGGTTATTGCTTGTGTGTCTTGTGTTGTCTGTTATGCCGCCATCGCGAGCAAGCTCGCTCCCACATTGGATTTAGGGTGTGTCTGAGATCTGTGTCCCGACACAAATCCCTGTGGGAGCGGGCTTGCTCGCGAATGGGTCGCGTAGCGGCCCCAAAAATCTAAAGAACGACCGTTCTGTTGGCGTTCAAAAACACCCGTCGTTCAATGTGATAACCAACGGCCCTGGCCAGGGTCAGCCCTTCGATATCTCGCCCCTTGGCGATCAGGTCTTCGGGGTAATGACTGTGGTCCACAGCCTCTACGCCCTGGGCGATGATCGGGCCTTCGTCCAGGTCGTTGTTGATGTAGTGCGCCGTGGCGCCGACCAGTTTCACGCCCTTGTTGTAGGCCTGGTGATAAGGCTTGGCGCCCTTGAAACCCGGCAGCAGGGAGTGATGGATGTTGATCGCCTTGCCGTCGAGTTTGCGGCACAGCTCTGGCGACAGGACTTGCATGTAGCGGGCAAGGATCACCAGTTCGGCGCCGGACTCTTCGATCACCTGCCAGACCTGACGCTCCTGCGACGGTTTGTCGTTCGGGTCCAGCGGGAAGTGGTAGTACGGAATCTGATGCCAGTCCGCCAACGGCTTGAGGTCCGGGTGGTTGGAAACCACGGCGGCCACGTCCATCGACAATTGACCGATGCGCTGGCGGTAGAGCAAATCGTTGAGACAGTGATCGGCCTTGGAGACCATGATCACCACTTTCGGGCGGTAGTTCGGCGCGGTCAGTTCGAAGATCATGCCGAAGGCTTGGCCGCGTTCTTCGAGCCCCGCGCGGAAGGCCTGTTCGTCAAAGCCGTCGGGCTGACGGAATTCCACGCGAATGAAGAAACGGCCCGAGAGCCGATCATCAAAGGAATGGTGTTCGGTGACGTAGCAGCCCTGCTCGAACAGAAAGCGGGTCACCGCGTCCACGGTGCCGAGAACGCTTGGGCAGTCGGCGGTCAGAATCCATGTGTCTGGGGCGCGGCTCATAATGCGGTGACTCCTATCTGATCGTTCCCACGCTCTGCGAGGGAACGCCGCCATGGACGCTCTGCGTCCGCTTTGGGACGCGGAGCGTCCCGGGATGCATTCCCACGCAGAACGTGGGAACGATCGTTACGCCTGGACGCTGAGGCCGTATTCAGCCGCAGCATCCTGCAACCACAACCACCAGTAATCCGAGAAGCTGCGACGAATCAGCAGTTCCCAGGTGTCTTCGGCGGTATGGCGGATCATCAGTTGCGACTTGGCAAACACGGTCCCCACAGCCTTGCCCACCGGGAAGCTGTTGGGGTGCACGTCGTAGCTGGTGGACTTCATCAGCACCTGGCGCACGTTCGGGCCGCTCAGTTCGAGGAGCTGCTGGCCGCCGCTGACGTTGGTGATTGCGATGTGCAGGTCGCCCAGCGCTTTACGCAGTTTTTGCTCGGCGGCGAACTCTTCACCGGTCGGCACGATCAGCAGCCATTCATCCGGCCCCATCCATTGCAGGCTGGTTTCGCCTTTGACGACGACGGTCAGCGCACCCGGCAATTCGATACCGAGGGCTTTGTGCACACCGGCAGCGAACGCCGCATCATGGCCATCGCCACGAATGGTCAGGTGGCCGAGGAGTTTTTTCTCACGCACGATCACGCCGGCGCTTTTGCGGCCCTTGCCCACCAGGCTGGCGAGGTCGGCATGATGCAGCGACGACTCGGCCTTGGCCCCAGTGGTTGGGCGTTGTTGGTAAACATTGGCTGCGGTCATAAAGCACCTGTCCTGAAATTCTGTTGGTTCCGGCCCTTGTGGTGGCTGTACCGCCGCCTTCGCGAGCAAGCCCGCTCCCACATTCGACCGCATTCCCCTGTGGGAGCGGGCTTGCTCGCGAATGGGCCGACTCGGTGTCATTGCCCATCCACAAGCCTTGAAGCCATCAAACGTTCTGGCGATCACCCTTTGGATCGAAGAACACCGAAGAAACGATTTCCGCCTCGATCACGCTGCCATCGGCCAGCGGTGCGAACACACGCTCACCCATGCGCTTCAAGCCGCCCTTGACCACACCCATGGCAAACGAATAGCCCAGGGAGTTGTGCAAATAGCTGGAGGTGACGTGACCGACCATGGTCATCGGGATCGCTTGCTTGGTGTTGAACACCAGTTGCGCCCCTTCTGGCAGCCATTTGGTCGGATCGATCGGCTTCAGGCCAACCAACTGTTTGCGCTGATCACGCACGCAGTCTTCGCGGTTCATGCCACGCTGGCCAATCCACGAGAAAGGTTTAGTGCGACCGACACACCAGCCCATGTTCAGGTCGTCCGGGGTCATCGAGCTGTCAGTGTCCTGGCCGACGATGATGAAGCCCTTCTCGGCCCGCAGCACGTGCATGGTTTCGGTGCCATATGGCGTCAGGTTGTACTGCTTGCCAGCATCAACAATTTTTTCCAGCACGCCCATTGCATAGTCGGCTTGCACGTTGACTTCGTACGACAGTTCACCGGTAAACGAAATCCGGAATACCCGCGCCGGCACACCGCCGACCAGACCTTCTTTCCAGGTCATGAACGGGAACGCTTCGTTGCTCAGGTCGATGTCGGTGACTTCGCTGAGCAGCTTGCGGCTGTTCGGCCCGGACAAGGTCATGGTTGCCCAGTGATCCGTCACGGAGGTGAAGTACACCTTCAGGTCTGGCCATTCGGTCTGGTGGTAGATTTCCAGCCATTGCAGCACGCGTGCAGCGCCGCCGGTGGTGGTGGTCATCACGAAATGGTTGTCGGCGAGGCAGGCAGTTACGCCGTCGTCGAAGACCATGCCGTCTTCTTTGCACATCAGGCCGTAGCGAGCCTTGCCCACGTCGAGCTTGGTCCAGGCGTTGGTGTAGATGCGGTTGAGGAACTCACGGCAATCCGGGCCCTGGATGTCGATTTTGCCCAGGGTCGAAGCATCCAGCAGGCCGACGCTGTCGCGCACGGCTTTGCATTCGCGTTTCACGGCAGCGTGCAGGTCTTCACCGTTTTTCGGGAAGTACCAAGGACGCTTCCACTGACCGACGTCTTCGAACTCGGCGCCGTTCTTCACGTGCCAGTGATGCAGCGCGGTGAAACGCACAGGCTCGAAGATATGCCCACAGTGACGACCGGCCACAGCGCCGAAGGTCACCGGCGTGTAGTTCGGACGGAACATGGTGGTGCCCATCTGCGGGATGGTCACGTTCAACGAACGGGCGGCAATGGCCAGACCGTTGACGTTGCCGAGCTTGCCCTGGTCAGTACCGAAGCCCAGTGCGGTATAGCGTTTGACGTGTTCGACCGACTCGAAGCCTTCGCGGGTTGCCAGTTCGATGGCGGCCGCGGTGACGTCGTTTTGCAGGTCGACGAATTGCTTCGGCGCACGTGCGGTGTTCTTTTCGTGCGGCACCTGGAACAGCGCCAGTGTTGGCTCTTCCAGACGGCTCAGGGCTTTCGGCAAGGTGCCTTCGACCACGCTGAAACCGGCTTCACTGGCTGCGCGAGCGCCGCCTTCAAAACCATCGGCCAGGGAATCGCCGAGACCATAAACGCCGTTGATGCCACCGACGCACACGCGCTTCTGCGGTGCTTCGCCCGGTACGAAACCGAGGATGTCTTCACGCCAGATCGGCTTGCCACCCAAGTGCGACGCCAGGTGAACCACCGGGCTGTAACCGCCGGAGCTGGCAACCAGGTCGCACTCGAGCCACTCACCAGGACTGGTCACGGTGTGCGCTTTGACATCGATCGCGGCAACGCGAGCGGCGGTCACGTGCTTGCTGCCACGGGCCTCGATCACGGCGCTGCCGGTCAGGATGCGGATGCCTTTGGCGCGTGCTTCTTCAACCAGCGCACCGCGCGGATTGCTGCGGGCATCGGCGATGGCGACGACTTGCAGGCTGGCGTCGAGCCAATCCAGAGCAACGCGATAGGCGTGATCGTTGTTGGTCGACAGCACCAGTTTTTTACCCGGTGCCACACCGTAACGACGCACGTAAGTCGACACAGCGCCGGCGAGCATGTTGCCCGGCACGTCGTTGTTGCCGTAAACCAGTGGACGCTCGTGAGCGCCGGTCGCCAGCACTACACGCTTGGCGCGAACCCGGTGGATGCGCTGACGGACCTGGCCAATCGGGGCGCGGTCGCCGAGGTGATCGGTCAGGCGCTCGTGAATGGTCAGGAAGTTATGGTCGTGGTAACCGTTGACTGTGGCGCGCGGCAACAGCAGCACGTCCGGGGTGTCTTTCAGTTCGGCGATGACGCTGGCGATCCATTCGGCAGCAGGCTTGCCGTCGAGGCTTTCGCGGGAGTCGAGCAGGCTGCCGCCGAACTCTTCCTGTTCATCGGCGAGGATCACACGGGCACCGCTGCGGGCAGCAGCGAGTGCAGCGGCCAGGCCAGCAGGGCCACCGCCGACGATCAGCACGTCGCAGTGCTGGTTCATGTAGTCGTAGGTGTCCGGATCGTTCTCGGTCGGAGAGCGGCCAAGACCGGCGGCTTTACGAATGTACTTCTCGTAAGTCATCCAGAACGATTGCGGGTACATGAAGGTTTTGTAGTAGAAGCCCGGCGGCATCAGCTTGCCGCCGACCTTGCCGAGAATCCCCATCATGTCGTTGTTCACGCTCGGCCAGCCGTTGGTGCTGGTGGCGACCAAACCTTGATACAGCGCTTGTTGCGTGGCGCGTACGTTCGGGATCTGCGTGGCTTCGGTCGCGCCGATTTGCAGCACGGCGTTCGGCTCTTCGGCACCGGCGGCGAAGATGCCACGCGGACGGGAATACTTGAAGCTGCGACCGATGATGTCGACACCGTTGGCCAACAAGGCGGCGGCCAGGGAGTCGCCCTCAAAGCCCTTGTAGCTCTGGCCGTTGAAGGTGAAGCTCAGCACTTTGTTGCGGTCGATCCGTCCACCGTTGGACAGGCGATTGATCTGGCTCATACCTTCTCTCCCAGAGCCGTGGCGGCCGCTTTCGGGCTATCGGTCTTGTCGGTGAATTGTGGCTTGGTGCCGATCTTGTAGGTTTCGAGAATCTCGTAGGTCACGGTGTCACGGGTGGCGTTGAAGTACTGACGGCAACCGGCGACGTGATCCCACAGCTCGTGGTGCAGACCGCGAGGGTTATCGCGGAAGAACATGTAGTCGCCCCACTCCTCGTCGGTGCAGTTGGTCGGATCCAGTGGACGCGGGATGTGCGCCTGGCCGGATGCGTGGAATTCCTCTTCGGAGCGCAGTTCGCCGCAGTGAGGACAGAAGATATGCAACATGGGGATTTCTCCTGTTAGTGGGCAACCGCAGCAGCGCCGTGTTCATCGATCAACGCACCGTTGTGGAAACGGTCGATGGAGAAAGGTGCAGCCAATGGGTGCATTTCACCCTTGGCCAGACTCGCGGCAAACACGTTGCCCGAGCCAGGTGTTGCCTTGAAGCCACCGGTGCCCCAACCGCAGTTGAAGAACATGTTCGGGACCGGAGTTTTCGAGATGATCGGGCATGCGTCTGGCGTGGTGTCGACGATGCCGCCCCACTGACGGTTCATGCGCACGCGGGACAACACCGGGAACATCTCGACGATGGCCTGAATGGTGTGCTCGATCACCGGGTACGAACCACGCTGGCCGTAGCCGTTGTAGCCGTCGATGCCGGCGCCGATCACCAGGTCGCCCTTGTCGGACTGGCTGATGTAACCGTGTACGGCGTTGGACATGATCACGCTGTCGATAATCGGCTTGATCGGCTCGGACACCAGCGCTTGCAGCGGATGCGATTCGATCGGCAGACGGAAACCGGCGAGCTTGGCCATGTGCCCGGAGTTACCGGCAGTGACCACACCAACGCGCTTGGCGCCGATGAAGCCTTTGTTGGTTTCAACACCGATGCACACGCCGTTTTCCTTGCGGAAGCCGATCACTTCGGTCTGTTGAATCAGGTCAACGCCCAAGGCATCGGCGGCACGGGCAAAGCCCCACGCCACGGCATCGTGACGGGCCACGCCGCCGCGACGCTGGACGGTAGCGCCCATCACCGGATAGCGAGTGTTTTTCGAGCAATCGAGGTACGGAATCTCGTCGGCCACTTGTTTGGCATCGAGCAGTTCGCCGTCGACACCGTTGAGGCGGTTGGCGCTGACCCGACGCTCGGAATCACGAATGTCTTGAAGCGTGTGGCACAGGTTGTAAACGCCGCGCTGGGAGAACATCACGTTGTAGTTCAGGTCCTGGGACAGGCCTTCCCACAATTTCATCGCGTGTTCGTACAGGTGCGCCGACTCGTCCCACAGGTAGTTGGAGCGAACGATGGTGGTGTTGCGCGCGGTGTTACCGCCGCCCAGCCAGCCTTTTTCGACCACGGCCACGTTAGTGATGCCGTGCTCTTTGGCGAGGTAGTAGGCGGTCGCCAGACCATGCCCGCCACCGCCGACGATGACCACGTCATAGACCTTTTTAGGGGTCGGCGTGCGCCACATCTTCTGCCAGTTTTCGTGATGGCTGAGGGAGTGTTTGAAGAGGCCGAAGCCCGAGTAGCGTTGCATAGTCATTTACTCCAAAACCGCGCTCAGCGATAAACCGGGAAGTCCGCGCACAGGGCCGAAACTTGCTGCGCAACATTGGCCTCGACATCGGCGTCGCCGAGGTTGTCGAGGATGTCGCAGATCCAGCCGGCAAGCGTGACGCACTGGGTAACCTTGAAGCCGCGAGTGGTCACCGCCGGGGTGCCGATGCGCAGGCCTGAGGTCACGAACGGCGACTGTGGATCGTTCGGGACAGCGTTCTTGTTCACGGTGATGTGGGCGCGACCGAGTGCTGCATCCGCCTCTTTGCCGGTGAGGCCCTGACGGATCAGGCTGACCAGGAACAGGTGGTTATCGGTACCGCCGGACACTACATCGTAGCCGCGTTTGATAAATACGCCGGCCATGGCCTGGGCGTTGTCGATCACTTGTTGCTGGTAAGCCTTGAAGCCTGGTTCCAGCGCTTCCTTGAAGCACACCGCTTTACCAGCGATCACGTGCATCAGCGGGCCGCCCTGGGCACCCGGGAAGACTGCCGCGTTGAGCTTCTTCTCGATTTCTTCGTTGGACTTGCACAGGATCAGGCCGCCACGTGGACCGCGCAGGGTCTTGTGGGTGGTGGTGGTGACCACATCGGCGTACGGCAGCGGGTTCGGGTACAGGCCGGCAGCGACCAGACCTGCAACGTGAGCCATGTCGACGAACAGCAGCGCACCGACCTTGTCGGCGATCTGACGGAAGCGTGGGAAGTCGAGGGTCTTGGAGTAAGCAGAGAAGCCGGCGACGATCATCTTCGGCTTGCACTCGACGGCCAGGCGCTCGACTTCGTCGTAGTCGATCAGACCGGTTTTGGTGTCGATGCCGTACTGCACGGCGTTGTACAGCTTGCCCGAGGACGACACTTTGGCGCCGTGGGTCAGGTGACCGCCATGGGCCAGGCTCATGCCCAGAATGGTGTCGCCGGCTTGCAGCAGAGCCAGGTACACGGCGCTGTTGGCCGAGGAACCGGAGTGCGGCTGCACGTTGGCGTAATCGGCACCGAACAGTTGCTTGGCGCGTTCGATGGCCAGCGCTTCAACTTTATCGACGTGCTCGCAGCCACCGTAGTAGCGCTTGCCCGGATAGCCTTCGGCGTATTTGTTGGTCAGGCCACTGCCTTGCGCTTCCATGACGCGTTTGCTGGTGTAGTTCTCTGAAGCGATCAGCTCGATGTGATCTTCCTGGCGTTGCTCCTCGGCATTCATCGCCGCCAGCAGTGCATCGTCGTAACCCTGGATCTGGTCTTGCTTGCTGAACATCGCGTCTCTCCCAGCGGCATCTATGCGCCATTCGTCTCGGTAAGGCACTGGTGTTTCGACAGTGCCCTTTGAATGCGATGGTATGACCGGCGCAGACAGGCCAAATGCCTACGGACGCCACGCAAAGGTGCGTTTACGACATGGCGGAGAATGGCATGCCGAACACACTCCTCAAATCAACAAGGAACCCCTGTGGGAGCGGGCTTGCTCGCGAATGCGGTGCGCCAGTCGACAACAATGCTGAATGCCACACCGCATTCGCGAGCAAGCCCGCTCCCACAGGGTTATGAGGCGACTTGGCGGACAAGTAGCAACAGTAAAAAATGCAGCGGATACAGCACATACGCCCAGCGACGCATCGGTAGCCGAGGATTGAACCGGCCGGCGTAACGCAGCAAAAGCAGGCCGGCCAGTGGCGCAATCAGACAAGCGGCGATGCCGAGGATGGCTTCAACATTGTGAAACCGCGCGGACAGAACCAGGGAAACGCCAACCGCCCCGGCACATACAGCAGATCGACGGAATAACCAACATATCGCAGGTGATCGAGCACCATGCTCAACAGCGCCAGCCACTTGAGCAGATCCAGTGCCCCATCCCTTTGCGTCCTGTGCATAATTGCCCGTCGTCTTTGTATTTTTCTGTCAGACGCATCGCGTGTGCTCTCCGGATGATCTTCGGTAAAGTGCGCACCATCATTGACCACGAGGTTCTTCACCATAAGAGCCTCGACCACGGAAAGCAGGGCCATGACCGATAAGAGCCAACAATTCGCCAGCGACAACTATTCCGGTATCTGCCCTGAAGCCTGGGCCGCCATGGAACAGGCCAACCACGGCCACCAACGCGCCTATGGCGACGACGAATGGACGGCACGCGCGTCCGACGATTTCCGCAAACTGTTCGAAACCGACTGCGAAGTATTCTTCGCCTTCAACGGCACCGCGGCCAACTCCCTGGCCCTGTCGTCGCTGTGCCAGAGTTACCACAGCGTGATCTGCTCGGAAACCGCCCACGTCGAAACCGACGAATGCGGCGCACCGGAATTCTTTTCCAACGGTTCCAAGCTGCTCATCGCCCGCACTGAGAACGGCAAGCTGACCCCGGAATCGATCCGCGAAATCGCGCTCAAGCGCCAGGACATCCACTACCCGAAACCGCGCGTCGTGACCCTGACCCAGGCCACCGAAGTCGGCAGCGTCTACACCCCGGAAGAAATCCGCGCCATCAGCGCCACCTGCAAAGAGCTGGGCCTGAACCTGCACATGGACGGCGCGCGCTTCTCCAACGCCTGCGCTTTCCTCGGCTGCTCGCCGGCCGACCTGACCTGGAAGGCCGGCGTCGACGTGTTGTGCTTCGGCGGCACGAAAAACGGCATGGCGGTGGGGGAAGCGATTCTGTTCTTCAACCACAAGCTGGCTGAAGACTTCGACTACCGCTGCAAACAGGCCGGGCAACTGGCCTCGAAGATGCGCTTCCTGTCGGCGCCGTGGGTCGGGATTCTGGAAAACGACGCCTGGCTCAAATACGCCCGCCACGCCAACCACTGCGCGCAGCTGCTGGCTGAACTGGTGAGTGACATTCCAGGTGTGGAACTGATGTTCCCGGTACAGGCCAACGGCGTGTTCCTGCAACTCTCGGAACCGGCCATCGCTGCGCTGACGGCCAAGGGCTGGCGCTTCTACACCTTCATCGGCAACGGCGGCGCACGCTTCATGTGCTCGTGGGACACCGAAGAAGAACGCGTACGGGAATTGGCGGCGGATATTCGCGAAGTCATGTCCCGCTAAGCTGCAACCCGATCCCTTGTGGTGAGGGGATTCATCCCCTCACCACAAGGTTCACGTCCACCCCACCCGCCTGCGTTTGCTCCATCGTCTACATTGTTGTCGAGCCCTCCGCTCAGACAATAATAATCAGGAGCGTACGCATGTCACTGAAAGGCAAAACCCTGTTCATCACCGGTGCCAGTCGCGGGATTGGTCGTGAGATCGCGCTGCGGGCTGCGCGGGATGGGGCCAACATTGTGATTGCCGCCAAAAGTGCCGAGCCGCACCCCAAGTTGCCGGGCACGATTTTCAGCGTGGCCAAGGAAGTCGAAGCCGCGGGCGGCAAGGCGTTGGCCTTGCAGGTGGATGTGCGTGATGAAGTCGCGGTGCGCGAGGCTCTGGCCAAGGCCAACGAGCATTTCGGCGGCATTGATGCGCTGATCAACAACGCCGGGGCGATCAAACTGACCGGGGTTCAACACATCGAACTCAAGCGCTTCGACCTGATGCACCAGATCAACACCCGCGCCGTGCTCCTGTGCAGCCAGGCCGCCCTGCCCTATCTGAAGAAAAGCGGCGGACACATCCTCAGCCTTTCCCCGCCACTGAATCTGGCGAGCAAATGGTTTGCGCAGTACAGCCCTTACACCGTTACCAAATACGGCATGAGCATGCTGACATTGGGCATGAGCGAGGAATTCAAAAACTACGGCATCAGTGTCAATTCGTTGTGGCCGCAAACGATGATTGCGACCGCAGCGATCGAGTTTCAGCTCGGATCACGCGAGTCGTTCAAGCATGCGCGCACGCCCGCGATCATGGCCGATGCCGCCCATGTGATTCTGAGCAGCAGCGGTCGCAGCATTACTGGGCGATTGCTGATTGATGAGGAAATCCTGGGTGAACACGGGGTGACGGATTTTGAACCGTATCGGTTCGCGCCTGACACCACCGACCCGCTGATGCCGGACCTGTTTGTCGACTGAAGAAACAACCGATCAGAAAAGAATACAAAACCTGTGGGAGCGAGCCTGAACTGGCCTAATGATTTTGGACACTTCAATCGGGCGCTATGATGGCGCCCAAATCTGAGGTGTCTGGATATGCGTAAATCTTATTCGAGTGAGTTC